>JBNLBT010000048.1:0-23397 GCA_050303435.1 Marinicellaceae bacterium
CTTCGGCGTGTTTCACACCGGCAACCCTGCGCACGGCCGCAATTACCTCGGTGCGGTGGTCCGGGCCGCCAAGCAACACGGCTTTGACTGGTCGCTGTACGACTATGAAAGCGGCCGCGCCATCCGCAACGCCGACGGCCAGGCCAGCGCCGTCTATGCGGCGCTGGGTCTGCGCACAGACTGACCGGCGGCGCGCAGGCTCAGCGGATCACTTTCCAGCTGCCGTCCGGCTGACGGCAAGCGGTGCCATAGATCTGTTCCTCGCGCCCACCGATGTTGGCGGTGACCTGATATTCACGACACGGGGCACCGGCCTGCTCAAAGGTGCGGCGGGGCACCATTTCATAGGTGTGGCCGGTGTCGGGGTTGCGCCAGGACGTCACCACACCGGTGCGCACGGTTTCCAGTGAATGCGCCACTTTCAATCGGTCGGTGTCGTCCATGCTGCGTCCGACGCTGCCGCCGATGGCGGTGCCGATGATGGCGCCCACCACAGTGGCCACCGTCTGCCCATGGCCGTCGCCGATTTGGTGGCCGATGGCGCCACCGAGCAGACCGCCGATGATCATGCCGGTGGATTCCTTGGGTCCCTGGGTGCTGGCACAGGCCGACAGCAGGGCGGCGAGAACGCCGATCAATGTTGTTGTGCGAATCGTCATTGGATTGCCTCATCAGAGAATGGATCAAGGCAGAGGTGTGGGCTGTAGCGCGGACAATCCTTGACCTGCATCAATAAAACCGCAAAGTGTTGCGCAGTTCACAGTTGGCATTTTTTTTCATGAACTGGACCACACATTCCCGTCGCCCTTGATGCTTTTTTAACCCGCGCTGTCCTACAATGGGCTGAACCACTGAATTTGCGAGGATGACTCCATGAACACACAACAAACCATCGTTCGACTGGCCCTGCTTTGTGCCATCGCCTTGCTCGGCGCCTGCGCGGGCAAAACCGCCAAAGACCCGGCGCGCATGCACATGTACGAAGACTACATCGCCGCCGAGGAACTGCCGGCGCTGGACAAAATCAACGCCTTTCGCTTCCACGGCTGGAATTCACTGGACAACCGCCACCTGATCGTGTCCACCTCGGTGCGCTCGGCCTACCTGCTGAGTCTGGACATCGCCTGCACGGAATTGCCCTTTGCCAACAACATCCGCATCAATCAATCGATTTCCAGCGTGCTGTCGGCCCGCTTCGATTCGATCACAGTGCCCGGACGCATGCCGCAAAAATGCCGCATCAAAACCATCCACGCGCTCACGCCCGAACAGCAGGACGCGGTCATTGCATTGCGCAAGCACGGCCCGACCCAATCCAGCACCGGCCTGATGCGCGCGCCGGTGCGCTGAGCGGGGTGCAGCCGCTGACAAGCGCTGCCATTCGTGCGATACTTGAGGGCCCGTCCACGGAAGCAAGATGACCACCCTGTCCACCACGGCTTTGTTGATCAAACGCATCGAAAACGGCGATGAAGCGGCCAGCGAGGAGTTGATGCGCTTATGTCAGCCGTTGTTGCTGCGATGGGCGCATGGACGCATTCCCTACAGTCAGAAACAACTGCTGGAAACGCACGATCTGGTGCAGGAAACCTTGCTGCGCGGCCTGCAACGCATTGGCCACATCGAAACCCCAAGGCCCGGTGCTTTTCTGGCCTATCTGCGCCGCATTTTTATCAATGGTATCAACGACTCTCTGCGCAAGGCACAGCCTTCCACGGATTTGGAGCAGGTGCTCAACAGCCGTTCGCAATTTGCCACCGAACACGATCTGGATCAGTTCATCCAATACGAGTCGGCGCTGGCCAAACTCAGCGAAGCTGAGCAGGAACTGGTTGTGTTGCGCATGGAATTTGGCCTGTCGTATGCAGAGATCGCTGAATCTCTGAACAAGCCCAGCCCCGACGCGGTGCGCATGGCCTTGACGCGCGCGCTGGCCAAACTGACCGACTGGCTGCGATGAGTGAGCGCGATGCCGATGCAAAACTTGAACGCTGGCTGGGTGAAATCGCAGACGGCAAACAACTGAACCTGGAAAAGGACGACACCGACGATGCCACACGCAAAGCCCTGAGGATGTTGCAGGGCATCCGTTCGCAATTCGCCGCCAAGCGCCGCAATGACGCGGGTCAAGCCGAGGCAGGCGCCGGGGTGCACAGCGGCCAGAGTTGGTGCCATCTGCGCATCGGCCAGGCCATTGGTGAAGGCGGCATGGGCCACGTGTTTGAAGCACACGACGGTGAATTGAACCGCACGGTGGCGGTTAAATTCCTCTCCAAAAAAAGCCGCCAATACATCAGTGACCGGCACTTCATCGCCGAAGCCCAGCGCCTGGCCAAAGTTCGGCACAACCACGTGTTGGCCATCTACGGTGCACGCAGTGAAGATGACGTGAGTGGTTTTTGGTGTGAACGCTTGCAGGGCCAGACGCTGGATGCGTGGCGGCCGGCAACGCTTACCTGGCCCGAATGCCTGCGTTTATGCACGCAGATGGCGCAGGCCGTAAAGGCGGTGCACGATGCACAGATTGTGCACGGCGACATCAAACCGCAGAACTTCATGGTCGAACCCGGTCGCGGCGCTGTGCTGATGGATTTTGGCGCCGGCAGCGACCTGGAAATCACTTTGCACGGACAGATGCCCTATTCAACACCGCTGGTGATGGCGCCGGAATTGTTTGACGGCAGCACCCACGACAAAGCCTCCGACGTGTACGCCCTGGGCGTGGTGTTTTACTTTCTTTCCCACGCAGGCGCCTTTCCACACAACGGGCGCACTCTATCGGAACTGAAACAAAACATCGAACGGGGTGTGCACATTCACGGTGGACTGGGGCCACACCCCTGGCGTGCTCTGCTGCGCGACATGCTGGCAACGAACCCGGGCCGACGTCCGGTCATTGATGCCGTCATCGACGCACTGCAAGGCTTGCATGCGGCACCGGCCAAACGCAATAAACGCCTCATGCTTGGCACGCTTTTCGCACTGCTCACCGTCACATCGCTGGTGCTGCTGTTGAGCAATCTGCGCATTCAGAAATCGCAACAGGCGACTGTGCAGGCCCTCAATGAAACCGCTCAAATCGGCCAAATGATGCATGAATTGCTGATATCGGTCTCACCCTCTCAAAGCGGACGCGACGTGCTGATGGCCGATGTGCTGGAAGGTCAAATTGCGCAGGCGTTCGACACTCAGGGCATTTCCGACCGGGTCAAAACCCAGGCGCTGATCACGCTGATCACTGCACAATTCAACATCGGACATGAAGCGGACGCCTTGCACGAAATAGAGCGTTTGTTGCAAGTGCAAGGCATGACCGAGCGCCAGCGCATGCGCTTATTGATGCTGCAAATGCAAACCGTCAATGCCTTGCGTCAGAAGGATTACATTGAGCGGCTGCAGGCCTTGCACGCCCAGGCCGGCGCACGCTTTAAACGGCTGCAAAACGCTGCGACCCCGGGGGACGTCGAGATGGCCGCTTTACAGGCCGAATGGGCCTACACCGAAGCGGAAATTCACAACGCCCTGCACAATCTGCCCAGCGCACGCGAACGCCTCAAGGCCGCGCGCGAATACTGGCTTGCACAAAGAGACAGTCCAACGCGAGAGGGCGCGCTGACAAAAATATTCATTGCCCAGGCCAACACCGAAATTGCCGCCAGCAATTTCCCCGCCGCCATCGCCGCGATCGAAGCCGCGCAAGAACACGCGCTGCAGCAAATGGGCGGCAAGGCCACGTCCGGCAATCTGCTGTCCGTGCGCAACACCCTGGCCTCTGCCTTGACGCAAAGCGGACAGGCACAGAAGGCCCTGCCCATTTACGAGAAAACCCTGAAGGACAGCGCAGCGGTGTTTGGTGTGCAGCACCCGGACCACACCCGGCTGATGTTCAATTACGCCAACGCGCTGAATCAACTGGGCCGGCATGAATCCGCCATTGACGTGCTGCAGCAATTGCAGACCGCGATGCTCGATGAAGCGGGGGGTGATGCGGAGGCAGCCATCCACCTGCACAACAACCTGGCCAACAACCTCAAGGCGCTCAAGCGATTCGATGCCGCCGAAGAACACTACCGCCTGGCACTGGACAAAGCCGCTCAAATGCTGCCGCCGACGCACCCGCTGAGCCTGATGATCGAATTCAATCTGGCCGAATTGCTGTATGAAAGCGGTCAACCGCAGCGTTCGTTGCACATCCTGGAGGCCCGCTGGCCGGTGGCCACAACAGCGCTCGGTGAAGCGCACATCATCACCCTGGAAATGCGCGAAGCGCGCGCCTGGGTGCTGCACCTGCTGGGCAACGAGGCAGCTGCCGCCGCTGAATTGCAGGCGGTGTTGCAACTGAAACAGGGGGTTTACCCGGCCGACAGCAACAACCTGAGCACAACCCGTGAGCGCATCGATGCGCTCAATCGAGTAAGGACTGATCCGCCGGCAAGCCCTGACCGTTCCACGCCACAGCAATGACCTCATCCAGCGGCACCACCAGGTGATCGTATTGTTGATTTTTTCCCCACAGCATCTCGCCGCTGAGGCCCCGAATCACGCACGGCAAGGCGTGTCCGCCGCGCAAATGCAATAAAACGCCCAATTGTTTGTCCATGCAATGCTGCAATTGTGTTCGCATGTGTCATCTCCAAATGTGAATGAAAGCGGGCACTCGCCCGCGCACCCAGTCAATGCCGCCATGGCTCAAAACCACACATTTATTTGTCTCTACTGCCTGGAAATTATTGCGCCGCGAAATTTTTTGTTCGATTTTCTCGTCAACCGCTGTTTTTAGCTTCAAGACAACTTGATTTTCAGGGGAAATGACATGAAAAAAACTCTTCAATGCCTGGCCATCTCCGGCCTCGCGCTGTTGCACAGCGCACCGTTGCACAGCGAAAACCTTGCAATGCAATCCGCCCTGGCACAGGCGCGGGATCTGGTCGATTCGATGCAGGCAGCGCGTCAGCGCAGCACGGACCGCCAGATCAACGGCAACCCGGCCTCGGTCGGACCGGGCTGCGATTACGCACAGATCAGCGACGCACTGGCCAACAACGAATCGCTGATTCATGTGGTCAAAAACTACGTCAGCGGGCCGATTTTCTCGGACAGCAACGTCACCCTCATCGGCGGTTTCGCCGATTGCAACGCGGCGGAAAACGGCGCGCCCGATGCCGACGGCTTTTCCATCATCGACGGCGGCAACAGCCACACCGTGGTGCAACTGATCACCACCAACGTCATTGACGTGCAAATCGAGAATTTCAACCTGACGCACGGCGCCAGTGAAACCTTTTCACCCGGCGGCGCAATGTCCATCATTCTGCCCAACGGCGGCGACGTGGGTCTCAACAACATCAGTTTTCTCGCCAACACCGGCGTACAGGGCGGCGGGATCTTTATGCTCGGCGGCGGCGCCGGCATCACGCAACTGAGTGCCAGCAATATTTACGCACCAAACACTTCCAATCAGGCTGAAGACGGCGGCTTTTTCTACTGCAACAACGCCAGCGCAGTGTTTCAGGGGTTTCAGATGTACGGCAAATTGCTGACCAGCGCCAGCGGTCACGGCGGTGCCATCCGCGCCACCAACGGCTGTCAAGTCCACCTGATTTCAAAAAAACCCACGTGGCCGCCGAACAACACCATTTTTGCCAACCAATTGCGCGGGCAGTCCCAAAACAGCGGCGGCGCGGTGTACGCCGACGGCGGTTCCACCGTGGGCCTGTGGGGTCAATTCAGTGTGCCGCCGTTCGCGGCCACCTCTTTTCCCTTGCAAGTGGCCGGCACCATCGACGCCATTGCTGCCGTCACCAAAGGCGGCGGATTGTACCTCAGCGACGCCGGCACCCAGGCCTTCATCGCCGGCGCGACGCTGGTGGGTTCCAGCATCAGCGGTGATTTGGGTTTGGGCGGTGCGGCGGCGGTGGAAAACAGCGCCGAACTGGTGATCGCCCGGTTGCAGGGCGCGTGCGGCGGCCCAGGCTACCCGTATGCCTGCAACGAAGTGTTGTTGAACCGATCGCAGGACAGTCCGGAGAATGTGAACAGCGATTCCACCGGCGGCGTCCTTTATGCCAGCAGCGGCGCGCAAATCGACATCAGTCAAGCCTTGCTGAGATCCAACCAGACCGCCGGTTACGTCATCGATGTGCGCGACGCCGGCACGCAGTTGACACTGGAAGGCAATGCGATCAACAGTGTCTCCGGTAGCATGGTTAAGGGTCTGGTGCGCGCGCGCTTTGGCGCGCAGGCGGTGATGGCCTACAATTCCATCTCCATTTCCCCGAGCCCGGTTTTCAACAACTTCGTCGCTGCGGTGGTCTCGCAGAACGCCACCACAGAAACCCACGCATCGATTTTTTACAGCACCAATGGCATTTTTGAATTTCCAAACTTCAGCGGCATGGGCACGCCGGTGGGCGATGACGTGTTCAGCTGCGTGTTGCTGGATGAAACCGAATCCATTGCCGGCACCAGCGGATCCGGCGCCGAACTGCTGCCAGGCAACAGCGGCAGCGGTCTGGCCGACTACCCCTACGCGGACATGTTTCTGCGTCTGAAGCCCAACAGCCCGGCCGTAGACAAATGCAACACGCTGTTTTACACGCCACAGAACGCTGACATTGAGGATGAAACACGCGGCGTGTGCGCGCGCACCAGCGGCTGCAGCAACGGCTTCAGCTTTGATGCCGGCGCGGATGAAACCAGTGATTTGATTTTTCGCTCGCCATTGAACTTAATCTATCCATAAGCCATTCGCGCAAGCAAACGGCCTGTGGCACATGGAGGTGCCAGGCCGTTTGATCCCTGTGATGCCAAACTCGGCCAGCACTCAGATTCGGCGCCGCCTTGAATGGTGCATTCATTGAATTCACGTGAGGCACTTGAGAGGGGCTGTGCAGAATAGCAGACCGTCTGTGTGGATGTATGGATGGATTGGTCGGCGTGAGAGGATTCGAACCTCCGACCCCTTCGTCCCGAACGAAGTGCGCTACCAGGCTGCGCCACACGCCGATGTGTTGAATCAGGCCGACTATTTTACCACCACTGAGATCACAAAAGCCACCCTGTGCATGCATCGAATGCAAATAACACGCACCTCTTGATGCCACGCACCAAGGCGTCAACACCCGGCGGTGGCGTGGCGGGCACAGAGCGCGTATAATCGGAAACCAATCGCCATTCAGAGGAATCAACCATGCGCCTGATGCCGTGCATTCTGTTGCTGTTCAGTTTTCCCCTCATCGCCGATGAGGCGGATAAAAAATCGCTCAAAGAGTTGCAGGAGTTTTTCAACTATTATCAACAGCTGCACAACAACAGCGACGCCTACAATCTGCTGAAACTCATCACCGACGACGAGGAGTTTTTCTGGGTTGAAGACGGGCAGATCACCCATCAAACGCGTGAAGGGGTGGCCACGGCGATGCAACAGTTGTCCAGCAACGGCGCGGTGCACATGGACACGCGCAATACCCGCTATGTGCTGATCGGCGAAAACGTGGGTCACATTTTCACTGAATACACCACCACCATTGAATCCGGCAACGCCAGTCGATTCAGCTATTCCGGCGCATTGACCCTGATTCTGCAGCGCAACCCGGGCGGTTGGGTGATTGTTTCCGGACACGCTTCCAGCCGCAAGAACCGTTGAAGCTTTGAAGTCAGTCACATTTTTGCAATTGCTGCAGGGAAATCACAAGCGGCGGTGATAGAATGCTTGCGGTCAAAACGAAGAGAGTTTCAATGAAACAACTGCAAATCCTCACCGTGGCGCTGTTGCTCAGCGCCTGGGCGCACAGCGCGCGCGGTGAAAACCACGTGGTGCTGGTCAGCAGCAACACCTTCACCCCGAGTACTCTGAACATTCGCAAAGGCGACACCGTCACCTTCATCAACCAGGGCGGTTTTCACAACGTGCAAGCCGACGACGATTCCTTTCGCTGCGCCAACGGTTGCGACAACGACGGCAACGGCGGCGACGGTTCGCCGGCCAGCAACGCCTGGCAGGCCACCGTGCAGTTCGATCAGGAAGGCAGTGTGCCGTATTTCTGCGCCATTCACGGCGGTCCCGGTGGGTCTGGTATGTCCGGCCTGATCGTGGTGCAGGGCACCAACCATCAGGTGATCACCAACGGCCTGACTTTTGTGCCCGATGACCTGACCATTGCCACCGGTGACAGCGTGACCTTCACCAACGACGACCAGGGCCTGCACAACGTCAATGCAGACGACGATTCGTTCCGCTGCGCCAATGGCTGCGACGGCGACGGCGGCAATGGCGATCCGTCCACCGCTTTGTGGGAATTCACCCTGCCCTTTGACGTCGCCGGCGATGTGCCCTACCACTGCGATGTGCACGTAGGCGCGGGCATGACCGGCATCATTCGCGTGATTGAAGACGTGATCTTTGCCAACGGCTTCGAATAAGTCGCCACGCCCATGGAGACGGGTCGCCTCGGCCCGTCTTCGCTGCCCTGCCTCAGCCAGCACAAACACACAACCCGTCCTTTGTGCCATTTTTCGCCCACACCGCATCTGTGGTTGCCTGCAGTCGGCGCATCCGCTGCGCAGACGTTGACTGGTTCACAAAATACACAATCCATGCACCGGCGCCGATTGCGCCGCCCGGTTTTCGCAACATTGCCTGTATAATTAAACGGTATCAGGAACCGATGCTTGGCATGCATGAAACGATTGAAACAAATTTGAGCGCGCGCGCCGATGAATAATCTGCACGACACTTCGATGCTGCTGAAACAGGTCAGCGAAGGCGATGCCGATGCCGGCAACGAATTGATTCGCATCTATCATCCGCTGCTCAGCCAATGGGCGCGCGGTCGCCTGCCGGCGTATTCACGCGACCTGAACGAAACCTCGGATCTGGTGCAGGAAACCCTGATCGTCGGCCTGCGCAAGGCCGGCGAGTTCAATCACCGCCACCGCGGCGCTTTTCTGGCCTACCTGCGCACCATCCTGTTGAACCGCATCCGCAAGGAAATCGGGCAAAAGAAACACCCCATCACGCTGCAGGTGTCGCAGGCGCTGGAACACAGCCAGTTGCATCAGCTCAATGTGCAGGATGACCTGCTGATTTACGACGAGGCCCTGCAACACCTGAATCCGGCGCAGCGGGAAGCGGTGGTGCTGCGCCTGGAATTCGGTTTCAGTTTCACCGAAATCGCCGAGTTGACCGACAAACCGTCGGCCAATGCCGCGCGCATGTACGTGGCGCGCGCACTGGAACAGCTGTCCGAACACATGGACTGACCCCGGCCGATCCCATTACAGAATCAAGGCAAAGCCGTTGCGGAAGATCACGTCCTCGCCACGAAATTCATCGGCGCCGGCGTCAAAGCGCTGCGGCAGGCAGGCCACCGGACACGGCCCGCGTTCCTGGCCGTCGATGTCGTGCTCCGGAAGCAGGTCGGTGACCACGTGCGTGCACAGGTTAACGCCCGGGGAATCGCTGCGCAAATGGCGCGGCCAGGTGCTTTGCCACAGCGGCGCACCGAGCACAATCTGGCTGCCGGTGAAGCTGCTGTTCTCATGCACCAGCAGGCAACGAAACAGGGTGGTGCTGGGTTGCACGCTGGCGTCCAGAAACACGGCTTCATTGGGGTCCTCGGCGACGATGGAGCGGGTCAGGTTGATTTGCGGTGATGAGCTGGCCTGAATCACCCGACCGCCCCACAAGCGGTTGTCGGTGAAAGTCAGAAAATCGCCGTGAAACGTGCCGTTTGGCGCCACCCGGATCAGGCGCGTGGGCACCTGGATTTGCGGCGGATTGGGCACCCGGCCGTTGTCGAAAATCAAATCACCCTGCATCACCAGATCGCCGTCCAGCACCGAGGCCAGTTGATTGGTGGGCGTTGAGGTCTGATTGGCGAACACGCTGGTCTGATAAATTTCCGCCGCCGCGCCGCCGGTGATTTTGATCACCGCGGCATCGCCGCTCAAGGTGACATTGTTTTTGATTTGATTGCAGGACCGGTCATCCGAATCGGGATCAAAACACACGTTGTTCAGACCGCCGGCGCGCAGCGAGAAGAACGCCCCGTCATGCACGGCAATCGCGGCGCCGCCAACAAACCCCATGTTTTCATCAATGGTGTTGCCATCCAGCACCACACGCACACCGGTGACTTCGCTGCCAACGCCGGTGGCGTAAATCCCGGCGCCGGCGCCCGGCTGGCTGGGGTTGATAAAATTCTCCACGCGGTTGTTGCGCAACCGCACTTGCCCGGGTGATTCTGCTGTGATCGCATTGATACGCACCTGGGCACCGGTGGCCGCATAGATGCCGCCCCCCTGCATGTGGGCGATGTTGTCGTGGATCACGGTCGGCGCATTGATCGGGTTATTGAAAGCGAAGACGTGCATTAAGCAACCGCTTTCCGCAGCCAGACCACCGCCGCGACCGGTCACCTGGGTGGTGAAATTATGCGCCACGCGCGTGGTGTGCATAAACACCACTGAGCCGGTGCCCAGGCAATGCAGGCCACCGCCGATCGGTGCGCCGTTGTTTTCCAGCACCGACTTACTCAGATCCAGCCTGGAACCACCGGACAACTGAATGCCGCCGCCGCCTGAGTTGTTGAAGTTGTCGGCGATGCGGGCATCATTCACCGTAACAAACGAACCCACGCCGATCCACAGCGCCCCGGCGATGCCGCCGTCAACGAAATCCATGCGCACAAAGGACAGGTTCTGTGCGTTGCTGATCAGGGCCAGCGGCGCGGTGGTGGTGCCGCTGCCGGTGATCACACTGTGCGCCCCGGTCGGCACCGCGGCCGCGGCGTCGGTGCAGTTGTTGTAGCCACCCCAGAGGGTGACGTTGTGGCGGTTGTTGATGTTCAGGGTTTCCTGCCAGGCCTGCTGTCGCGTGATGCGCAGGTGGAACGGATCGGTGCTGCCCGATGGAATGGCTGCCAGCGCCGCCGCGATGCTGGCGTGGTCACATTGAGCATCGGTGCCCACCGTGAGCGTCTGCGCACCGGCAGGCGCGGCGGCTTGTTCGGCCTGCACAGGTGCCGCCAATAAGGTCAGCAGAGCAACCGTGGTGATGTGCTTTTTCATGCGCTTTTCCTCTTGAAGTGATGTGCACAACAAGCCGCAATGAATAGAAAACCGCACAAGGGCGTTCGGTCAATTGCCCGGTTTTTGAATTCAGTCACAAATTCTCCCCTTGCGGCTGGCTACCATCAACACGATCTTGCACAGATTAAAATCACAGTGAAATTGAATCCATTCAGAGTCACAGGCCCACGCCGCGTCACCGGTTTAATCGCGCCGTGGCTGGGTGTTCTGCTGGCCGGCGCGTGTCAGGCGGTGATTTTTACTCCGCCGGTGAGCGATGAGGCGCTGCCCAACCCGCACCGCGGCTTCATGCTGTGGGGCTCAAGCGTTTTGGCCGACGGCGGCTTGCCGGACAACCACCACAACGCCACCCTCTACCACATCTACCTGCCGTGGCGCATGCTGGAAACCGCCGATCAGGTGTTTGACTGGAACGCCGTTGAGCAGACCTATTTGCAGCCGATTTTGACTCAGCACAGCGAAGCCACGTTTGTGTTGCGTTTGGTGGCCGACTACCCGGACGGGCCGGGTTCCGGCCTGAATGCCTGGTACCAGGGCGGCGATAATGATCGCGACTACCCGGCGTTTTTGAACCAGCCGCCATTGAACATCGCGCGCAACGACTACAGCGCCTGCGACGGCGATGGTCCGGGGGTGGCGCCGGACTGGAACGATGCGGCCTTCATCGCCCAGGCCGAACAGTTGATTCAGGCCGTGGCCGCGCACTACGACGGCGATCCACGCATCACCGCGGTGCAGGTGGGCCTGCTGGGCCTGTGGGGTGAATGGCACCAGTCCGGCTGTCCCGCGCTGGCGCCGGGCGCCACGGTCAAAGCCGCGTTGCGCACGCAGTACAGTCTGTCCTTTGTCAACACGCCATTGCAAACCCGCTACGCGCGCGATCCGGACGTGGCCGGGGCGAGCTTTGGGTTTCATGAAGACTATTTCCCCTCCTTCACCACCGACTGCATCTACGGGTTCCCCCAATGCGACGACAGCGGCGACTGGAATCTGGAATACGGCTACACCCATGCGGTGCCCGCGGCGCGCGAAAACTGGCGCGTCAATCCTGTCTCCGGTGAAAGCCCGTTGACGGCACAAAAAAACAGCTGGATCAACGACGAGGTCGACGTGCGTCAGGTGCTGGCCGATTACCGATTCAGTTTTCTGGGCCCGGCCGGCGCGCATGAATCGTCAGGCAACGCCGCGGCCATGCAGCGCATTGACCGCACGCTGGGCTATCGACTGCGCCTGGCCTCGGTGCAACTGGACGACCCGTTCAGTGCCGCCTCAGCCCCGATTGAAGCGCTGTTGTTCAACGACGGTTCAGCGCCGGCCTACCACGGCGCCCAACTGGTGCTGGACTGGGTCGATTCAGGCGGCCAGACAATCGCCAGCGTGACCTTCGCCGATGCGCTGGTCGATCTTGAACCGGGCGATTCGCGCCTCTTGTCGGTTAACCCGCCTTCACTGCCGCCGAGCGGCAGCTACAGCCTGCGGGCCTGGGCGGCCCTGCCGGGAGATGCCGTGCGGCGCATCGTTTTGGCCAACAGCGGTCGCGATGCCGCCGGTCGGGTGGTGCTTGGCGATGTTCAGGTGGTCGCAAGCGATGTGATTTTTCAACACGGCTTTGAACCCGTCGCGCCCCGCTGATGCGGGTCATCTTTAAGATTCCGCCGCCATGTCATAGGCCTTGACCACCCACTCGAGCAGCGCCGCGTTGATGTCGGCAACGCTTTGTATGCACATGCGGTGGGTACACATGCTGCCAAACGGACCGGAATCCAGCAGCGCGCCTTGCGGCGCAACGCCCGGCAGTTTCAAGCCCAGATCGATGCGCGTCTTGGTGGCCGCTTTGATCAATGCAAACTGACGCTTCTTGATCAGTGACACCGCGCCTTTTTTCACCGCCACCGAGTGCGCACCGGTGACCTCGCCGATGCGCTGCATCAGCGCTTCATACAGCGGCCACATCGCCGGCTTGTTGGCGTATTGTGCCTTGAGCATTTCATCCTCATCGGGCGCGCCTTGCGCGGCTGCACGCGCCTGGTGCGCCACGTAGTTTGCGTAGCCGTGGGTGAACCCGTGGGTGTCCTTCAGCCAGTCCACCATCGCCTTGTGTTTTTCCAGTCCGCTGTGGCGCAGCTGTTCAATCCAGTGCGACACCGGCTGACCGGTCTTTTCCAGTATGCCCTGATCCATCACACCCCCCCTGTCCAGACGATCTGGCTGACTGCTGTCGTTGCATCCATTGTGCGTCTCCTGTGCAAGAAAAAACCCACTATAGCCGCGCAAAGGTGGCCGCGTATTGTATTTTTTTTACCTGCAACGGATCGCGCGCCTGCAACATTGAACAGGGTCAGTGGACACGAGCGCCAACGCCTTTGATTGAACGGCTCGGCGCTCGCGCTGCGGACCGCTAGTCCAAGGGGAAGAAATTGGGCGGTTGCTGGTGGTGCGAGCGGTCGATGAATTGTTGCGGGTTGAATCCGCAAAAATGGCGGAATTCACGGATAAAATGCGATTGGTCAGAAAAACCGCTGTGGTGCGCGATGTCGGCCCAGGCAATGGTTTCTTTGTTGTGGATGCGCGCCAGCAATTCATTGAAGCGAAAGATGCGCTGCAGGTACTTCGGCGTCAGACCGAAATAGCGGTGAAACTGGGCGATCAGATGCTTCTGGCTGTGGGGGTATTCAGCAACGATTTCAGCGTGCCGGGCCGCCGGTGCCTCGCGCAACGCCGTGAGCACATCCAGCAGGGCCTGCGGTGGGCAGCGCTCGGCGTCAAAACGCCGCCGCATCCAGTCACCGGCCAGTTGCAATTTCTGCTGCGGCGTTTGCGCTGCACACAAGCGCTTGTGCAAGGTCAAAACGCCTTCACCCAACACCGCTTCAGCGGGCACCACCTGTTCGTTGAGTTGCGCCACAGGCACGTGCAGGAACGGATGCGCGCCGTGGGTTTTGAATTGCATCACCAGCATTTCAGAATCCGGGAGCGCCGAGATGATCAGATGGCGTCGCTGCATGCCTGAAATCCACACGTCTTTGAAGGTGGCCTTGATGGCCCGCGTGGCGCTGTCGTGGGTGTGCCTCGGCAGTCCATCCAGCGCGAACAAGACAAACACGTGTGCGGTGGGCACCACGCATTCGGTTTGATGTTCGGGGTTGAAGCCGCTGTAGTGAAACACCGATTCCAGGTGGGCGTCCAGCGGCGGCGTTAGTTCAAGGGTGCTGAATTGCACGGCAGGGATTAGACATTGTGTAGCTCATGGGACACATTATAGCCAGATCCCGGCTCCGCTGTCAGCCGCGCAGCAACGCTCCGGGCAGCGCTTGATGCGCGCCCGGAGCGAAGCAACGGCTCAGGGCGCGAAGCAGGCGTTGAGGCAGGCGATGTAGGTGGGCAGACAGTTGCTGCCCTGCGCCTGATTGCACTGCAGGTACTCAAACTTGCACTCGCTGTAGCAGGCCAGATTAAGGATTTTGTTCTCCTCCGTCAGCGAACCTTTGCTCTCACTGGCAAACAGATGTTTCAATGAAAACACTGGCTCACCCGGTTCCGCCAGAGCCGGTCCGGCCAGCATGGCGCCGCTGAGCGCGACGATACAGATCATTTTTCTGAACATGTCATATCTCCAAAATATCTATGAATGATCACGGCCCTGTGTTGTCATCGCCCATCCCTGGCCTGACCGGAACGCTTGACCGGCCGCAGCACCAGAATAACCCCGTTGCCACGTTTAACGGTATCTTGGCAAAGACAGAATTTTGTCCCAGAGACCCGCTTTTTAACCGGCAAAGGACAAAGACTTGTCTGCACCGGTCAACGCCCTTGATGGCCGGATGAAATTGTCCAATAATGGGCGAAGCGCGTCGTGGCCGGCCTTTGCCTGTGCGGGGATGTAGTCAGCATCCCCTCTATCCGGCTGGCCGACGCGCAACGACTGGGCGCGACTTGCAGCGCCAGTCATTCGCTTGGTTTGTGTGCCCGGAGTGATTGCATCACCCCGGGCGCATAACACTTAAAAACAGAGGAATACACATGAAAAACGTCAAAACCCTTATGGTCTTTACGGCCTGTCTGATTGCTGGCTCGGCCGCGACCACAGAGCACAGAACTTACAATTGCTATCACAACGGGGTGCATTTCGCCACGGTGTGGGGACAGCCGGTCTGCCCGTCTCCTCACGCCCCGCCCAATCCACTCATGCCGCCGATTCTGCATGACAACGGAGAGGAGTGCATCATCGAAGTCTTCCCGGCAGGAAAAAATTAAAGCCAGCCAATGATTCTGAAAATACGTCCTGACCGGTGCTCTGTGCATCGGTCAGCATCGCAGACGATACAGAGGAGATACATCATGAAACGCATCCGATATGTGCTGGGCGCCATCGCTTGCCTGAGCCTGACCACCACCTCCGCGATTGATGGGGTGCAGAAATTCTGTTTCCACAACGGCACGTTTTACGCCGTCGTGGACACCAGCCTGGCCTGTCCGGTGCCTCCGGAACATCTGAGCGGTGCGAAATTGCATGAAAACGGGGAAGAGTGCATCATCACAGAAGCGCCGATGACGCCGCACTGATGCCACACAAGTGAAGTGGATTCCTACGGGGCATGTCGGTCCACCGCGCGCTGTTCCAAACTGCGGCCGCAGCGGTGCACGTCATCGGCGCGCACGCGGGTCTGAAAAGGACAAACATCGGTCAGAAATCGTCGCAGCGGTTGAATTGAAGCGTGACCATTGCGTATAGTGTCGGCGGCGTTGAATTTTATTGAGTGTAAGAGGTTGAATATGAAAAAATTGTTTTTGTTTGCTGCGTCTTTTGGCGCGCTGAGTTGGGGCACACCGTCCATGGCCCTGGACGCCAAACGGTTTTGTTTTCACAACAATGAGCTGTATCTGGTTGTAGAAATCAACCAAACGTGTCCGATCCCTGCGGAGGACCTTGACCCCCAGTCCTACCACAAAATATTTGAAAACCCGGAATTGTGCGACTTAACATCTTCCATTTCCATCTACGAACCCATCCCGGAGTGATCCGCCCCAGCGCAGGGACCTCACCGGCGCACGGGTCGCCGGCACGGGCCATGGCTGATCGGACTGTGGGGCTGTGCTGCGCATCAATCACCGGGCCGTGTCTGCAATGAGCGGCCCGCGTGGCTGGCCTCGTGCATGGGTGGCCATGCTCTGTCTGCTGTTTTGCAGCACCGCCTTCTCGACCCGCATTGACCGCGTTGGCGCCGACAGCCCTTTGGCCGAGGCGGTGGTCTGGACCATCCTCCGCGACGCCCAAGAACGGGTGTGGATCGGCACCTCCAGTGGCCTGTACCGTTTTGACGGGCACCAGGCCACGCGCTTCCATTTGCACAGCCCGGACACCTCCGATCAACCCAAAGCCATCAAGGCGCTGGCCGCCGACGCTGCCGGCGGACTGTGGATTGGCACCCACAACAACGGCCTGTGGCGTTTCCAGGACGGCCGCATTGAGCGCCCACAGGCACTCAACCGTCAATTGAGTTCCACGCGCATCACGGCGCTGGCCGTGGACCCGGCACGCGGCGTCTGGATCGGCACCGATCAGGGTTTGCATCTGCTGGATCAGCGCGGCCAGATCAACGCCTTTGAAGCCGGGCGCTTCAGTGGTCAACCGCAGGCCGCCTCCCGCTGGATACGCGATGTGTTGCTGACCCCGGATCTGGGCCTGTTTGTCAGCACCCGCGATGCGGTCTACCGGCACCATTCCAACGACCGTTTTGTCGCTCAGGCAGTGGCACTGGATGCGCCGATGCAACGCGGCGGGGTGTTGCACCGCGACGTCAAGGGCGGCCTGTGGCTGGCGGTCGAGGCGCAGTTGCTGAAACTGCAAAAACAACAGCAGCGTTTTGAGCCGCGCTTGCGCATGCCCGGCGGTGAACGGATTCTGTCGCTCGCCTCCGATGCCGAGCGGTTGTGGATTGGCACCATGTACGGCGGCCTCTACGGTTGGGATGAGTTGACTCAGGAACACACCGCCTTGCGTCACGATCCGCTGGACGCCAGCGCCCTGTCCAGCGACGTGTTGACCGCCCTGATGACCGACGCCGAGGACAATTTATGGATCGGCACCTTTGGCAGCGGCGTGGACCGGCTGGGCCGCAACACACTGGCTTTCGGACACCTGCACGCGGCGCGCGACAGCCTGTATTGCGCCGCCAGCAACATCATTTATGACGTACACGAAACCGCGCAAGGCGAACTCTGGCTGGCCACGGAAAAGGGCCTGGTGAACCGCCGCAGCGACGGTTCCTGCCGCCGCATCGATGATCGCGGTGCAGCCGGATTTTCACTGGCCAGCAATTCCGTCAACACCCTGGCCGACAAACAACCCGGAGAACTGTGGGTCGGCAGCGCGGCCGGACTGCAGATTCTCGAGGTCCACAGCGGACGGCTGCGCGATGGACCCGCCGGTGTGCCGGGCACATTGATCAACTTCATCGCCGCGGACGGGGCCGATGCGTTGTTGATCGGCACCCTCAAAGGCCTGTACCGCAGCCGCAATGACTCGACCCCGGCCGAGCGCGTGCGCGGGCACGCCGAGGGCTTGTCCGAAGCGGTCTTTTATGCGCTGCGCCGCAACAGCCATGGAGAACGGTTTTTGGCCACCTCGATGGGGCTGATGCGCCTGCACGACAGCGACGGTTTGCAGCGTGTGCGGTCATTCCATCACGCCCTCAACAGCGAGGAAATCACCGCCTTGCACATCGACGCGGCCGATCACATCTGGCTGGGTGTGCGCCACGCCGGACTGTTTCAACTGAACGCCCAGGGCGCCTTGCTGGCACGGCATCTGCACCGCGACGGTGAACTGACCATCAAAAGCATTCTCACCGACCGCTCCGGCCATCTGTGGATGAGCAGCGACCACGGTCTGATTCGCTTCGATCCGTACACCGGCGGGCATCACCGTTTCACCCGCGAGGACGGGCTGCAGGAAAATGTGTTTCTGAGAAATTCTGCACACGCCGGCGCGCAGGGCGTGCTGATGTTCGGCGGCCGGCAGGGGCTGAACCGCTTCAACCCGCAAAACATCCGTTTCAATCTCGCGGCGCCTGCGGTGCACTTGACCAAAATGACGCGCTTCAACACGCCGGTGTTGCCCGGCGTGCCCGTCGATGGCTTCACGCTCAAGCGCCCGCTCGAGCAACTGCAGCGCCTGGATCTGTCGCACCGCGAGGCCGTGATCGGACTGGAATTCAACGCGCTGCAATACCACAACGCCAACGCCGTGCGCTACGCGCACCGGCTGAATGGGCTGGAAACCGCCTGGAATGAGGTGTCGGCCGACAATCGCCGCGCCACCTACACCAGCCTGCCACCCGGCGAGTACTTGTTTGAAGTGCGCGCCGCCAGCGCCAACAGCGACTGGGGCCCGGTGCGGCAACTGCCGGTGCATGTACACCCCGCGCCGTGGCTGACCTGGTGGGCCAAAACCGCATACGTCCTGCTGATTGTGCTGGTGGCTGGCCTGTACCTGTGGCAGCGAATGCGGCGCAACCGGCGGCTGGCGGAACACCTGCAACGGCAGGTCAGTGTGCGCACGCGTGAAGTGGAAATGCAGAAGAAAACCGTGGAATCCCTGCTGGCACGCAAAAACCAGTGGCTGGCGCACATCTCGCATGAGCTGAAAACGCCGTTGACCCTGATCATCGCACCGCTGGCCCGCCTGCAGTCGCCCAGTGACCCGTCGCAGGCCAAAGCCCTGAACAGCGTGCAGCACAACGCCCGACGCCTGCGCGACATGGTCGATCAAATGCTCAGTGTGGCGCGCGAAGACGAACACCAACCGCCCATGAAAACCGCGCAACAGACCAGTGAAATCCTCAACGATTTGCTCAGCGCCTTTGCCCCCGCCGCGGCCACACGCGGGGTGCGCCTGGAGTGCGGACGCATTGATTCGGTGACGTTGTCGCTGACGCCCGGGGCACTGGAAATCATCGTCAGCAATCTGCTTTCCAATGCACTGAAGTATTCGCACAGCGGCGGCGCCGTGGCGCTCAGCGCGGTGCGCCACAACGACTGGCTGAGCATCTCAGTGAAGGATCAGGGCATCGGCATCGATGCCACCCAACGCGCGCGCATTTTTCAGCGCTACACCCGACTCGACAATGGCCTGGATGTCGAGGGCGATGGCATCGGGCTGGCGGTTGTCTCCGAATTGCTGCACAGCAACCACGGACGCATTGACGTCACCAGCACGCCCGGCGAGGGCAGCTGTTTTACCGTGCACCTGCCGATCGAAGTGCACACCGATCTGTACACCCCGTCCAGCGCACCGCGGCCGTTGCCACTGACCAGCGGTGAACAGATGCTGGCCTTAGACATCGACTCCCAGCACACGGAACACCTCATCACCAGAGAGCAAAAACCCCTGGTGTTGATCATCGAAGATCACGACGAAATGCGCGCAACCATCGCCTCCATACTGCAGGAGGAATACCGCGTGCTGCAGGCCCGCGACGGCATTCAGGGGCTGACATTGACGCTGGAAGAAATTCCGGATTTGATCGTCTGCGATGTGATGATGCCCGGCATGAATGGGTTTCAGGTGTGCCGGCGCATCCGCGCCGACGTGCGCAGCTGTCACATCCCGCTGCTGTTGCTCACGGCGCTGGGCAAAACCGAACACCGCGTGCGGGGCTGGCGTGAACAGGTGGACGCCTACGTGACCAAACCGTTTGATCCACACGAACTGCTGGCGCGCATCCGCGCGATTCTGCAGGTGCGCGCACTGCTCTCGCAACACACCGTCATCGCCACCGAATCGGGCGCCAGCGACCGCCTGGACAAACTGTGTCGCAAAGACCGCCGCTTTGTGCGCAAATTGATGGCCCTGATTGAACGCGATTACGCCAACCCCGAATTGGACCGCCACCATCTGGCCAGCGGCATGGCCGTCAGCGACCGGCAATTGCAGCGCAAACTCAAGGCCCTGACCGGTCAGAACCCCATGGCATTGCTGAAAGAATTTCGCCTCAACCAGGCCGCGGATCTGCTGCGCGATGGCGAACGGGTGTCGCTGGCGTCCGACCACTGTGGATTCATCTCGGTGTCGCATTTTTCCAAATGTTTCAAGGCGCAATTCGGCCTGTCACCGAAAAAATTTCAACACAATGAACAAACCCTGCCCACGCGGCCGCCCTCAACGTCACCCGCAACGGACGATTGATCCACGCCGCGTGCATGTGATTCTTGTCATTTGTGCCAATTGATGCCAGAATCTCAAGGTCTTACTACGCATCAACCGGGGAACAACACCATGCCCAATCGCCACGACAACATCTTGCACACCATCGGCAACACACCGGCTGTTCGCATCAATCGGCTGGCACCGGATCATGTGCAGCTGTACGTCAAGATCGAAGCCTTCAACCCACTCAGCTCGGTCAAGGACCGACTGGCTCTGGGCATCATTGAAGCCGCAGAAAAGGACGGCTCGTTGAAACCCGGCCAGACCGTGATCGAAGCCACCAGCGGCAACACCGGCATCGGACTGGCCATGGTGTGCGCGCAAAAAGGCTATCCTCTGGTGATCGTGATGGCGGAAAATTTCAGCCTGGAGCGGCGCAAACTGTTGCGTTTTCTCGGCGCCAAGGTGGTGCTCACGCCGGCCGCTGCGAAGGGCTCGGGCATGAAGGCCAAAGCGCGTGAACTGGCGGATAAACACGGCTGGTTTCTGGCCAGACAGTTCGACAACCCGGCCAACCCGGACATTCACCGACGCACCACGGCGGTGGAAATTGCCAACGATTTTGCCGACATCGGCCTGGATTACTGGGTGTCCGGATTCGGCACCGGCGGCACCCTCGCCGGGGTCGCCGCGGGGCTGGAAGAATTGCTACCAAAAACCCGCATTGCGGTGGTTGAACCGGACAATTCACGCATGCTGTACAGCGGCGTGCCGCAACCGGACGGCAACAACTCTCACCCGCTGGCCCGCCCGCACCCGATCCAGGGCTGGGCGCCGGATTTCCTGCCCGGCGTGGTGGACCCCAAGACCCGCGAGCGGGTCGATGAATTCATCGCGGTCAACGCCGCCGACGGCATCCGCTGCGCGCGCGATCTGGCCACCAAAGAAGGCATCTTCGTCGGCATTTCCGGCGGCTCCACTTTCGCCGGGGCCTTGCAACTGGCCGAACGCGCGGAACCCGGCAGCACCATTCTGTGCATGCTGCCGGACACCGGTGAACGCTACCTGTCGACGCCGCTGTTTGCTGACATCAACGTCGGCATGAACAACGAAGAACGCGCCATCGCCGAATCCACCAACAACTACCGGTTTGACCAGCCGCTGGACTTGCCGCCGGTGCCGATACCGGCCGCCAGCGATCTGTCCGAGTCCGCCGTGACGCGCTTCAATGCGCTGGTCAAGGACAATCCGGTGATGCTGTTTTCCCTGCAGTGGGAAGATTTCAGCGGTGCGATCAAACGCATCCTCAATCACCTCAAGGTGCCGTACATGTATTACGATGTGGACGCCCTGGTCAACAACGACGACAGCGACGAAGGCCTGCAGCTGAAAAAAGTCGTGATGCATGAAGTCAACAGCGCGGTGCTGCCGGTGTTGTACCTGAACGGCGAACCGCTGCTGGGCATCAAGGCGTTTTCCGACGCCCTGGCCGACGGCCGCTTGCGCGAAAAACTGGACACTTTGGGCGTCAACCACAGCTGGAGCGACATCGATCCCAAGGCCTTCTTTCCGCCGTGGTGGGCCACTGCCTGAAGATCGGTTGCAACTTGATGCACTTTTAAAAAAAACTGTGCTGTAGTTCGATCGACAGTTTCACCAGTATGGGCGTGCAAAATTGACCGACACTCTGCAAGCCAGCTGACGCATTCAATCGCGCACACTGGCAATATGAATTTCTAACTTGAACTGTTTCAACCATTCCACCAGTTCGATCAAATCGTCTGTACGCGTGGCTTTTGTGGTCTTGATGATGACCCGACTGATGACACCTGATTGCACGGATTGTTGAAATGCCTCTTTGAATTCGGGTACAAACAGAAAACCACCCTGCCATTCGATGCCATTAGGAAGAATTTTGAACACCGCGGTTGTGTCGACTTGATGAAGATATTGCACAGGATACTCTTCATCTATTGACTGTAAAAATTCAGTTGGGAATTGATGCATTGGTTCTGTCCATTCTGTGTCACCAACTGCAAGGATGCACTCACCCAACATTTTGACATTTTCAAGTTCAGACACGGCGTCCGCATCGATGCGTGTGTGTTCAGCCGATTTTTTCTGTATGCATTGCTCAAGCTCGAGGCTGAATTTTTCAAGACACGCAGCATTCGCACCGCAAGCCTGTATTGATTCGAATAGTTCGGTGACGATGTCAGCCTGAACCTCCACAGAATCATCAATTGTGGCAAGCAGAAATACAAACAATAAAAAATTCAAGTTGAATTGGATCAATAAATTTAGATGCCATCAGTATACTGAATTCTGTCAGGGCATGCGCAAGTAACAACTGAATTTTCTTGTATGCATGTATTGCAATGGCATTGCCGGGAACCTTCGGCCTGGTCGGTGGTTCTGAATATACAGATCAAGCAGGGAAAACAAATGGACCAGATGACACGCATCAACACCTTCTTTTTGCTTTTACTGGTCAGTTCGCTGGGGTGCGGGCGGACCCTGGCCACCACCTGGGGCGAACGCACCGTCACCGACCCGGTCAGCGGCGCGGACTGTCAGGTTTCAAGCCCCAGAAGTTACGGCAGCTACATCTACGACTGGGAATCCAAGTACGACCAGGTGTTCTGGCCGCACACCGAATCGCGCGGCATCTGGCACTGTCCGGAATCCGGCTACGTCGCCCTGCTCGGTGATTTCGACGCCCTCAGTGAAAGCGAACTCAAAGCCGTCTCGAAGCTGTTGGCACAGCGCCAGGAACCGGCCGAAAACATGCCTGCGCTGTTGCAGCAAATGCAGGACATATACGCGCTGCGCGAGATCTCATCGCTGAAACGCAACCGCCTGTTGCGCATCGTCGCGCGCTGGCACCAGCAGCTCGATGATCACGATCTGGCCAACGCACACCGCAAAGAGGCCTTGCTGCAGATCGACGCCCTGCTGCCCCTGACCGAAGCGGCAATGGACCGATTTGAATTGTTGCTGGTGGCGGCCAACTACAGCCGCCAGTTCGGCGACGTCATCGGCAGCGACGCGTGGTTGGAGCGACTGCAAAGCGAACTGGACCAATACGCCGGAGAAAACGCCGAGGCCGTGCGAATGTAGTTTGAAGAATTGATGCACGACGCGCTCAGAATCGAACC
>JBNLBT010000049.1:0-23271 GCA_050303435.1 Marinicellaceae bacterium
GCCGGAATCGCTGACACGCTGGCAACAGCGGGTGGCGCCGCTGTGTGCTGACCACCCCCGCCTGGCGGCTTTGAGCCTGCTCAACCGCTTGCGCACTGAGTCCGATGTTGATGCGGCGGCCTTGCTTGAGGGCATGACGGCACTGCTGGGCGCGCCTCCGGCGGCCGCAGATTTGCGACGCCTGCAAGCTGAATGGTCGGCGTTGCGCAAAAACGGTCATCTGGACAGCGCGGTGTATCAATGAAACGGCGTTGCGTTGCGTTGCCTGGAGTGGTTTTGCTGTTCCTGGCTGGGTGTGGAACGCCACCGGGTGAAGTCGACGAGGGCGGCGGTGTACAAGCACACGATGCGGATCAGTCCACTCGTGCAGCGTGGCAATTCATCGATGGCCCGGAAGTTGGCCTGGCGTTTGTGCACCGCGCCGGGTTTTCCACCGATTATTCGATCTACGAACCTTTGGGCGGCGGTGTGGCCGTGCTGGATTGCGACGGCGACGGCGATCTGGATGTGTATTTACCGCAGTACGCAAGCGGTGAGGCGGCCTCTCAATTGCTGCGCAACGACGCGCTGCGCTTCACCGATGTCACCGCCGACAGCGGCCTCGGGTCGCGGTTCGGCGAAGTGTTTGCGGCGGTCGGCGATGTCAACAACGACGGCATGCCAGACCTGCTCAGTGGCGGCGAGAACCGGCTGTTCTTGTGGCTGGGTCAGGGCGGGTGCCGCTTTTCAGTGGACACTTCTGTGCAGGTGCCGGCCGGCCGGCAATTTTATGTGGGCGCCAGTTTTGCGGATTTCAATGGCGACGGCTGGCTGGATTTCTGGGCGGTCAATTACGTGGACGATGCAAAAACACAGGCATGCCGCCTGCCCAATGGTGTGTTGGATTACTGCCCGCCGAAAGCGCACCGCTTCCTGCCAGATGGTTTGTGGCTCAACCGCGGCGACGGGCGTTTTGCAGCCCAGGACATTTCGACACTGCTGAGCGAACCGTTGCCCGGTCTGGGCGCGGTGGCCGCTGATTTTGATGGCGATGGTTGGCCGGATCTGTACGTGGCCAACGACGGCGAAAACAATGCCTTGTTGATGAATGTGAACGGTGTGCTGCAGGCGGATTCAGCGGCCCGCCGCGGCGCGGCGGTGAATCTGATGGGTGAAGCGGAGGCCAGCATGGGAGTGGCGGTGGGCGACGTCAACGGCGATGCGCGCATGGATTTGTTCATGACCCACTTCAGCGGCGAAAGCAATACCCTGTACATCAATCAGGGCGGTCATTTCATGGATTTGACCATGCAATCCAGTCTGGTCGCCGCGGCGCGGCCCATGACCGGCTTCGGCACCGTGTTTGCGGACTTTGACGGCGATGGTTTGCTCGACATCGCGGTGGCCAATGGCGCCACCCAGATCGATCTTGAGGTTTCCGGTGCCGGGCCAGGGCAGCAACAGTTGCGCGGTGAGCCGGTGCAGTTCTGGCGCAACCAGGGCGCGCTGCGTTTTGCACACGACAAGAACGCGTCCAACACAGCGCCCCTGCGCGTGGGGCGTGGTCTGGCGGCGGGTGATTTGGACAACGACGGCGATGTGGATCTGCTGGTGGGCAACAACAACCAGCCGGTCAGTGTGTTGCTCAACGAATCTAACCCTTCCAACTGGCTGGGTGTGAGTCTGATGTGTCGCAATCGGCACGACGTCGGTGCCTTGCTGCGCGTGCGATTCAAGGGCGAGACTGAACAGATGTGGCAACGGCACGTGCACCGCGACGGCAGTTACGCCTCGTCATCCGATCCGCGCATCCTCATTCCTCGCGCCAACGAGATGGTGGAATGGGGTGTGCGCTGGTCGCATGCACCGGAATATCAGGTTCTGTCGCTGCCCAAATCTTCAAATCAATACATGCGGATTGACTGTCCAAAGTGATCAGACCGCAGCGTACATGTGTCTATGTTAAGCTGTTGTGTGACACTGGACTGACTTTCCCGATTGACCGCCCCATTGCTCAATGAATGAATTGGGGGCTTGATGTGTGTTCATGGGCGGCCATGTTTGACACAGGCCACCCATGAGTTGTTGAATGGGTGTGGATTATAGACAAACGCACACGTGTGAGTCGCCATTGCCGTCACTGCAATAGCCATTGAAGCCGCATGACCAGTTGTTGTTCGGATTGCACGGCGCGTTGGGCACGCACACCAGTCGTGACCTGGTTGTGCCGTCCGACAACGATTGCCAAAGCAAACCCGGGGTTGCCGCCGCTGCAGCCATTTCGGCATTGACAGGGAGGCTCACTCCGGTGGCGTGTTCAGCCGCCGTTGCAGCGCCGATGAGCGTTAACAATATTAACAACAGTGCAAATTTTTTCATGGTTCACCTCTTCATGTGTATGTGGTTGTGGTAAAGAAGTCGTCTTTTTCCTTGAGTTTATGTGTAAAAACAGAGTGCGTCCAACAGCACGCACAGGGGCGTGACTGTGAGGCCTTGGGTGGCGCAGTACTGACAGGCGTCAAAAGCAGAAACAGCGTCTGAACACCCGGTCGCAGTACCCGTCCCAGCCGCATTCGCTGTCGCTCGTGCAACTGCGGCGCGCGTCGCAATTTGGAATCGGTGCTGGAATTCGGGCGTAGTCGTCGCTCAGAGCCAGCAGCCACTCGGCGGTTTGCGGTGTGGCCATCAGTGATGAAAGCTCGGTGGATTGATCCAAAGGGGTGGGGAATGTGCTGGCAGAAACGCTGTGCGTACACAGCATCAGCACCAATAAGGCGATGAAATTTTTCATGATTGTGACTCTCTTTCGTGTTGTGCGCATTCATTGTGGACATTCCGGGCAGCCAAAACCGTGACGCGATTCAAAAAATCAAGGGTGGAGTCAGTCAAGTCGCGCGGTGTGGGCATTTGAACCCGCTGCAAAGCCAGATTCCGTGTGCATTGGCGGATCCATGAGGCGATGCATACTGTGCGCGTTTCGTTGGCCTTGTTGGGTCTGGATTTTTGATCTTTGTGTCTGTAATCGCGCTCGGCAGGATGTTAGAATAGGCCGGGCAATGTCCCGACTCGCATTGGATGGCTTGTAAGAAAATCCAATCTGCAGGACGGCATGCAATGCGACAGGTTGCCGGAATGTTTCGTCCATCCTGAAGCAGTTCACCCTGGCCGATCTTCAGGGGCGGTCTTGCGACACTGAGCCGTTCCAATGCAATTGGACGGATGTTGCACGACCTCACTTGAACTCAAAGGCTAATGGTGGCGAGTCCAAGGGCCACACCGTCGATCAGAACACGGCACTGCGGTGTCTGTTTTCTGTTCGAAGTGGTTTTGTTTGATGACATGCATAAGTCAGTAAAAACAATCACTTGTGCATTTTGATGGTTCGACCAATCGAGTGGGCATGAATAATCAGCACACATCGCGCATTCTGAGCAATCAATGGTTGTCGTTGCTGCTGCAGGCGGCTGCGTTTGTGGCGCTGCTTTGGGGCATTGCCTGGTGGCAACAACGCGGCAGTCTGGCGGATGGGAATGCGCTCGCGCCGGATTTCACATTGACGGATCTGCGCGGTGAGACGTTCGCATTGTCGCAACAGCGCGGTCGCCGGGTTTTGTTGTATTTTTTTGCCCCGTGGTGTCGCGTGTGCCGCCTCAGTGCGGACAATCTGAATGCCCTGAGAGCCGACCGGGACGCCGCTGAATGGCGCATTGTGACGGTTGGACTGGACTGGCCGGATCGCCAGTCGCTGGAGGAATTCAAGGCATCGCTGGATTTGCAGGTGCCGGTGCTGATGGGCACCGAAGCGGTGCAAGAGGAATACCGCATTAAAGCGTATCCGACCTACTACGTAATTGATGCTGAAGGTCGGGTGGAATCGATGTCGATGGGCTACAGCACCGAACTGGGGCTGCGATTCAGAACTTAAAAGACAAGCAGATAACTTTAGAAAACCAATGACAAAAACATATGAACCTCAGGCGGTCGAGGCGGCGGCACAGAAACTGTGGCACGCGGACAAGACCTTTGAAGTGCAACAAGATGCGGGCAAGGAAAAGTTTTATTGTCTGAGCATGTTTCCATACCCCAGTGGGCAGCTGCACATGGGTCACGTGCGCAATTACACCCTGAGTGAAATCGTTGCGCGTTTTGAAACCATGCGGGGCAAGAATGTGTTGCACCCGATCGGTTACGATGCCTTTGGTTTGCCGGCAGAGAACGCGGCGATCAAGAACAAAACCGCGCCGGCCACCTGGACGCGCGCCAACATGGCCGACATGACGGCGCAATTCAAACGCCTGGGATTCGCCTACGACTGGTCGCGCAAACTGGCCACCTGCGATCCGGATTACTACCGCTGGGAGCAGTGGATGTTTGTGCGTCTGTTTGAAAAAGGGCTGGTGTATCGCAAAGACGCGGTGGTCAACTGGGATCCGGTGGATCAGACGGTGCTGGCCAATGAACAGGTGATTGATGGTAAAGGCTGGCGCTCCGGCGCCGTGGTGGAACGCAAGACCATTCCGCAGTGGTTTCTGAAGATCACCGATTACGCCGATGAGTTGTTGCAGGAACTGGACCGGATGCCAGGCTGGCCGGACCCGGTGAAAACCATGCAAAGAAACTGGATCGGCAAGTCCAAGGGCATTGAAATCACCTTCGAAGCGACTGGATTTGGGCCATTGCCGGTGTTCACCACACGGCCGGACACATTGTTCGGCGTGAGTTATCTGGCGGTGGCGCCAGAACATCCGCTGGCGCTTCAGGCGGCGCATGAAAACCCGGAACTGCAGCCGTTTCTGGCGCAGTGCAATAAAGAACAAAGCAACGAAGCAGCGATGGCCACGATGGAGAAAAAAGGCGTCTATTCGGGCTTCGATGCGGTGCACCCTCTGAGTGGTGAAACGGTGCCGGTGTGGATCGCCAATTTTGTGCTGATGACCTATGGCACCGGCGCGGTGATGGCGGTGCCGGGGCACGACCAGCGCGACTGGGAATTTGCGCAAAAATACGCACTGCCGATTCGCCAGGTGATTGCAGCCGAAGGGCCAGGCGATGTGGACCTGAGTCAATCGGCTTTTGTAGAAAAAGGGCGCTTGATCAACAGCGGCACGTACGACGGCCTCGGCTTTCAACAGGCCTTCGAGCGCATTGCACAGGCTTTGACAGATCGCAGTGCAGGCGAGGTCAAAACCCAGTTCCGCTTGCGCGACTGGGGCGTGTCCAGGCAGCGCTACTGGGGCTGTCCCATTCCCATGATTTATTGTCCGGACTGTGGCGTGGTGCCGGTGCCGGAAGCGCAGTTGCCGGTGATTTTGCCGGAAGACGTGGAATTCGATGAAACCGGTGGTTCACCGATCAAGAAAATGGACGCGTTCAAAAAAGTCGATTGCCCGCAATGCGGCGGGCCTGCAGAGCGCGAAACCGACACCTTTGACACGTTCATGGAATCGTCCTGGTATTACGCGCGTTACACCTGTCCGGATTACACCGAAGGCATGCTCAGCGACGCCGCCGATTACTGGCTGCCGGTGGATTTGTACATCGGCGGCATTGAACACGCCATTTTGCATTTGCTCTACGCGCGTTTTTACCACAAGGTCATGCGCGATGAAGGCCTGGTCAAATCCGACGAACCGTTCACGCAATTGATCACCCAGGGCATGGTCCTCAAAGACGGCGCAAAAATGTCCAAATCGCTGGGCAACACGGTCGATCCACAGGCCATGATTGATCGCTACGGTGCCGACACCGTGCGTCTGTTTTCGATGTTTGCCGCGCCACCTGAGCAATCGCTGGAGTGGTCCGACGAAGGCATCGAAGGCGCACACCGCTACCTCAACCGGGTGTGGAATCAGATCCAGCAATTCATTGCCGATCATGGCACCGCAGCGCGCGCACTCCCTGGCGGGCTGGACGAGGCACAGACTGAAATCAACCGCAAAATTCACCAGACCATTGAAAAGGTCACGCACGACATCGGTGAGCGGCGCATATTCAACACCGCCATCGCTGCGATGATGGAATTGACCAATGCTCTGAGCCGTTTTGAAGACGACAGCGCTGCGGGCCTGGCGTTGAGGCAACAGGGCTGGCAAACACTGTTGCTGTTGCTCAATCCGATGGCACCACACATCGCCCAGCAATTGTGGCAGGACCTCGGCCGCGATGGCCTGATCACCCGTGAAACCTGGCCGGTGGCCGATCCATCGGCGTTGGTTGTTGATGCAGTGGAAATGGTGGTGCAGGTCAATGGCAAAGTGCGTGGCAAGCTGACCGCTGCAGTGGACACACAACAACAGGAACTGCAGGAGGCCGCGTTGGCGCTGGAAAATGTGCAGCGATTCATTGATGGCAAGACGGTGCGCAAGGTGATTGTGGTGCCGCAAAAGCTGATCAGCATCGTGGTGGCCTCATGAAGCGCGTCGCGGTTGTTGGGCTGCTGCTGTGTCTGGCCGCTTGTGGCTATCAGTTGCGCCAGGCACAGAGTCTGGACGCGGTTTTTGCCCACACGCGCTTGCAACTGGACAACGCCTCGCCGCTGTACCGCCCTCTGATCAGTGAATTGAGTCACAACGGCGTGGTGCTGGTGGATTCACTGGCACAGGCTGAGGTGGTCATTGACATCGATCAGGCGCAGATAGAAAAACAGGTGCAGTCGATCGGCACCAACAATCGGGTGCAGGAATACCGTCTGGATTACACCGTGGTGTTTTCAGTGCGTGAAGGGGATCGCATTCGTGTGCCAAAACGCACGCTGAATCTGTCCCGCGATTACGCCTTTGACATCACCCAGATCACCGGCTCGCAACAGGAAGAAACCCTGCTTAGAGAACAATTGCACGCCGACATGGCGCGCATGATCACGCGCATCATTGGCCAGTCTTCGCGTCAATGAAGCTGTATTTCAATCAGCTGCAGCAGCATTTGCAGCAACAGCTGGCGCCGGTGTATCTGGTGGTCGGCGATGAACCGTTGCAGCTTAAGGAAGCCACCGAGCAGATTCGCGCCGTGGCCCGCGCACAGGGCTTCAGTGAACGTGAAGTGCTGCACGTGGACAAGTCTTTCGATTGGGGGCGCCTTCGCGCATCGGCCGGCAGCATGTCGCTGTTCGCCGAAAAACGTCTGATTGAACTGTTGCTGCCGGACGGGCAGGTGGGTCGCGCCGGATCGGCGGCGCTGGTGGATTTCATTCAGGCGCAACCCGATGACGTGATGTTGATGATTCGCGCTGATGCCTGGACCGCCGCCCAGGACAAAAGCAAATGGGTGCAGAGCATCGCCACAGCCGGCGTGTTCATGCGCGTGTATTTGCCGCGCGCCGATGAGTTTCCTCGCTGGCTGGCAACCCGTTGTCGTCAGTTGGGCTTGAATGTGCAGGGCGATGCGCTGGGCTTGTTGGCCAGTCGACTGGAAGGCAATTTGCTGGCCGCAGCACAAGAACTGGAAAAATTGCGCATGCGTTTTGGCGCTGAGCCGGTGGATGCACGCACCTTGTCGCAACTGGTCGCCGACAACGCGCGTTTTGATGTGTTCCGGCTCAGCGACGCGCTGGTGCAGCAACAGGCGGTGCGCTGCATACGCATCCTGCGTTCATTGCGGCGCAACGACCTCTCCCCGGTGGTGATTGTGTGGGCACTCGATCGCGAACTGCGGTTGCTGTATGAATTGGGTTTTCAGCAACACGGTCAAGGCCAACTCAGTGCGGCCGATTTTCGTCGTCGCGGCATCTGGGCGGATCGGCAAAAAGCCCTGTTGCCGTTGATCGCACGGCATTCGCCGCAGCATTGGTTGCAACATCTCAACGCCCTGGCGCGCATAGACCGCGTGATCAAAGGCCGCGCCAGCGGCGATGAATGGATCGAGCTGGAGCGCTGGGTCGGGCGGTTTTGTCAGGCCGCCTGACTCATTCAATTCATCAAAACACGCTAAAGACCGGCCCCCTTCGCGGGTGCAGCGCGTGACCGCACCCGCGCACTAAGATCACAGCGCTTCAAACACCCCGGCGGCGCCCATGCCGGTGCCGATGCACATGGTCACCATGCCATAGCGGCCCCCGCGGCGACGCAAACCGTGAATCGCGGTGGCTGAGCGGATGGCGCCGGTGGCGCCGAGCGGGTGACCCAGGGCGATGGCACCGCCCAATGGATTGACCACCTCCGGGTTCAGGCCCACATCGCGAATCACCGCCAGTGATTGCGCCGCGAAAGCTTCATTCAGTTCAATCCAGTCTATGTCGTCCAGTTTTAAACCGGTCAACTCCAGCACTTTGGGAATCGCCGCAATCGGGCCGATGCCCATGATTTCTGGCGGCACACCGGCCACTGAAAAGCCGAGAAAACGTGCCAACGGTTCAAGATTGTACTTTTTCAGTGTGGCTTCATTGACCAGCAGCAGAGCGCCGGCGCCGTCGCTCATTTGCGAGGCGTTGCCGGCGGTCACCGAGCCGGTGGTCTTGAACACCGGGCGCAACGTGTTCAGCACCGCTTCGGTGGTGTCCGCGCGCGGGCCTTCATCGGTGTCGGCCACGCGGCTGTGTTGCGCCACCGTGGCGTCAATCAGATTCGGTGTGCTTGAATGGATGGTATAGGGCAGGATTTCATCCTTGAATTCGCCTGCGGCAATGGCTTTGATGGCTTTCTGGTGTGACTCATAGGCAAACCGGTCCTGGTCCTCGCGGCTGACTTTCCACTGTTCGGCGACTTTTTCCGCGGTGATGCCCATGCCATAGGCGATTGCCACGTTGTCGTCTTTAAACACCCGTGGATTCATCGCCACTTTGTGGCCCATCATCGGCACCATGCTCATGCTTTCGGTGCCACCGGCGATTGCGGCCGGCATTTGCCCGGTGGCAATCTGTTGCGCGGCGATGGCCACCGCCTGCAAGCCGGATGAGCAGAAGCGGTTGATGGTCATGGCCGGCACGCCGTCCGGCAATCCGGCCAGCAGGCTGGCGATGCGCGCGACGTTCATGCCCTGTTCGGCTTCCGGCATCGCACAGCCAATCACCACATCGCCGATTTCACTGACGTCGAGCTGTGGCGTGCGCCGGATAACTTCGGCCAGGCAATGCGCCAGCAGATCGTCCGGGCGGGTTTTGTTGAACATCCCTCTCGGGGCTTTGCCGATCGGTGTGCGCACCGCTTCGACCACATACACGTGTTGTTGTTTCATGGTTAGAGCCTCCGTCAGTTTCTCAAGGGTTTGCCGGTTTTCAGCGTGTGCGCGATGCGCTGCTGGGTTTTTTCTGTGCCGATCAGGCGCATGAAATGCGCGCGTTCCAGGTCCAGCAGATACTGTTCAGTGACCAGTGAATCGCGGTCCACTTCGCCGCCGGCAATGACCGTGGCGATGGCCTCGGCAATGGCGTAATCGTGTTCCGAAATCATCGCGCCTTCGAGCATGTTGGCCAGCAGCATGCGCATGTTGGCGATGGCTTGCGCACCGGCCACGCGGATGTGCTGCGCTGCGGCCGGCGGGCGATACCCCGCGGCGTGCATGTACAGCGCCCGCTGTTTGGCCACATAGAGAATCTCATGGGCGTTGAACACCACTTCAGTGTTGGCTTTCAGCAGCCCCCAGGCTTTCGCTTCAATGGCGTTGCCGGCGACGCTGGCCATGGCCACTTTCTTGAAGTAATGCTCCAGCATGGGGTATAAATCCTGTCCAAAGCTATCATCCGCGGTGCGGCGGGCGATTTCTTTCAGACCACCGCCGGCGGGCAACAGACCGACGCCGGCCTCGACCAGACCAATCCAGGTTTCAAAAGCCGCCACCACGGCGCTGGCGTGCATGGAAAATTCACAGCCGCCGCCGAGGGTCAGGCCGCGTGTGGCCAACACGGTTGGCACCGCACTGAACCGCAACGCTTGTGAGGTTTGTTGGAATTTGGCGACCATTTTTTCCACCGCGTCGGTGTGCCCCTGTGCCATGGACTCCACGGCCGGTGCGAGGTTGGCGCCGAGTGAAAACGGTTCATCGGTTTGCCACACCACCAGCCCTTTGAAATCCGCTTCGGCGCGTCGCACCGCTTCCTGCAGACCGTCCAGCACGCCTTCCGAAATGACGTGTTTTTTGGTTTTAAAGGAGGCAATGGCGATGCCGTCGCGCTGGTGCCAAAGTCGGAAATCTTCGCTTTCAAACACGGTTTCGCCGTATTCACGCTGTTCGAAGGCCAGCGCGTCGGGAAACAATTGCCGTTGATAGATGGGCGCGTCTGAGCGCGGTATGAAACGCCTTTTCGCCGGTGAATACGAGCCGCTTTCATGGTGTGGACCGTCGATTTCAAAGACCCACGCGGGCAAACCGACTGCGGCCATGGTTTTGCCGGCGTTGACGTCGTCCTGAATGGCGCTGGCCACATTGTCCCAACCAGCCAGTTGCCACGACTCAAACGGGCCGTGCTGATAGCCAAAGCCCCAGCGTATGGCCAGGTCCAGGTCGCGTGCGGATTCAGCAATGTCGGCCAGCTGCGTCGCACAGTAGTGAAACAGGTCGCGGTACACCGACCACAGAAACTGCGCCTGCGGGTTGTCTTCCAGTGCACGCAATTTAAGCAAGGCACCGGGATCACGTGACTTGAGCAGGCCCAGCAGAGTTTCGTCCACAGACGCATCGGTGGGTCGGTACTCACCGCTTTGAAGATCCAGAACCAGAATGTCGCGGCCTTTTTTGAGGTACACGCCGCGGCCGGATTTTTGCCCCAGCGCACCGCTTTCAATCAATTGTGCCATCCATGCGGGCGCTTTGAAGTGTTCGTGCCAGGGGTCGTCCGGCAAGGCGTCACTCATGGTGTTGATCACGTGCGCCAGGGTGTCCAGTCCAACCACATCTGCGGTGCGGAAGGTGGCGCTTTTGGCGCGCCCAATCAGCGGGCCGGTGAGCGCATCGATGGTTTCAAAGGGAATGTTCAGTCGCGTGCCGTGATGCATGGTGCAGAGCATGGAAAACACACCGATGCGGTTGGCGATGAAATTCGGCGTGTCCTTGGCTTTGATCACGCCTTTGCCCACGGTGCTGGTGAGGATGGCTTCCAGTTGCTCAATGACCGCCGGGTCGGTGTGCTCTGTGGGAATCAACTCAACCAGATGCATGTAGCGTGGCGGGTTAAAGAAATGCACGCCACAAAAGCGTTCCTGCAACTCAGCGCTCAGCACCGAACCCAACTGATTGATGCTCAAGCCCGAGGTGTTGGTGGCGAATATGGCCGTGGCATTGATGTGCGGGGCGACCTGGTCGTACACGGCTTTTTTGATGTCCATGCGCTCCGCAACCGCTTCAATGATCAGGTCGACCGATTGCAGCAGGGGCAGGTCGTTCTGGTAATTGGCCGGTTGAATCAAGTTCAGCACATCGGCTTGTGCCAACGGCGCGGGTTTGAGTTTTTTCAGTGCGGCCAATGCTTTTTTGACCGTGGCGTGGGGGTCTTTTTCATCTCCCGCCAGATCGTAGAGCACCACAGGCACGCCGGCGTTGGCAAAATGGGCGGCGATCTGCGCGCCCATGACGCCGGCGCCGAGCACCGCGACTTTTCGAATGTGTTTATTTTTCATGTTGGTTTCCAAAATGATTGATGAGTTGCAAATTGAGAATGTCCTGATAGGCTTCGCGCAGTTTTTCCGCCTGTTCCACGCTGACGATGCCGGCCGCCAGTGCGCGGTCGATCAGCACCTGAAAATTCTCCGTGGTCACCGGCGTGCCGGTGGCATTGGACACCGCGGTTTCAACGCTGTGCGCCTGATTCAGTTTCTCCGATGTGAGAAGAATGTGTCTGAGCAGGTCACTGTTCGGCGCGCTGTCGTGAAACAGCCAGTTGTCCTGGGAAATTTTGATTTCGTTGCGGCTGGAAAAACTGGCGCGATTGAAGGGTTTGCCGAACGGAAAAATTGCGGCTTTCAAAAGCAGGGCAGTGGGGCGTGAAAACGCGCTGTTGATGGCGTATTTCAGGGTGTTCTGGGTTTCGAAGAAGGCGTTGTACATGGATTGTTTGGTGATGAATTTCATCGCTTCATCGTCGTCTTTCTGGCGGTAAAACCCCACCAGCGCCATCAGCAGCAGCAATTGCTGGTTGGTTTGCGCCAGATAGCCGGTGAACTCCGTGTTGCTTTCATTTTTGACTGACCATTTAATCAACGACAGGTCGGCGATGAAGGCAAATGTGCTGCTCATGCGCCGGATCATGTTCTGATATTTGCTGCGCTTGAAAAACAATTTGCCCAGCCACGAGGTTTTGAACGCGTGCAGCCAGATTTTCACCAGTTGATGCAGCACCAGCCCCATGTGCTTGAACAGCACCCGATCCATGGCTTTTTCATCCAGCGGTTCCTGCACCAGAAGCTGGATTTCCCGGGCGTAATAGGGGTGCGCCGCCAGCGCAACTTTTTTCATCAGCGGCAACTGGTTGATTTCATGGCTGTCACCGTCGAGCTCCATCGACAGGTGCACCACCTTGTAAAAACTGCCCAGTTTGCTTTCCGCATTGATGTTGTGTGCATGCGAGCCCAGAATGGTGCGCAACAAATTGAGCTGATTGATGGTGTTGTTGAGGATGGTGTTTTTCCACAGAATCATGCTGTACGAGGTGGTGCTCGGGTTCGCGCCGGATGACATGAACTGGCTGATCAGGTGCACAATGAGGTTTTGACTGAATTGCTGCAGCAATTTCTTGCGCACCATTTTAAATGTCATCAGCGGCCGGCCGTTTTGTTTTTTCAGCTGCGCAAAATGCCAGGAGGTCAAGGACGCCGTGCGGTGAATTGGCAACGACACCGCAGCCGGCCAGCAGCGCGCGGCGGTGGCCTGCATAGCGTACAGCCGTTCGATGCCTTTGTTGACCGCCTTGAACCCACCGATGATCTGATCCAGGGGGATGAATATGTTTTTGGCCGAACAGCTGTAGTAGGTCATCAAGCCGGAATACACCGTGTTGCCTGCGGTGATTTGTATGTCGTCCTGCGCGGCATCAAACAGGCACAACGCGGTGCCGAGTTTGCGTCGCGTGCCGAGAATGTGCGTCACGTCGGTGACGTTGATGGCCAAATAGAACAGTGTGGAGGCCGGTGTGCCGAGCATGATGATGTTGGAAAAGGAAATGCGGATGCCGTGAATCTGCTGGTTTTTGCGGGTTTCTATCTCTACTCGGCCTTCGATCGATGATTGCCCCTTTTCAAACAGTTCATACAGTGATGTGGTGTTCAGAAAAGGCATCTTGTGTGCCGCAGCAATGGCCGGCAGGTGGTCGTTTTGCTGACCGATGGTGCCGTGAGACTGCAACAGCCGGGTGACCGAATCCAGGTTCAGCAGGGCGGTGACTGCGGCCAACACCGGGTCGCTGCTTGCCAGGTGTTGCAGCAATTGCGCAAAGGGGCCGTCTTTCAAGCCTTTGCCGCCGTGTTTCTGCGCCACCGTGAAGGACGCCAGCGCGGGCAGCGCGGCTTGTCTGGAGGCCGGCTGATGGGTGTTCTGCAACGCCGGCCAATCGACCGATTGCAGCCACCGTTTCAGTTGTGCCTGTGACACCGGGGTGTTTTCATCGCCCAGAGGTGAGGAGAAATCCGGGTCGCCATTGAACAGGCGGTTCTCAAATTCGGTGGTCATCCAGCCTGAATCAATGCGCAGAAATTTCTTCCAGCCGGCCGCTTCGCGGTTATTGAACAGTTGGATCAGGCGGTTGCTGATGAGGAAACGCCGCAATGGACGATACACGCCCACGGCAAATAAAATCAGGGTGATGCTCATCAGCGTGATGCCCTGGGTTTTGCTGATCTCGTCGTAGGCATACGCCAGGATCAGCGTGATCGCCCAGAGCGTGAACATCAGGCTCAGTGGCCAACGGTACAGCCCGTGCAACAGGGCAATGATGAAGAACAGGATGAAAACCGCGGTCATTTCAGCCGGTCAATGAAGCCACAGCGAAATCCGTCAACTCCTGGATGCAGGTGTTAAAGTAATCCGATTCATCCATGCTGGACATTTTTGCCGAAGCGCCGAAATCGCCCATCACATAAGTCAGTGAGCCGATCAGGAAATGAAACCGCCAGAACAGCGTTTGTGGATCCAGATCGGCGCGCGAGCGGTGAATGGCGGCGGCGAATTTTTTGATGATGCGGGTGTAGCGTTCACTCATCAATTCATGCAGAAACTGGCTTTGCTCGGCGTAGGCGCGCGCCAGCACGCGCATGAAGGTTTTGCCGCCCTGGTGCTGATCGGTGCTCATGGTCAGGGCCGGCGCAATGAAGGCGTGTAAAATCTGCTCCAGCACGCATTCGTTTTGTGCCGACGTGTCCAGTTCTTCCAGCATGCGTTCGCGCAGGGCAAACAAATTATCCAGACGGCGCTGAATCATTTCCTGCAACAGTCGCTGTTTATTGCCAAAGTGGTAGTTGATGGCGGAGATGTTGGTTTCAGCGCGCTGGCAGATTTGCCGCACAGACACGTTGCCGAACCCCAGTTCTGCCACAAGCTGCTCGGCGCTGTTGAGAATTTTGTTCTTGGTTGAAAGGGTTGACATGCCGTTTGCAAACGCAAAACCGGTATTTTATCTGATTGCCAGAATGATCTCAATTCAAACGAGTGTTCAATGCCCTGAGATGTGCCCTGCAGCAGCTGTGGACAGCCACAAATGCAATACACCGTCGGCATCGCTGCGGTCAATGCAGGGGTGCAAGGGCGGGTCACAGGCCGGGTGACTTTGATGCATGCGCAGCTTGGTTTTCTTTTGTTCTCAAGGCATTCCACTTTGGCTGTTTTTTTTGTTAAAATAGCGCGCTTTTTGGGGCATGCAAATGCCCACAGGCGGTGGTCACCAGAGTCGCTGATCCTCGGCCTGTGTGGCGCGCTCCGGCAGGCCGCTAAGACGGGCCTCCGCAGACGCGATGCCCACAGGGTTTTAATTTGAAATAATCTTTGTTTTTTTGCGTTATTCAAGTTAAGATAATTTGTTGAATTATCTGTGCAACTTATAGATTTATATAGAAAAATTATATTGCATGGATTCACTGGAGTTAAGAATGGCAATCCAAAGAACTTTGTCCATCATCAAACCGGACGCGGTCGGCAAAAATGTGATCGGTCAAATTTACCAGCGTTTTGAAGACGCGGGACTGAAAATCGTGGCGGCCAAACTGAAGCGACTCAGCCGCAAAGAGGCCGAGGGTTTTTATGCTGTGCACAAAGAACGTCCTTTTTTTGGTGAACTGGTGGATTTCATGACTTCAGGTCCGGTCATGATCCAGGTGCTGGAAGGCGATGAAGCCATTCGCAAGAACCGCGATCTGATGGGCGCCACCGACCCCAAACAGGCCAGTGCCGGCACCATCCGTGCAGATTTTGCCGACAGCATTGACGCCAACGCCGTGCACGGATCGGATTCGGCTGAAAACGCCGCCATCGAAGTGGCGTATTTCTTCTCTGCAACGGAAATCTGCTGAGCATGGGGGCGTGGCGTTGATCAATCTGCTGAATCTGGATCGCGACGGTTTGCAGGCCCTGTTTGTTGAACAGGGTGAGAAGCCGTTTCGCGCCAGCCAGTTGATGAAATGGATCTATCATGAGCAGCAAACGGATTTCAACGCCTACAGCAATTTCAGCAAGTCACTGCGGGCCTGGTTACAGGCCCACTGTTGCATCGAAACACCACGCATTCTGAGTGAGAAAAAATCCACCGACGGCACGATCAAATGGTTGCTCGGCGTGGATCACCGCAATGCCGTGGAATGCGTGTTCATTCCGGAAGCCAATCGCGGCACCCTGTGCGTCTCATCGCAAATGGGCTGTTCACTCAATTGCACCTTCTGCGCCACTGGGGCGCAAGGATTCAATCGCCATTTAAGCACCGCCGAAATCATTGGTCAGGTGTGGCTGGCCGCGCGGGCGCTGGGTCACAGCCGTCAGCAGCGGCGCATCACCAACGTGGTGATGATGGGCATGGGTGAACCGCTGGCCAATTACGACCAGGTGCTGCCGGCCCTGCGCATCATGCGCGACGATTTCGGATTTGGGCTGGCAAATAAAAAAGTCACCGTCAGCACCGCCGGTCTGGTGCCCAAGATCGATCAACTCAATGCCGACGCCGACGTGTCTCTGGCGGTGTCGCTGCACGCGCCCAACGACGCCCTGCGCAATCGTTTGGTGCCGTTGAATAAAAAATACGACGTGGCGCAATTGCTGGCGGCGTGCAAACGCTTTGTCCACGGCAAGAAAAAAGCCCGGATCACCATTGAATACACCTTGATTGATGGCGTCAATGACGGCGCCGATGCCGCGCGAGAATTGTGCCGAGTTCTGGCCGATGTGCCGTGCAAAATCAATTTGATCCCGTTCAATCCGTTTCCCGGGTCGACATTTCGACGGGCCGCCGATGCGCGCATTGAGATGTTTCGTCAGATCTGTGTGCGCAAAGGTTATGTCACCACGGTGCGCACCACGCGCGGCGATGACATCGACGCGGCCTGTGGGCAACTGGCGGGAGAATTCATGGACCGCACGCGCCGGTCCGGGTCATTGAAGCAGATGCAACTGGAGATCGCATGAACAAGCTGTTGAGTATAATCTGTGTGTTTTTATTGCTTGCAGGCTGCGCCCAGAACAGCACAAAGAGCCGCAGCGACTATCGCAACAGCGATCCCCGCAATCCAGCCAGTGACAGTGCTGAGATGATGAATGTCAAACTGGGTGTGGGGTATTTTCAGCGCGGCGACACCGACACGGCCCTGGCGAAATTGAAAAAAGCCTTGCGCATCAATCCCCAGTTTCCCATGGCGCATTCCGCCATTGCCCACGTGTACAGCAGCATGGGGGCTTTCGCCGACGCGGAACGGCATTATCGTTTGTCGGTCAAATATGCACCGAACAACCCGGAAGTGCTGAACAACTACGGCACGTTCCTGTGCCAGCAAGGGCAGCATCACGAAGCCGTCAAATATTATGAGAGAACCATTGACAGCCCGTTTTACAAAACCCCGGAGACCGCGCACGAAAACGCCGGGGTCTGTTTGATGAAAGCGGCGGATCACGACCGCGCGGAAAAACACTTCAGATCGGCATTGGACATGAACCCCCGTTTGCTGGTCTCGCTCTACAACATGGCGGTGATTGAGGCCGGTCGCCAGAACCATCTGAAGGCGCGCGCCTTCATTCAAAGGCTTGAAGAGTTGACAAAGCTGGATGAAAAGATGTTGAATATTGCCTATCAGATTGAAACCCGGCTGGGCGACGAAGAGGCCGCCCGGGTCTATCTGACCATGTTGAGAAAACTGAATCCCCGAAGACAGTCAAACACAACGGACAATGAATAACATGAATGAGAGCGCTGAGAATACGAATTTCAGTCAACCACTGAAGACATTGTCAGAGCAAAGGGAGCGGCTCGGCCTGACCCACAGAGACGTTGCGGATCAACTTAAAATCAGTGAAACCACGATCGTCTGGCTGGAGCAGGGCGAATTTGAAAAAATCGGCGCACCCACCTATGTGCGCGGTTACATCAGCAATTACGCCAAAGCCGTTGGCCTGGATCCCCGAGAGGTGTTACAGGATGTGAGCATTCAGCACACATCGGATGCGCGTCTGTCGCTGCCGGAATCGATGTTGCCCTCGCCGATGATGCGGGTGCGCAGCGGCTCGAGTCATTTGGGAAAATACGCGCTCGGAACCGTGTTGTTGGGCACGTTGGGCGTGTCGCTGTGGTTCGTTGTGGATAAACTGAAATCGCCGATGCCAATGGAGCCGGCCGGTATAGCCCGGGCGGAAAATTCACTGGGAGTCGACGATGAATCGCCTGAACAGCGCATCACATTTTCTTCCCTGATCCCGCAAGCCGGCGCCCTGGACGCGGGCAAGGACAATGTCTCCGCGGAGGGCGGCCCAATGGTGCTGCCAGCCGTCGAAGATCAGGGCGAGGACAATGTGATCAATGCGGTGGACCTCGATGCCACCGCGATCGAACCTTTGGATGCGGACGCGCAATCGCTGTCACAAGACGCCACGGCGTCTGTGCAGGGTTTGTATCAACTGAACTATGAGTTGAGTGAGCCGGCCTGGGTTGAAGTGCACACCGTGGACGGTGAACGTTTGGTTTATGATTTGAAACCGGCCGGGTCGCATCGGGTGGCTTCAGACAAGGCGGTGCACATCCGCATTGGCAACGCCGACAAGGCCAGCCTGACGATCAACGGTGAAACCATCAATGTGCAATCTCACAGCCGCAACAACGTGGCCGATTTCAACTGGCCGGAGGACGCCTGATTTCAGCGCGTGTGACCTCACCCAAAGGCGCGGTGAGCAACGGCATTCATTCATGACTGGATTCAGCATTGGCCAAACAAATTAAAAGCATCCGCGGGATGTACGATGTGGTGCCGGAACAGGTGTGGATCTGGCAACGACTGGAACGCATCGCGAGCGAAATTCTCAACAGCTACGGGTACCAGGAAATTCGTTTTCCCGTGGTCGAACTGACCGAATTGTTCACCGCCGCGGTGGGCGAGTCAACCGATGTGGTGAGCAAGGAAATGTTCACATTTGCAAACCGCAAGGGCGTCAGCATCAGTCTGCGCCCGGAAGGCACGGCTTCGGTGGTGCGCGCGGTGCTGCAAAATGGGCTGATCAACCAGCAAACCCAGAAACTCTGGTACCGTTGTCCCATGTTCAGGTACGAACGGCCACAAAAAGGACGCAACCGCCAGTTTGACCAGATCGGTGCCGAAGTCTTTGGTCTGGCCACGCCGGATGTCGACGCTGAATTGCTGTTGCTGACGGCGCGACTGTGGCGACGTCTTGGTTTGACGGATGTGGCCCTGCAAATCAATACCCTGGGCAGCACGGCATGTCGCGCACACTATCGCGACGTGCTGATCGAATACTTCAGCGACCACACGGCAGCGCTGGACGACGATGCACGCAATCGCCTGCACAGCAATCCGTTGAGAATCCTGGATTCAAAAAATCCTGAGATGCAGGATTTGATTGCGGCTGCGCCGGTCATCACTGAGCACCTCAACGCTGAATCTAGGGATCATTTTTCGCAGTTGCTGGACATTCTGGATGCGTGCGAACTGGCCTATCAGGTCAATCCCAGGCTGGTGCGCGGCCTGGATTACTACACCCACAACGTGTTTGAATGGGTCACCGACTCGCTGGGCGCTCAGGGCACCATCTGTGCGGGTGGACGCTACGACAATCTGGTGGAAATGCAGGGCGGCAAGCCCACACCGGCGACCGGGTTTGCTATGGGCGTGGATCGCCTGATTGAATTGATTCGGGATCAGAATCTGTGGCAGCCGGAAGCGCAGGCAGACGTCTATGTGGTGATTGATCCGGGCGTGCCCAGCGGTTCAGCCATGCAACAAATCGAATCCATTCGCGATGCCTTGCCAGATCTCAAGGTGCTGGTCAATGCCGGTGGGGGCAGCTTCAAGTCGCAGTTTAAAAAAGCCGATAAATGCGGTGCTTCATTCGCTATAATAGTGGGTGAGGAAGAATTGCAACAGTCGATGCTGTCAATCAAGCCGCTCAAAGACCGGGGCAGTGATCAACAGCAATTGACGACAACGGAATTGTTGGACTTTCTGCGTCAGCAGTTCAAACAGGGGACGGCATGCAGCAAGAATTGAAACAGCGCCTGATCGGCGCTTCGGTGATCATCGCACTGGCGATCATTTTTGTGCCCATGCTGTTTGAATCCGAACCGATTGACAACAGTCACCGCACCATCAGCATTGCCATTCCTGAAGAACCTGAATCCAACCTTGAACTCAAACAATTTGATCTGGATCGGCCCGTTGCGCAAATAGAAAACGACGCCGTTGAACCCTTGGAAGTGGTCACCGACTCAAACCAGAACAATCGCCTTGTGCCCATTGAAGAGTCCGGCGATGGCGGCAATTCATCGACGCAAAATGAAACCACCCATGCCGGTCTCAGCGAAGACGCCAACAGCGAACCGCTGGAGCAGCCGCAAACCGATGAATCGGTGAACATTGAGCACACCCCGCCGCCAGATGAAAGCGCAGACACGCAGCCGGTGACTGAAAACACGGTCGATTCAACGGCGCCTGAGCCGGCAGAGAACAGCGGCGATGAAGCGGTGGCTTACCGCGTCAAAATCGGCAGTTTTTCGCAGCAGTCAAATGCTGAAAAAGTCAAGGCGCAGCTGGCGCAGAACCACGTGCAGTCCACGGTGGAGTTTGTGCCGGACAAACGCCTGTATCGGGTCTGGTCCCAGGCTCTGTATGCAACAGAAGCGCAGGCTCAGGCGCACGCCGATCAGGTGGCCGCGCTGAAACTCAACATCGGTGCACCCACAGTGATTCAGCTGGCCGCCGATGCCGCGGCCGACATCGATGCGCAAAGCGATGGTGCCTGGGTGATTCAATTGGGCAGTTTTTCACAAAAAGACAACGCCATTGATTTGCGCAACAAAGTGCGCAGTCAGGATTTCAAGTGTTTTGTGGACCTCAGCAACAACTCGGCGGGGGCGGTTCGATACCGGGTGCGAGTGGGGCCATTTATGGACAAGGCCGCGGCCGATGCGGCCAATATTAAAATTCAGTCGGTGCTGAAACTGCAGGGATTGGTCAAATCTCATGAGTTGAACCGAGTCGTCAATTGATGAACTGGTTTGACTACACCATTCTGGCCATTATTCTGCTTTCGGTCATTCTGTCCCTGTTCCGTGGGCTGATTCGCGAAGTGATGTCATTGCTGATCTGGCTGGGGGCTTTCTGGTTGGCCTGGCGCTATGTGGACCGCGGCGCCGAGATGCTTTCCGGCGTGGTGGATCTGCCTTCAGCGCGGCATTTGATTGCATTTGTGGCCTTGTTTCTGGCGGCCTTGATCGTTGGCGGTCTGCTCAATTTTTTTATTGGGAAATTGATCCAATCCACCGGTCTGAGCGCCACCGACCGTTTTCTGGGCATGTTTTTTGGTGCCTTTCGCGGCATGGTTGCGGTCATTGCTCTGGCATTTTTCATCAGCGCCACGCCCTTTTCCAAAGACCCGTGGTGGCAGCAGTCGCGACTGGCGCCGTATTTTGCCGACATGGCCGAATGGGTGCGCAGCAAGTTGCCTGAGGATCTGGCGTCGTATTTTTCTTTTGACAAAATGCAGTCATTGGAACTTGACCTGCAGCCGGCTTCGCCGCAAAATACACCGGCCGAGCCAAACGGCCAACCAACAGACAACGGGTAATCTATGTGCGGAATCGTCGCAATCATCGGAAACCACGATGTGGCCTCCACCATCCACGAATGCCTCACGGTGTTGCAACACCGCGGACAGGACGCTGCCGGCATCGCCACCTGTGAAGGCGACCGCCTGGCTCTGGTCAAAGGCAACGGTCTGGTCAGCGATGTGTTCCAGTCTGAAAGCGTTCTGAAACTGACCGGCAACAGCGGCATTGGTCATGTGCGCTACCCAACCGCCGGTGGCAGCAATTTCGAAGAAGCCCAACCGTTTTACGTCAACTCGCCGTTCGGGATTGCCATGGCGCACAACGGCAATCTGCACAATCACGAACAGCTGCGCGAAGAGTTGTTCAATGAAGACCGCCGACACATCAACACCGGTTCAGACACTGAAGTGCTGCTCAATGTGTTTGCCCATGAGCTGTATTCTTCGGCGGGATTAAAACTCAGCCCCGATGCGATATTCAAGGCGGTTGCCCAGGTACACAAACGCTGCGTCGGCGCCTATGCCATCGTGGGCATCATCCCGGGATACGGCGTGTTCGCCTTTCGCGACCCGAACGGCATTCGACCGCTGGTCTACGGGCGCAGACGCGGAGAGGCGGGCGATGAATACATGATTGCCTCTGAATCGGTTGCGCTGGACATTCACGGCTTTGATCTGATCGACGACGTGGCTCCGGGGGAAGCGGTGCTGATTGATCAGAACCGCGATCTGCACAAACAACAATGCGCCGCGCAAACTCAATTGTCCCCATGTGTGTTTGAATACGTGTATTTTGCCCGCCCGGATTCATTGATTGATGACGTTTCAGTGTATAAAGCGCGCCTGCGCATGGGCGAAAAACTGGCCGAGCGCATTCTGCGTGAATGGCCGGACCATGACATTGACGTGGTGATCCCGATACCCGACACTTCACGCACCTGTGCCATCCCATTGGCGTATCGCCTCGGTGTCAAATTTCGTGAAGGGCTGGTGAAAAACAAATACATCGGACGCACCTTCATCATGCCGGGTCAGGACCAGCGGCTCAAGTCCGTGCGCCGCAAACTGAACCCGCTGGAACTGGAGTTCAAAGGCAAGAATGTGCTGTTGATCGATGACTCCATTGTGCGCGGCACCACCTCCAGGCAAATCATTCAAATGGCCCGCAACGCCGGCGCACGCAAAGTTTACTTTGCTTCAGCCGCGCCGCCGGTGCGCTATCCCAACATTTACGGCATCGACATGCCGGTCAGTGAAGAACTCATCGCGCACAACCGCAGTGAACAGGAGGTGTGCGAATTGCTGGGCGCCGATCGCCTGATTTATCAGACACTCGAGGACCTGGAGAGCGCCTGCAAAGAGGGCAATCCAGCGATTGACCGATTTGATTCTTCGTGTTTTTCCAATCAATACGTGACCGACGTCGACAGCGAGTATTTCACCCGCATCGAAGCGTTGAGAAATGACCGGGCCAAGCAAGCCAGAAACCCGTCCTGATGCGGTGATCGTCGGTGGCGGTCTGGTGGGGCTGGCCGCTGCACTGTCCCTGGCTCCGCTGGGTTTGCGTGTCACACTGCTGGAGACGCGCGCACCGGATCTGCAACCCGACACTCAAACAGATGCGGATCGCCGCACCCTGGTGATCAACCCCGCAGCGCAGGCCTTTTGGCAAGGCATTGGCGTGTGGACTCGAATTGCACCGCTTTGCGCGCCGATTGAACGCGTGCACGTCACCCAGCAGGGGCACTTCGGCGGCGTGGTGTTCGATCGACTTGAAATGAATCTGCCGCAATTGGGTCACGTCATTGACGCGGCTTTGCTGGCGCGTGAATTGTGGCAATTGGCCGCGCACGATGCGCGCATTGAACTTGTCGCGCCGGCCCGCGTTGCTGCGGTGCACAACCGCACCGATCACGCTGAAGTGCAGTTCAAGCTGGATTCCCAAGCGCACACAGAGGTTTTGCACACGGCTTTGGTGCTGGCCGCCGACGGCGCACAATCCCCAATTCGCACGGCCCTGGAATTGCCTGTGCAAACCCATGATTATGGCAAATCGGCGCTGGTGTTCACTGTGGTGACCGATCGGCCGCATTTGAACACGGCGCATGAACGCTTGACCGAACACGGTCC
>JBNLBT010000050.1:0-22930 GCA_050303435.1 Marinicellaceae bacterium
GTTTGACCGAACCAGCGTTGCAGCCAGGGGCGCAGCGGGCGTGCACCAAGCAGGCGATAGCCTTCGCCGTGCAGGGTCTGGATCATTGGCCGGGAGGCGTCTTCATCCAATAGGCCGCGCAAGCGTTCGATGCATTTGTACAGGGTGGTTTCCGAGATCACTCGGCCGGGCCACACCGCGCTGCGAATGCAGGCTTTGTCAACCATGCGGCCTTCTGACTGCAGCAACAACTGCAACAGACGAAACGGTTTTGGGGGCAATGTGCGTGTGGTGTGGCGGCACTGCAAAGTGCGGGCCTGGGTGTCAAATATCCATTGATTGAGTTGGTATTTCATGGTGATTTCCTCTTCTTTGCTTGGTTCCCTTAACCCACCGCCGGTGGCGGTCGGTGTCCTCAGTGATTGCACTGTATCCCGGGGCGCGGTCTGTTGTCCTGAAAAACTCCTGAAAAAACATTGAAATTTGATTGAATTCAGTCGCTTACAGCGGTACGGGATGGGTTTTTCGGGTCTTTTTATGACCGCCGTCACATTTTCATTGCGCCATTTCCCGGGCCTTGGCTGACGGCCAGGCGATGCCGGTGCGTGGCGTGTTAAGATTGACATGTCACAGATTCACGCGGTGAAGATGAAATACAGTCAAGAAGAATTGCAGCAGGCCTGGCAGGAACTGCGCAGCAAACAATCAATGCTCAGCGGCACAATGGCGGCGCTGATCATGTGTCTGCCGTGTCTGTTAATGTATGCTTTTTTGTCCACAATCATGCAACTTGCGCTGCTGTGGCTGCTGCTGTTGCCGCCGCTGCTTGTGGGCTTGGCGGCGCGTTATGCCGGCCGTTTGTTCAGTCTGTCTGCGCGTCTGCCCACAGCGGTGATCGCCGGCGCGCTGCACTGCAGCGCTGTGTGGCTTTTTTTCGGTTGGGGTCTTCTGATAGTGCTTTTGGCGCCGGTGGCTGCGGGTGCGGCACTGGCGGTGAGTAAAATCAGACTCAACCGGTTACAGCAACACGCGGTGATTCGTGCTGAAATGGGGGCATTTGAACAAAGCAAAGCGGAGTGAATGGGTCGATTCTCTGGTCACACTGTTGATTTTTTTAGAAGCGAGGCAAAAAATTTTCAAAATGAGGCCAATTGCTGTACTTTTACTGTCCATTTGTTATAAGGTTGCGCTGTCACTATCAACTACGAAAGAGAAGGTATAAGAAGCAATGAACAAGAACAGAATGATGGTTTGTGTGGGTGTGGTGTGTTCCATCTTGTTGGGGTTGCAATCCCCCGAAGTCGAAGCACTGAACGATGGGCCACCTTTGAGTGTGTATTATTGCTATCACGTGGCTTATGGGTCACAGGATCCCTTCTTTTATGCCATGGTTGGGCCCACGCAGCCCTGCCCGGATCCACCACCGCTGCCTGGCTACACCAGACACACGGAGCCCGAGCACGATTGCCAAGTGGTGCGTGAAGGCGGCAACAGCGTCTAAATTCCAGTTTTAATCCCGGCCTGCGCATTGATCCGATGATTGAGCGGCGTGTGCCCGCACACGCTGTGCTTGCGATAATGCGTTGTGGTGTGAATGATTATAACTCACTAACACGAGAGTAAAAGGCATGAGAAATACATTGAGAATGTTGCTGCTTTCCTGCACTGGTCTGGCGTTGTTGCTAGGCGCTGCCATGCCTCAGGCGCAGGCATCAGGTGATGGGCCGCCGCTGAGGATTTATTACTGTTTTCATGTGATTGACGGGCAGTCAGAACCGTTGCCGTATGCATCGGTGGGGCCGACAGAACTCTGTCCGCCGGTGCCCGAATCCGCACAGGGACACAACAAAACCACACCGACCGAGCACGACTGCTGGGTGGACCGCAATGGCGGAGAAGTCTGAGTAGAACCCTGCACCGGTGAGCGCAGCGGTTTGACGCCGCGCACTCAAACCGGTCAATTCAAATCATTTTTGATAGGAGATGAAAACATGTTAAGAAAAATTCAATTGATGCTGGGCGTTTGTCTGGGACTGACCCTGCTGCAAGGGGCGCACACACCGCCAGCACAGGCTTTTGGCGAAGGTTCACCCTTTACTGTGCATCATTGCTTTCACGTGATATCCGGGGTGCCCGAATCGACGTTCTACGCCATTGTGTGGGGCGACGATCCGTGCCCGCCAGTGCCCGACAGCGCTGAAGGCCACAAAACGCCGACTGAGCACGACTGTTATGTGGACCGCAACGGCGGAGAAGTCTAAATTGATTCAGTGATTTGGGCGTCTGTATTTTGTTAAATAACAATGGAGATTTGTATGCACATTAAATTGAAATTTCTGCTCAGTGCTGGTCTTGGTTTATCCCTGCTTCAAGCCACGTATGTGCCACAAGCCACGGCTTTGAACGATGAACCTCCCTTGATGGTGTACTACTGCTACCATGTGGTTGATGGGGTGCCTGAATTTGGACCCTATGCCATGGTCGGGCCCCTGCAGATGTGTCCGCCGGTGCCAGATTCGGCACAGTTCCACAATAAAAACACACCGACTGAACACGACTGTCAAGTGGACAGAAGTGGCAATGAAATTTGATCGTCGCAATTGATGCGGTTGAGGCAAGTCGAAACTTGACCCGGATGGTTGTTCTGATGGGCTCATTATTTTTAAAGGAGATGAAATCATGTTAAGAAAAATTCAATTGTCGTTGGGTGTTGGCCTGGGGCTGATCCTGTTGCAAACCGCGTACGTGCCGCAAGCGCAGGCGTTTGGCGATGGTCCGCCATTGAGAATATACTATTGCTATCATGTGGTGGACGGTGTCCAGGAACTCGGGCCCTATGCCATGATAGGACCCAACCAAACGTGCCCGCCACCACCGCCTGTGTACGCCGACCCCAATCCTTTGCCGGGCAGCGAAGGCGACACTGAAACAGAGCACGACTGTCAGGTGGTCATCCTGGGTGGCGAAGTCTGAATCGCTTGATTCAAAAGTTGCGTCTGAAATCCACCGTTTGCGCGGCGGATTTCAGACGTTGACGGTTGCAGGCCCAGATGGTCACTGAGCCTGTGGCCTTGTGCGTGTCGCTGCAGTGCGGCGTGCAGATTGGCACGGCGTCTGTGCACCGCACAGTGCACCGGTCGGCCACCGCTCACACGTCTGCACGGTGTGTCCGGTATGGCAGGACCTCTGCATGGCTTTCACTGCTGTGGCTGGCTCTGTTGGGGAGTTTTGCAGTGCAGGCCAAACCGTTGGTGTTCAATGCAGTTCATGACCTGGAAAAGCTCAACGGTCAACGCATCAGCGATGTGGTGCAGGACGCTGAAGGATTCATTTGGATGTCCACCCAGGAGGGGGTTTTCCGTTTTGACGGGCATGAATTTGTGCCGCTGCAGGAACTGGTGTCGGTGACCGGATCGCAGCGCCTGGTCAATGTGACAGGCATGCATCAATCCGCAGACGGGCGGCTGCACATGTTCACGCGTGAAAACGGCGTGTTTGTCTACGACCGCAGCACCGTTTCACCGGCATTGAGTCAAATCTCAATTCTGAATGACACGCGCACGCGCGTGGTGGAGATGATCGAGAACGCCGACCGCACCGTTTTGGTGACCAACCGTCACGTCATAGTGTTGCGCGAGGAGGCCGTCAGGCAATACGCCATACCCCTGTTTGACTCCACGGAAGGCTTGCTGGTCAAGAACGCGGTTTGGACCGGGGCGGATCGACTGTTGATTGTCACCAAACAGTTTTTGATTGAATTTGATCCGCGCCTGGAACAGTTCAGCCGGGTGCATTTCAGTGGCACAGAGGCACAGCCTTTTCTGCGTGAAGTGTATTTGGACCCCGAACAGCGGTTGTGGCTGGCCACCGACCGGGGCGTGTATCTGCAAGAAGAGGTCGGGGCGCCGTGGCAACAGTTCCTGCCTGAACGCATCAATGTGATCATTAAGACGGTGCGCTTCTCCAATGGGCGACTGTGGCTGGGCACAGCCTCGCATGGCCTGTACGAATATGATTTCGCTGCGGATCGGCTGTCCATTCACAGCGCCGGTGCGCAAGCCAGTGATTTAAAATACAAAGGCCTGCATCGACTGTTTGTGGACCGCGATGGGCAATTGTGGGTCATGGCGTTTGACGGGTCCATGCAAATCACACAGCCGCAATACAGGTCAATGCGTGAGGACTTGTCGTGCGCCAGTTCAAATTTAATCACGGCCATAACCAGTCATCGGGGCGATGTGCTGGTGCTGACCAATCAGGGGCTGGTTCGCCTGCGTTACGGTGCCAATGAATGCGAATTCTACTCAACCACCGAGCAGCTGCAGGTCTATCCGATTGGTTTGTTTGTGGATGCCCGGCAACGCGTGCTGATGATCGGTGTCGATGGCATCTATACGTGGAACGCGGACAGCGGGGCATTCTCGACAACACCACTGGTCAAAACCCGGGCCAGCGTCTACGTGGTCAAGCAATTGTCGCCCAATGTCTTGTTGCTCGGTGGCATTGACAGGCTGCAGCGCCTGGACATGCGCAGCGGCGCCCTGGAGCCGGTGAACACTGAAGAACCCTTCATTGACACCAATTTTTATGCACAGGCCACCCTGGGCAGGCGCATGTATCTGGCCACCAATAAAGGTTTAATGGCGTATCATCTGGACCAACACACGCTGGTCAGTGAAGATTGGGTGAACAACCGTTTGCTTTCAAGAGAATTGAAGAATCTGATCGAGCACAACGGCCGTTTGTATTTCAGTGTGCAGAACGATGGCTTGTACGTGTTGAGTCCCGAATCCCGGCAACTGGAGAAAATGGACAGCCATGGTTTGAAAACCCACAACGTGATGAATATGGTGGTGGATGCCAACGGTGTGATGTGGATGACCAACAACACCGACTTGCTGGCGGTGAATCTGCACAACGGTGAATTCAGACAATTCAGTCAGCAACACGGGGTGCCACCGCATCCGGCCTACCTGAACACAGCCCACCTCAGTGCAAGCGGCGATGTCTACATGGGCACCAGCGATGGCCTGTACCGCGTGGAACCGAACCTGTTTCAACGCACGACGCCACTGCATCCACCGCGGCTGACGCAACTGCGGCGCTTCAATGAAGTCGTGCGTGCCGGCGAATCCCGCAACGGATTCGCCCTGGCCGATTCGATTGCACGCATCAACAACCTGCAGTTGTCTCATCGGGACTATGTCATCGGCTTTGATTTTTCCGCCTTGGACTTTCTGCAAGCCGATGACGTCGAATACCGACACCGCCTGAACGGTTTTGACCCGGACTGGATTTTGAGTGGTGCGGACCACCGCCGCATCAGCTACTCGAATCTGCCCAGTGGGGATTACACCCTGCAAATCCAGGCCCGCGCGCCCGGCGGCGCGTTCAATGCCACCACAGAGTCTTCGCTCAGAATTGAGGTGTTGCCGGCGCCGTGGCTGACCTGGTGGGCCAAAACGGGCTACGTGCTTGGCGCGTTTCTGCTGGTCTCGTTGTACATTCGGCACAAAACCCTGGCGAGTCGCCGACTGGCCGAGCTGTTGCGCAGTGAAGTGGATGAGAAAACCCGGGAGCTGCAGGTGCAAAAACAAACCGTGGAACGCCTGCTGGACAAGAAAAACGAGTTGTTTGCCCACGTTTCGCATGAATTTAAAACCCCGCTGACCTTAATCCTGGGGCCGTTGACTGAGCTGATTGAGCGCGGTGCAGCGGCGCAGGATGTGTCGCAGCTGCGTCTGGTGCATCGCAACGCCGGCCGGTTGTTGTCTCTGGTTGAGCAGCTGTTGCAGCTGGCGCGTTTGTCCGACCCGCAGCGGGTGATGCGCCGGGTGCAGGCCAGCGCCAGCCAGGTGGCTTCGGTGGTGGCATCCTTTCAGCACATGGCGCAGAACAAAGGCGTGCACTTGAGCTTGAGTGAAAATCAGGAAGGCATGATCGATGTCACCGATCAATGCATCGATGCGGTGTTGGGCAACCTGGTGTCCAATGCCATCAAATACACCCCGAGCGGTGGCCATGTGGAGGTGGCATCGCAGCGTGTGGACGGTCGCCTGCAGCTGCGGGTCAGCGACACCGGCAGCGGTTTGACCCCCGAGCAACAGCAGCAGATTTTCGAGCGATTTCATCGTTTGCAGGTGCATCAGGACATTGAAGGCGTGGGCATTGGGTTGTCGGTGGTGGAAGAAATGGTGCGGGTCAACCGGGGAGAATTGCTGGTGTTCAGTGAACCCGGCACTGGCAGTGAGTTCACCGTCAGTTTTGCGTTGTGCTCGGAGGAAGAGCGCCGCGGTGAAACCCAGCATCGACCCGGCACGCTGGTGCAACAGTTGAGTCAGCCTGAATTGACATTGGCGGCCACGGACGCCTTGCCGGCGCCCGAGACCGGTGAGGACGAACAGGGAGAAGACGGCAATTTGGTGCTGGTGATTGAGGACAATCTGGAAATGCGCCGATTTGTGCAGGGCGTGATTCAAACGCAACACCGATGCATCACCGCGGCCAACGGTTCCGATGGCCTCAAGGTCGCGGTTCAGCACATACCGGATCTGATCGTGTGCGATGTGATGATGCCGGGGATGGATGGATTCGCCGTCAGTCGCGCAATTCGCAGCGACGACCGCACCTGCCACATTCCATTGATTCTGTTGACCGCGTTGGGGGACAAGACATCGCGCATCAAAGGTTGGCGGGAAAACGTCGATGCCTACATGACCAAACCGTTTGACCGCGAAGAACTGTTGGTGCAAATTGACAACATGCTGGCCATTCGGGACTTGTTGAAACAACGCGCCGGTGAGGTGCTGGATCATCCGACGGCGAATCAGGCGTCCCATGCCCTGTGTGAGCGCGATCAACAATTCATCGATCGTTTGATGCAGTTTTTTGCAGCGCATCACGGCGATTGCCTGTTGAAAAAAACACACATTGCCCAGGGCATGGCGGTGTCCGAACGACAATTGCAACGCAAACTGAAGGCATTGATCGACAAAAACCCCATGGACATGTTGCGTGAATACCGCTTGCAGAATGCCGCCGAATTGTTGCGCGGGGGGCATCGGGTCAGCGAAGTGTCGGATCGCTGCGGATTCAATTCCCTGTCGTATTTTTCCCAATGCTTCAAGGCCCGTTTCGGGGTGTCGCCAAAAAGCTGGCAACAAGACGTGCTGGGACACGACGGCTGACTTTGCAGTGGGCCCGATGCGGCGCTGAAGCCTCGCGCCGGGGTGTGGTAGAATCCGGGGTTTTATCGCTGCGATTGGCATGAATCAAGCTTTCAGTATTGCCCGGGTATTGCAACTGGCCGTGAACGACCTGCGCCAGAACGCGGGCTATTTCATCCCTTTGACCCTGGTCTACACCACGCTGCAGTGGCTGTTGGGTGCACTGCAGTCGACCCTGCCGCAATTTCTGGTGTTGGTGCTGTCGGTGCTGGTGTATGCCAAATACGCCACCGCGGTTCACCGGGCCATCTTGCAGCGCGATTTCAGTCCATCGGCGGGTTTGCGCTGGGACGCCTCCGATGGGCAGTATTTTGCCCTGTTGATTGGCTTCTATCTGGCCGCGGTGTTGCTGGCGGCCGTGCTCATCATGCCCTGGTTGCCGCGGGTTCAACCCGGTCAGCAGTTCGGCATACAAGACATCAATCCGGCGGCCCTGGTGATGATCACGGCGGTGGTGGGATACCTGGTGGCGCGTTTCAGCCTGGTGCTTCCGGCGGTCGCTGTGAAACGCGAATATTCTCTGGCCCGCGCCTGGGCCGACACGCAAAACCATGGGCTGAGCCTGATGGCGTTGACCGTCGGTGTGCCCATGCTGGCGGCCGCCACGCTCATCTGGGTGCTGCCGGCAGATGCCCTGATCTGGCAGCTGCTGCGCACCGCTGTGATGTTGCTGGCCACGATCTTTCAGGTGGTGGCGCTGTCACACTGCTTTGCCTTGCTGGCCTCCTCCGACGGTGGCAACGACCGCGGCGATGGCGACGATGACGGGATTGAATCCCGGGCCTTTTAAACGCCAGCACTGGCGTCCGGGTTTGGTAAGAAATCGGTAAGAAATGACAACTTCCCCGTAAGGCACGGCGGTGGCTGCACTGCTATGCTGTGTGTGTGGTCCCGAGCCGTTCATTGCCGTGGATCGCGCTGGCGCAGATCAAGGTCCGCCGCCAGACGCTGATTTCCATGAACGCTCACAGCCAACGGGTCGCGCGTTGGTGCTGTCAATGCACCAGGCCTGACCTTTTGTTCACACACACGAGGAGAAAATATCATGCCTATATTCACCCCCGATCTGGAGTGCCGCCTGCTGGACGCCTGCATTGTGGCCTACGACATCAAAAACGGCGCCATCGATCCTTCGGTGCCTTTCTACGACCGCATCGGCATCAAGCCCGGCACCCAACCGACGGTGTTTGTCGATGGCGTGGAAAACATCAACGCCGGATTCGTGGCGGAAACCTGGGATGACTGGGTGTTTGTGGTTTTTCGCGGCACCCTGCCGCCGTTCACCGGCAATTTCTGGGCCTGGATTGATGACTGGCTCAACGATTTCCGCATCGGTCCACGCAATTGGTACATCAATGGCCATTATTTTGGTCAGGTGGAAACCGGCTTCGCCGCCGCCGCCACCGACCTGTGGCCTTTTGCCAAGGCCGCGCTGGACAAAATCAATCTGAACAGCAAAAAGGGCATCATTGTCACGGGCCATTCCAAAGGCGGTGGCATGACGTTTCCGGTGTGCACCCTGGTGAAGTCAACCTATCCACACGCACTGGTGCAAAACTGCAGTTTCGCCGCGCCTTTGACCTGTGATCGCACCTTCCGCAACAACTATGATGCGATGGGGTTGAAGGTGTTCACGGTGCGCTATCAGAACCGCTACGATGTGGTGCCGTTTTTACCGTATTTCCCCTACCTGTCCATGCTGGCGGCGGCCGAACGGCGCGCCTGTGAAGGCGTCAATTCGGTGCTCACCGCGGACCGTCAGCTGGCGCTGGAAAATGACTACGTGCGTCTGGGGTATTTGCGTTATCTGGCCGCTGGATGCCAGGTGCTGTACGGCACCCAGGGTCAGGATCAGGCCGATCAGGACATCTGGGATGCGCTGGATCACCTGCGCTTCAAGGAAATTGCCGAGGCGCATTCGGCCAGCGGCCGTTATCACACCTGCGTGTGCGGTGTGCAGGACCCTGAAGATTGATCGCTTGACAGCAGCGGTTCAGTCAAAGCCGCTGAGGTAAATCACGTCGCCGGGCCCATCGCGCAGACAATACAGGTGTGCGTTTGTGCTGTCACAGGTGAGGGTGAACCGTTGGGCGTAGAAATCGGTGTGCTGGGCGGTGCCGGAGGTGCCGTCCTCGCTGTTGTCCGCAGAGGTCCAGGACAGGCAATCCAGACCGCTCGGCGCGCCGTTGTTGCTGCTGCCGGTCCACACCGCGATGTTGGGCCGATACACGCCGACGGCGGTCTGATTCATTGGCGAGAGCAAGCGCCCGTTGAGAAAATCCTGCACACTCAACGCCACGCGAACCCCGTCCACCCGACGCCAGGGCCCGGTGTACTGAAAGCGGTCCGGAGCGTTGACCGACGCGTCGGACATCCAGGCTTTGAATTCTTGCGGGTTGATCAATTGCGCGGTCATGGCTTCAGCGGCGCACACCGCGTCGGCCGCCGTCAGGCCGGTTTGACCATTGGCCAGCGGCCAGGTGGACAAATCGCCGTTGCCGCTGGCGGCAGTGACGAAGACCTCACCGCCGCTTTGAAAAGGTCGGGCGATGGGTTTGGCGTCGCCGGCTTCCAGGCACAGCAGTGAACGCTCGGCGGTGCAGGGAATAAACGACACCAGCGTGAAACCACTGCCCGTGGCCAGAGATGAACCGACCGCAACCAACAAGCCTTCATCGGCGGCCCAGTCGTCGCACATGCGATCGGCGACCATCGAGCCGTCGGCTGTGGTGCCGGTGAAATACTGCCGGTCGCTGAAGAGGCCGAATTCATCGGTTTGCACCGGCCGCAGCATGATGTAATCGGGCGTCAGCATTTCGGTCAATGTGCCGCCAATGGGCTCTCCATGCACATTCATCCACGGGCCTGCGCCGACGGGCAATTGCATTTGTCCACAGTCGTCCGCCACCTGGCCACTGAGGTTGTGCACTCGGCACAGCGCGTCGTTTTGAGAGTCGCTCAACCAGGCCACATACTTTTCTGGATTGTCGAGGTCGGCCTGTGCCGCGCTGTTTTGACAGATTTTATCCGCACCGATCAAGCCGTTGTGACCTTCCGCGAGGGGCCAGTTGGACAATTTGCCAGTGCCCGTGGCTTCGGTGACAAAGGCTTTGAGGGTGGCCTGGGCGATGCCGCAGCTCAGGCACAGGGCGCTGAGTGTCAGTACCTGTCCGATGCGTTGCCAATGGGTGATGGCTGTGTGTGCCTTGCCTGCGAGTTTGCCTTGCTTCATGGTGCGCCTTTGTGCTGCCTGATTCTCCCAATAAGCCGAACGCCGGGCGAAATCACACACCATTCGTGCTGGAATTTTTTCATTTTTGACGATTAGACATCAAAGGGAGCGAATGTAAATTTAAATCAACGCACAAGCAAAAGCAGGAGTTAAGCGATGAAAAGCAAAGCCATATTGACAACCGTGTTGTTGTTGCATGCCGCCATGGGGCAGGCAGGGAAGGCGCCGTCGGAGTACGGGCCGGTGTTGAAAGCCATTTTGGGATTTGTCTCGTGGAGCATGGATTCCCCGGGGTTCGGATCGGCCAGCAGCCGACCGTTTGACCGTTTCAGTGACGCCATGACGCGCGACGATTTCAACGGCGACGGATTCGAGGATCTGGCCATCGGCGTGCCCAATTTTGATTTTCTCACCGTGGTCGACAACACCGGGGCGGTGATCGTGATGTACGGCACGCCCAACGGACTGAGCGCCGAGGGGCACCAGTATCTGTTCCAGACCCTGGAAACCGATCCGCCGAATCTGGAAAACATCAACGGTCTGGAAGAAAACGACCAGTTCGGCCAGACGCTGGCCAGCGGCGATTTCAACTGCGACGGCTTCGATGATCTGGCGGTGGGCACACCCTCAGAGGCCGTGACCCTGTCCGGTGAGGACCGCGACAATGTTGGTGCGATCAATATTTTCTATGGGTCGGCCAACGGTTTCGCTGAATTTGGCGCCGGTTCCACCTTCCTCTGGCAGGGCACCGGCGTGGGCATTCTCAGTGATTGGGTCGACGACGGTGATCGCTTCGGTTGGAGCATGGCGGTGGGCAATTTCAATGGCGATTCAGACAATGGCATTCGTTGCGAAGATCTGGCGGTGTCTGCACCATTTGAAAATTTCGGTATCAATGACAGCATCATCGATGGTGGCGTGGTGGATATCTTTTACGGGGACCCGGTGGATGGCATCACCGGCGAGAACCGCGACCGTTTGTCGCAAAACACCGCAAGCGTAGATGGGGACACGGAATCCAACGACCAGTTTGGCCTGGCGCTGGCGGCCGGGCGTTTTCGCAGTGAGAGCATTTTTTCCGATCTGGCGGTCGGCATTCCTGGCGAAGACATCGATGGTGAAACCAACGCCGGTGCCGTGCAGGTGTTCAATGGCGCGTTCAACGGCCTGCAGGCCAACGCGGTGGATTTCATCTGGTCGCAATCGGGCGCCATCGACGGCGCAGTGGAGGCCAACGACCGTTTTGGATCGTCTCTGACCACCGGTAATTTCAATGGCGATGGCGCCACCGACCTGGCCGTCGGTGTGCCCCGTGAGGACATCGACACCGACGGCATCTTTGACGCCGGCGCGGTGAACGTGATTTACGGTTCATTCACCGGACTGACCACCGCCGGCAACCAGATTTTTCATCAGGACAGCGCGGGCGTGTTGGGGGTGGCGGAAAACGCTGACTTTTTTGGCGACACCCTGGCCAGCCGAGACCTCAATTTTGATGTCTATGAGGATCTGGTGATCGGTGTGCCACGGGAAAATTCCCTGGCCGGTGCCTTTCACATCCTGCACGGTGGCATGGGTGGATTGAGCGTGGCCGGCGACATCTATGTTGAAAACAACAGCGCCGGCGACGAAATGGGCCGCACCCTGGTGGTCGGTGATTTTGGCAATGGCAACGAACTGGTGGTGGGATTGCCGGGAGACGTCTCCAGCGATGCAGACAACGAAGCGGGTTCGTTGAGAATCTATGAGTTCGAAAATCCCGACGTGATTTTTGCCAACACGTTCGAATAAATTCGCTCCATTATTAAACAACCCGCACAGAAAACCGGCGCATTGCGCCGGTTTTTTTTCATCAAAAGAAAATATTTTTTAATCCAGGAAAAGCCTGTAAATAACTGAAAAAACGCATGATTGTTGCAGGCTTTCGGCGCTGTTGCAGGCATGGTCGGAAAAAAATTCACACAAACGTTTGAAATTACCCTATGATGTGCACGTCCAGACATTCGGACGTCTAAATATCCAATCAATGTCTGGATAACTTTGAGAGAGTTAAGAGAGAAAGAGAGAAAAGCCATGTTCCACACCACCGACGACCTCGGATTCGGGTCTTTGCACCCGCCCTCAATCCACGCCTCATGTGTTGATGTGATGTCTGTGCCCGATGCACGGTGCATGACACAGTCTGGCATTCAAACAGGGGTTGTCAATCCGGGAGATGTCATCTGACATCACACGCAGCGGGCATCGCCAGGCGGTGATGCCCGCATGAAGGTCGCCAGGGCGGGCGACACCTCACGTTGAATGCACTCCGACCGTAAATTGGGCGCTCAAGTATTTGAGATTCCAAGGTCAAGTTCGGCCAGTCGCATGAGTCAAAGCGGTGGTCAGAGCATTCAGATAATTTACACACGAGAGAAAGAGAGAGTGATTTTATGAAAACAGCAACAAAGCCCTGGCCATTGTTGATTCTGATCTGTCTGCTCGCCGGCTTCACGTCGGTGCAGGCCAGAACTGGCGTGGCCTTCGTGCATGGCACCGGTCATCAGACCAATGCAGGCACACAATACTGGACCTGGGAAAACATCAATTCCGTACGACGTGGATTGGATAATCTGGGTGATTACTACGTGGTCAATTGCAATTTTGAAAAATATATGTGGGACTCAAGGGCGGCCGGATGTCTGGCGGATCAACTGACCTACTTCATCAACAACCGCAATTTGGACAAGGTGGTCATCATAACGCACTCCAACGGCGGCAATGTGATTCGCTGGATCCTTTCAAATCCGACCTACGATTCGCGCTATCCCTTTGTCATCTCACACACGTCCATGGTGCTCGCACTGGCGCCTTCTTCCGGCGGCACACCCTTGGCCAATGCTTCGGTTAACGGCACGGTATTTGAAGCCGCTTTGGGGTGGATTTTGGGTTACACCAGCGATGCGGTCAAACAGCAACAGACGCACTGGATGCGCGACTACAACCGCGACTGGCTGTACGGCACCCAGGGGCGACCGATGTTGCCGCGACTGTTTTTGCCAATCGTTGGCACGGACGTAGAGACCGCGTTTTGGGATCCAGATTCATATTGTGGTGGGTACAGTTTGAATCTTGGTCTGGAAATCACACAAGCCTGGCTGAATTCATGTTCCGATGGATTTCTTAATTGCAGCAGTCAGTCCGCGGCGGGTCTGTTTTCCTGGAATGACACGCTGTTCACCGATGGCGGTGAACCTCTGAGCCACAATCAAAGCCGCAGGAAATGTTTTGGCATTGATCGGTTTGCCAAAGCTTTGCTCGTAGAGTTATCTGAATAAGGAGTCTTATCATGAATAAAACAACATGCATTTTGTTGTCGTTGCTGACATCCGCAGCCCAGGCACAACAGGTTAAATGGAATGCGGATTTGCCATCGCATGATCTCATTGATTTCACGCGAAAATCCATTCAGGCTCCACAACCGGTGAACACAGAAAAAACGCCGCTGCAGTTCAGTTACGCGTTGACTGACAAACTGGATTTGAGCTTTGCCAACGAAGGCTACACAGACAGTTCACGACAATACTGGCTGGACGTCGAGTCGCAGGCATTGCTCGACGGCATTGATTTGCCCGTGACCCATGAATCAGCGGTGGTGCGCATCAGCCCATTGCTGCAAGCATCCGACAAGCGCGCGGTGGAATTCACGGCCGCAAATGTGGAGTTGACCTTGAATGGCCTGACCGTTAAGCCTCAGGTGTTTGCAGACAGCGAGAGCCTTAAAGCCACCGGTGCACCGTTTGCAGATGCGACGGTGGCCTTCAAAGTGAATACCCGACCGGGGGTTCTCAAAGTGAAAGTCAATGGAGCGGCCAATGATGCAACGCCTTATGTGGTGCACGTGCTGGAACCGCAATCGAAGATCGCACTGGATATGGGCAGCCAAAAGGCGCTGTATCATGCGAATGAAACACTGGTGATTGACTCCACGTTGCACACCGCGGTGGGTACAGCGCAGGCATCGCTGACCGGCTACATCAGCAAACCGGACGGCAGCGTGCACAGCCATCTGAAATTTGTCGCCAATGGCCAGGGGGGCTACACGGCGTCTGTGCCATTGCCGGATGGCGTCAGCCAGGCCGACGGTTTGTGGGGCATCCACACTTTTGCCCAAAGCGAGGTCAACGGCGACAAAGTGCTGCGCGATGCACACAGCAGTTTTTCCGTGGAGTTGAACAGCGCACGCTTCAATGGCCGACTTGAATGGCAGGACAACCGGCTGGAGGTTGGCATCACCAACGCGCTGGAAGGGCGTTATGAAGTCAAGGGCATATTGTATGGCGTGGATGCGGACGGTGCTGCGCAGCCGTTTGCCGTCACCATGAGTGCCGCCTGGCTGAAGGTGGGCGAGCAGGCGATTTCGCTGGATGTGAGACAGAAATTGCTGCAGGATTCCGGGCTGTCCGCGCCGTTTGAATTGCGCAATGTGCAGCTGGTGAATCAGTCACTGATTTCTCCGGTACAAACGGTGCTGGCAGGGATCGCACTGGGGCAGTAAATCATGCGTGGCCTCACAACGAGGCCACAAGGGCACCGGGGGTTTGCAACAGGAGATGTCATTTGACATCACACGCAGCGGGCATCGCCAGGCGGTGATGCCCGGCTGTGGTTGCCAGGGCGGGCGACACACACACACTGAATGGCCTCGTTGAAAGTCACATTGAATACGGATGCCGCCGCATCGCGCCGCATCGCGGTGGTTCTTTGGTCTGAATTCGGGGCATCAGAATCAACAACCATGAGTTAAAGAGAGTATTTATGAAAGAGAAGATGAGACCGCTTTATGCGGTGGTTTTTCTGTGTATGCTGCTGGGTTTCGACGCCGCGGCCGCCAACCGCTTCGGCGTGGCCTTTGTGCACGGAACGGGCAGTTATTCACACAACACCGCGCGCGATTTCTGGACCTGGGAAAACATTGAATCGATGAAAAGCGCGTTGCCCAACGTCAACTACTACGACATCATTCACTGCGATTTCGATCAGTACATGTGGCACATCAATGCCGGGGGCTGTCTGGCACGTCAGGTCGGTGCGTTTCAACGCCGGCACAATCTGGACCACATCATGCTGGTGACCCACTCCAACGGCGGCAACGTGGCCCGCTGGGTGTTGTCCAACCGCGACTACAGCGACGATTATTACCCGAATTTCAGCAAAGTGCGCTACATGGTGAACATTGCGCCCACCTCAAAAGGCACACCGTTGGCCACCGCTGTGCGCAACGGCCACTCATTTGAACAAACCCTCGGGTGGCTGCTGGGCTACGACAGCCCGGCCGTGGATCAACAGCAAACGCACCGCATGCGTTACTACAATGAACAGTACCTGAGAGGCACCGACGGCCGCCCGGCATTGAGCACGTTCACTTATAACATCTCTGGTTCCGATGTGGACGCGTCGCTGGTGGACTACGAATGGATCCTGTTCCCCCTGATTGGCTACCCGGTGCCGGATTCCAGCCCCCTGTGCGGCGGCTACAACCTGAATCTGGGCCTGAGCATCACGCGCGCCTGGCTGGACAACTGTTCCGATGGATTCGTTAACTGTTCATCGCAGGAAGCCGTGGGTTATGCCCACCGCGATTACACCTTCACCGACAGGGATGAGCCGCTGAGCCACAACCAGTCAAGGCGCAAGTGCTTTGGCGTGGATCGCCGCGTCAAGGCGTTCATCCGCGATTTTGTTGCCTGGTTTGATTTCTGAGAGATGGGAGAGAAAAAATGAAAAACAAAGTATATACAGGACTGATCTGCGCGCTGCTGACGCAAGGCGCGCTGGCTGAATCGGTGCGCTGGAGTGAAGCGCCCAAGTCGCAAGAAATCTCCGCGCTGGCAGAAAAAAACGCCCCGTTGGCGGCCACTTCACGCAAAGCCATGTCGTTCAGTGAACCGCTGGAAGCCGATCGTGAATTGCGCTTTGACAACAGCGGACACACCGAGTCGTCGAAACATTTTTACCTGGACACCACAGCCGGTCAATTGAGCAAAGGACTGGATCTGCCGCTGACCGACGGTCAGGCAGTGATTCGCATCAGCCCCTTGCTGCGCGGTGAGCACCCGAACATCGCGCGCGATTCGGTGGAGTTGCAACAACGCGGGCAACGCGTGTCTGTGGGCACCTTTGTCAACCAGGAAGAGCTGGATAAGGTGGGCATGAAAATGCACGAATCCACCTTTGCCATGCAGGTCAACACCGGCATCGGTGCATTGAAGCTGAAGGTCAATGGCCTTAAGGGCGATGCACCTTACGTGGTCAGTGTGCAGGAGAAATTCAGTGACTACGTGCTGGATTTGTCGACCACAGAACGGGTGGTGGCTTCCGGTGGCGAATTGCGTGTTGATGCCGCTTTGCTGGCGCAGGGCGAGCCGCGGCCTGTGAATTTGGCCGGCTACGTGACAGCACCAGGCGGTGAAAAAGTGGCCGAGCTGAAATTTGCAGCCAACGCAGATGGGCGCTACACCGGCCGCGCACAGGTGGGACAGGGGCGCTCCCTGGCCAACGGCATTTGGACCGTTTATGTGGTCGGCACGGCCGAAGTGGACGGCGTGAAAGTCACCCGCGACAACAGCAATTCGTTTGCGGTGGCTGTGCCAACGGCGCAATTCAACGGTCAATTGACCCTGCTGGACAACAGCGTCAGCCTGGGCATTGATGTGGCCCAGGCCGGGCGCTACAGCGTGCGCGGCGTGTTGACCGGATTGGACAGCGAAGGCGTGCGCAGGCCGCTGGCGCATCTGTCTTCCGCCGATTGGCTTGAGGTGGGATCCGCCGGCATCTCCGTGCCGCTGGATGGCTTGCAGATCGCAGAATCCGGTTTGCAACCGCCGTATCAGATCAAGGGATTGCATTTGTTGAATCTGACATTGTTGGCGCCCGTGCAGCAGCTGCAAGAAGGGCTGTTGATCAGCGAGGCACCGGCCATTGCGAAAACGCCCTGAGTGGGCTCAAGGCATGAAAAAAACCGCTGCCATTGCGTGCAGCGGTTTTTTTTGTCTTGCATGAAATAATGGTTACCCTTGCAACCATTTCTGCGCTATACTTTCAAACGTCTGGATGTTTGGACATCTGTAACGGTTTTGCCGGTGTAAAGTCCCCCTTGATCCGCGCAAAAACGCGCGCCCATCCGTCGGGTGCCACAACGATGCATGTTCCAGAACACGGGCAGTTGGTCAGGCTGGATGCAACACTGGACCAAGCTGTTTTGCAAGGCAAAAAGATTGGAGTCCCCCTTCTCCTCCCCCCCGGTCTTTTTGCCTTTTTTACTGGCTTCTTTTCTGTTTCTCATACACATTGACCCCATCAAATCATCTGTGACCCGGTTCACATCGCGCGCATTGGCGTGCCCGGGTTCTGCAAAACAGTTCTCATTTCAGCACATGGGTGCGTTTTATCAGGTCAGAAAATTTTTGCTCACTGCGTACCTTTCAACAAGGGCGCGGCGCATGATTCAATGCCGCGGGAATTTAAGCAGTGACAGGAGAAGTGTTATGAAACAGGGGATATGGTTGGTATTGATGGTGATTTCAACGTCGTTGGTGGCGGCACCGCGCATGACTGGATTTGATCCACAGCGGCACGGTTTTCAATTCGTCAACGACTTTCAAAACGATTTTATCAGTGAATTGGACATCCGCACCGGTGGTTTGTGCGGTGGCATGGTGTACACCGCGCTGGACTATTATCTGGCCGGCAAAGCGGTGCCACGGCAGGATTTCCGGCCGGCGGTGCACACGCCGCTGCACGATTACATGTACGACCGCCAGGTGCACTCCATCGCCGACAACGTCGACAAATGGACCGAGCTTGGATTCAATCCGCTCGGCGCCCGCAACGGTGAATTTTTTAACTGGGGCCTGCAGGGATTCAACGGCGGCCGTTTACAGGAATTGCGCGAATCAATTGACCGCAACCGGCCGGTGCCGCTGGGTTTGTGGCACTACGAAGGATTCAGGGGCGGTGAACACCAGGTGCTGGCCATCGGTTACGACATGGGCCGCTATCAAGGCCGTCTGGGTGATTACCAGGGGGATTTCAAAATCTTTGTCTACGATCCGAATCACCCCGGTGTGACCAAAACATTGAGTGTCGACACCAGCAGCCATTCGTATTATTACGCCGATGGCAATGAGCGCTGGCTGACGTATTTTGTTGACCGCAAATACCGCGCCAAAACACCGCCCAACGTGGCCAGCCCGGCGCGCGCCAACAACGGCAAAATGCGCCGATTGCGTTTGACCATTGGCACCGGCAGCGACGATTTGCGCGGTGGCAACGACAACCTCGATGTGGAGGTGGTGTTCAGCGACAACAGCAAAAAACTGCTGCGCAACGTCAACGGGTCGCGCCGCTGGATCGGCAATTACCAGCAGACCGTTGAACAGGACCTGGGTCGTGAAATTGATCCTTCAATGATACGTCGGGTGGTGCTGCGCACGCATTTTTCCGGTGGCTTCAATTCCGACAACTGGAACATGAATTTCCTGCGCATCGATGGCATTGTCAATGGCGCTGCGCACAAACTGTATGAGCGTTACGATGAAGGGCGCACCATTCAGCGCTTCACCGGCGAGGTGCACGAATTTGTGGCGCCCATCAATGACACCGTGGTGATGCCGAATCTGCCGATCACCGTCAACAAACCCATTGTGATTGCTGGCAATGCCTGTCATCAGGCCGCGCAGGGCAAAGTGGCCTGGGATTATCAGGGCAGCACACAGTGGGCGCAGGGCAATCTGGATAAACTGTGCGCCTTCAACAATCGCACTGCGGAGCCGGCCAAGTGTTTCCAGACCGTCATGCACGGGGGCGTGGACTGGGGCGGTGGCACCCGCTGGCAGTGGGGCAATGCCCTGAAGCTGTGTGCCGGGACACAGAATGCGGCGCAGACGGTGAACTGCTTTAAACAGAAGCGTGGCCAGGGTCAAGGCTGGTCGGATGCCATTGAACAATGCCGACGTCGCTAGATGAGAACCGGTACCGGTCGCAGCGTCTGAGGGGGCATGGTTAAAAAAAACCGCGGGCCGGACGCCCGCGGTTTTTTTTCAGGTCCGCATCCAATCGGCAGATGAGATCAACCACCCAGAGCGTCGGCCCACAGCAGGTCGGTGTCGATGCGGGCTTCCACGGAACCGGCATCGCAGCGGTCATCGCCGTCGCCGTCGCCGTCCAGTGGTCGGGTGTTGTTGAACACGTCCTGGGTCATGGCCGCGCCGTTGTACTGGGTGCAGAACATCTCAGCGATGCGATCGACGGCCCATGAGTCCTGCGTGGGTTTGAACCCGGAATGGCCGTTTGGGCCCATCACCAGACCGCTCAATTGGGGGTCGGACTCGATGTCGGAACTGATTGAGAACGGGCAGCTGTCATCGTCCATGACGTTGCCGCCGCCGGAAGAATAACCGCCCAGAGAGCCGCTGCAATTGGTTTCACCCGCGTTGGGGTGGGCGATGACGTTGCGGGTGATCGCACCGAAGCCGCCGAGGGCGTAAAAATTGGCGCCGCTTAAAGACGCGCTGTTGTGCACCAGGGTGGAGGCCGCCAGATGTATTTGCACGCCAACACTCAACACCGCGCCACCGCGCGCGGCGGCGTTGAAGCCAAAGGTGTTGTTGTACAGGTGCACCGTGGCCGGGCTGTACAGACCCAAAGCACCGCCGTCATCGGCGGCCTGATTGTGCAGAAAGGTGTTCTGGTTGAGGATAAACAATTGATCGACGTTGAAGCCACGCAGATCCAGCGCGCCGCCGTGGTCTTCCGAAGCGTTGCCGATGAACTGGTTTTTATTGAATTCATAGGTGAAGGTGGAAGAGTCCTGCACAAACACAGCGCCGCCGTTGGCGGTGCTGCCGGTGTTCTCAGCGATGTTGTTGCGAAAGCTGTTGAGGCTGAAACTGGCGTCACCGCTGGCCGCCGTCAGCGCCACAACGGCGCCGCCCAGACGCGCGCGGTTGTCGATGAACTCATTGCGCAGGATTTGAATCTGATCCGCCTGGGTGTCGTCCAGTGCCAGGGCGCCGCCACTGCCGGCGCGGTTGTCCTCAAACAGGCAGTCGGCCACATGGATGGTGCCAAAATCAACGCCGCCGCGTTGCATCAACACCGCGCCGCCCGGTGCTGTGCCGGCGCGGCCGCCGGTGAAATGCAGCCGCTTCAATTCATAATCGTGGCTGTTGCTTGAAGTCGGTTGAATGAACAGGTGACGCGATTGCGCAGCAGCGCGCAACTCCACCCGCGACGATCCACCCAGCGGCGGAGAGATGGACACCGCGCCGGTGAGGATCAATTCGTCGCTCAATTGAATGGGGCCGGCGACGTTGATGATGATGAAATCGGTGACAGCGGCGCTGCCGGCGGTGCAGTCGTCCACCGCGACGTTGCTGTTGGCCGCGGCGATGGCGTCGCGCAGGTCGCAGCCGCCGTCGCCACCGGTTTGTAAATCGTCGGCGCGATTCACAGAGATGATGGCCGCCTGCGCACTGATTGCGCAGCCCAGAATCAGTGACATGCCCCAAATCCTTCTTTTCATGATGATACCCCGGTTAAAACCTCTGCTTACAATCGGGCCGGCCATTTGCGACATTTCATTTAAAAAATGTCACTGCGCAGATCACGTGTTTTTTTTCCTCGGTGATGTCAGGAAATTTCAGAGCAATGCGAAGTTAAGGGTTGACTCGCCCGGTTCACTGCGGGCGCATTGGGATATTTCATCAACCACAGGAGGATACCATGAAGAGATTTCCATTGTTTTTGATCGCAGCGTTGTTGGCTGCTGCACCGATTTCACAGGCCGACGACGGCGTCATTCCAATCAATCAGGTGTGCGCAGGATTCGGCTGCATGAACGGCGATTCGGGTGGCTTTCCGGTCACCATCAATCTGCCCGGCAGCTATCAGCTGACCTCCAATCTGGAAAGTTCATCGAACACCGTTGACGTGATCAACATCACCGCCGACAACGTGACCCTGGATTTGAACGGTTTTGCCATCATCGGTCCGCGCAGCTGCACCGGCGACAATACTTCGCTGAACTGCAGCAATTCCGGCATGACGGCGATCGGCATTGAAGCCGTGGGTCGCAAGAATCTGGTCATCCGCAACGGCAGCGTGACCGGCTTTGACACCGGCGTCAGCCTGAGTTCACTGAACTCGCGCGGCAACCGCGTTGAATACATCACCGCCGACCAGAATGAATTTGGCATCGTGGTGATCAACGGCGTGGCCGATCACTGCGTGGCCAACCGCAACCTGGACAGCGGTTTTTCCAATGGCCTGTTGGGCAATCTGGTGGTGCGCGACAGCTACGCCCGCGGCAACGGCAATTTCAGCGCCATCGCGGTGGCCTGCAGCAACGTGTATTTCACCAACAACGGCAGCGACAACTGCGGCATCTACACCAACGGCAGCGTGTGCAGCGGCTCGCTGTGTCCGTGAGGGGGTGGGGCATGAACGCAGGCTTTAAAAGCGCGTTGATTGTGCTGTTGCTCGGCGCCTCCCCGCTGCTCAGAGCGCAGTTCATCGCGCCGTATCTGGAACAGGTCAATTACAACAGCAACATCGACTACCTCAGCTCCGGCAACATTTCCACGCGCATGAATGATGTGCTGATCGACGACATTTTCACTTTTCCTGACAGCGTGGCCAACCCGGAACCGGTGCGTCAATTGCGCGGCGCGCAGATCAATGGCTTTCACATCGACGCCCAGTTTCGCACCCTGTTCACGCTGGACAATCACGCGCAGATCAGCGGTGTTGCGGTGGGGCCTGGCGATATTTTTCGCTGCAACAACGGCACCTGCTCGTCGGTCAGTGTGGTGTTCTCACTGAACGCCTTCACCGACCGCCCGGGCAACGTCGATGCCTTCACCTTTGATCCGGAGACCGGCGAGCTGATTTTTTCCATCGAGACGGCGATGCGCATCAACGGCAGCAGTTTCTTCCCGGCGGATCTGATCCGCTACGACGGTGCTGCGGGGTTTTCCCTGGACTACGACGCGATCAATTCAACTTCGGGCATTGGTGCGGACGGCAACGTCACCGGTCTGTCGATGATGAGCAACCGCAAATACGCCGTGATCCTGGATCAGGACCGTGAATTCACTGGCATTTTCCATCGCCGCTACTTCGTGCTGGAATTGACGCCCGAGACCCACACCTGGTTTCTGACCTACACGCCGCTGTCGCTGGGTGAGGGTTACGCCGCCGCGCATCTGCAATCGCTGATGGTGCGCGAGAACGACTTGATCTTCAGAAACAGCTTCGACTGAAAAGCAGTATTCGGTGTCGGATTGTTCCACAAGCCGACGCCGAATGGGTTCAATTCGAATTCGAATTCGATGCGATAAATCATTCGTTCAATTGAGTGTGTCCCGCGGAACTGGATTTGGTTTTAAGCGAAATTTCCTGATCCGAAAGTGGCACCGGTGCGTCGAACATTTGTTGCCTGAGAAGCGCTGGG
>JBNLBT010000051.1:0-22927 GCA_050303435.1 Marinicellaceae bacterium
GTTTCCACGTCCAGGTCATTGGTCGGTTCGTCAAGCAACAGCACATTGCCACCTTTTTTCAGCACTTTGGCCAATTGCAGACGGTTGCGTTCACCGCCGGAAAGCTGTTTCACGCGTTTTTGCTGGTCGGCGCCCTTGAAATTGAATTTGCTCAACCAGGCGCGCGCGGGGATCTGGTAGTTGCCGACCTTGATCACTTCCTCGCCGTCGGCCACTTCTTCCCACAGGGCTTTTTCGTTGTTGAGGTCTTCGCGGCTTTGCTGCACGTGCGCCAGTTCCACGGTGGGGCCGATGTGAATTTCACCCGAGTCCGGCTGCTCGGTGCCGGTGATCATGTTGAACAGCGTCGACTTGCCGGCGCCGTTGGGGCCGATGATGCCGACGATGGCGCCGGGCGGCACCTTGAAGGACAAATCATCGATCAGGTATTTGTCGCCAAACGCTTTGCTGACGTGGTCCGCTTCGATCACCGCATCGCCCAGTCGCGGACCGGGCGGAATGTAGATTTGCAGGGTTTCATTGCGTTTCTGGAAATCCTTGGATTGCAATTCCTCAAACTGGCGCAGACGGGCCTTGGATTTGGCGCGGCGGCCTTTGGGATTGGAGCGCACCCATTCCAGCTCGTGTTTGATGGTGCGCGCGTGGGCCTGTTGCTGTTTTTCCTCCATTTGCAGTCGCTGTTCCTTTTGTTCCAGCCAGGACGAATAATTGCCTTTCCAGGGGATGCCGTGGCCGCGGTCCAGTTCCAGAATCCACTCGGCGGCGTTGTCGAGAAAATAGCGGTCGTGCGTCACCGCCACAATGGTGCCTTTGAAATCACTCAGATAGCGTTCCAGCCAGGCCACAGTTTCGGCGTCCAGGTGGTTGGTCGGCTCGTCCAGCAACAGCATGTCGGGCCCTGACAGCAGCAGTTTGCACAAGGCCACGCGGCGTTTCTCACCGCCGGACAGGTTGGCCACTTTGGCGTCCCAGGGCGGCAAACGCAGGGCCTCTGCGGCCATGTTCATGGTGCGGTCCAACTCCCAACCGCCGGCGGCATCGATCTGTTCCTGCAGCTCGGCCTGCTGGGCCAGCAAGTCGTTCATTTCATCGTCGCTCATCGGCTCGGAAAATTTCATGCTGATGGCGTCAAAATCACTCAGCAGCTGTTTCACCGCGCCCATGCCCTGTTCAATGTTTTCCCGCACCGAGGCGTTCTCGTCCAGTTCGGGTTCCTGCGGCAGATAACCGATTTTAATGCCCGGCTGGGGTCTGGCTTCGCCATTGAACTCAGTGTCCACACCGGCCATGATGCGCAACACCGTCGACTTGCCGGCGTCGTTCAGTCCGAGCACACCGATTTTGGCGCCGGGGAAGAACGACAGGGAAATGTCTTTGATGATTTCGCGGTTGGGCGGCACGATTTTGCTCACGCCGATCATGGTGTAGATGTATTCAGACATGCGTTTGGGATGGATTTAACAAAGGCCGCTATGATACTTCAAAGCAAGCAAAAAACCAATGCATCCGTGGGGCCGTTGCCTGTGCGGAAAGTCGGGCTGGGGGGTGTTGGGTCGACGGCGTGGCACAAGGACGTGCCACCTTGAGCCATTGAGCTCAAGTGAGGCCATCAAACATTCGTTGAATCGCACTTTAAAGTTAAAGTCCGTGGTGCGTGATCCTGGAAAAGGTCGGGAATGGATAATTCAGGGAAAACGACTCAGCGGGATTCGCCGTGGATGTCGCGCACCAGCCGAAATCCGACGTCTGAATACGCGCCATCGGCGCTCACATCGCTGCGCACCGCGGCGTTGTCCACCGCCGGGCCGGTGTACCAGGAATGGCCCACGGCCACCAGTTTTGTGCCGTCAATGACCCATTCGCTGGCGTTGCCATGCACGTCGTGCAGTTTGTAGGATTCGGCCTGCAAATCACCGACTGGGCTGAGGAATTCAAAGGCGTCGGTGCAGCCGTATTGGCCACCGACCGATTTGTCCCGGTCGCTTTCGCGGCCGGCGATATTGGCGGTTGCACAAGGCGCTGAGGAGGCGGCGGTCAAGCGCGTCAGATAGCGCCATTCATTCAGCGTCGGCAAGCGGTATTTGTGGCCGCTGCGTTGCGACACCCAGGCCGCGAAACGTTGCGCGTCGTCACCGCTGATGCAGGTGATCGGTTGATCATCGCTGACATCGAACGGCGGTTTGACCCAGGTCTTTTTGAAAAACGGCATTTTGCCCTGGTGCATGCATTTGTGTTCCGGCGCCGGATTCTCGGCGGCAAAGGCCTGGTACCATTGGCGCGAAACTTCGGTGGTGGTGACGGTGAAATACGGCCCGGTATAGGGGCTGTTGTTCTTGATCAGGTCACCGGCCAGGTACACCGAATCGAAGCCATTCTGGTCGCGGTACACATCCCCGGACAGGGGAATGCTGCGCAGCTGTTCGCGCAAACGTTCGGTCAAACCCCGGTCATCAAGGAACACATCGGCCAGCGCCAGCATGTCCTGGGTTTCGGCCTGCACTTTGTGCTGTTGCACCGAGACCTGCACCAATTCGTTGGCGCGGCTGAGGATGCGGCTGACGCGCGGTTCAAACTGGGACGCGTCGGTGCCGGGGTTCTGCCAGAATTCCTTCAATGTTTGCGCGTGTTGACGGGCGCTGTCAAAATCTTTGGCTGCAAGGCTCTCTTCCATCAGCGAGAAATAGCGTTCACCGATCTCCTGCATGCCCAGACGCGCCTGGGTGTTGTTGGGGAAGTGACTCAGCACGGTCATGTATTTTTGCGCCGCGTTGTCTCCCGGCGGCCGGGTCAGGCGCATGCGTCGCAGCAAATCGTTGCCTTCCAGGATCAGGCTCAAGGCGTCCGCTTCGCTGAAGCCGATGTCCTCAGTGGGCGGCGGTTGCGGATTGACTTCCGGCATGTTGTCCAGTTCATTGTCTTCGGCGGTGAACAGCGGCGGCGGGATGTCCAGCGGCTGGGTCATTGAAGGCGGCGTGTCGGTCGCCGGGTCGCTGACGACGCCGTCGGGTTTGTAGTTGCTGATGGCGATGAAGCCGGCACCCAGAATGGCAATGAACCCCACATAGGGCAGGCTTTTGATCCATTTGGGCGATGTGTTTTGCACGGCCTTTCTGCGCGCGGTGATCTGGCGCTTGGCGGCCTGGTTTTTATTCGTGCGCTTGGGCGCGGGTTTGCTGCTGCGCTTGCGCACCGGCAACGCACGCAACGCGGTTTCCAGCTCTTGACAATTCTGGTAACGGTCGCGTGGGGATTTGGCCAGACATTTGTCCACAATGGCTTGCCAGTGCTTGACTTCGCGGGGCAGTCGCGGCACCGGTTCGCTGATGTGCGACAGAATAACGGCCAGATCGTCTTTGTTGGGAAACACCGGTTTGCCGGTCAGAATCTGGTACAGAATGGCGCCCAGAGAATAGATGTCGGAGCGTCCGTCCACTGGCTGGGATTGCGCCTGTTCCGGGCTCATGTAGTGGGTGGTGCCGATGATGCTGTGTTCTTTGGTGCGCCGGCTTTTGCTGGTCGACAGGGCGATGCCAAAATCGGCGATCTTGATTTTGTCGAACTGGTCAAACAGGATGTTTTCCGGTTTCAGATCGCGATGAATCACGCCGTGGGTGTGCGCGCAGCTGAGGCCCTGACAGATCTGCACCATGATGTTCACCAGTTCGGCGTCGTCGCTGAATGTGTAGTCACTCAGGTCGCCGCGGTCCAGGTAGGGCATGGAAAAAAAGGCCAGGCCCGAATTCAGTTGTTTGGCTTCAATGATGCTGATGATGTTGGGGTGGTCCAGGCGCGCGATGGTTTTGGCTTCATCAACAAAGCGGTCGGCCAGGTCGCGGTCCTCGGTGACCAGGGTGCGCAGCAGCTTGATCGCCACTTTGCGTTTCAGGGACTCCTGTTCGGCCAGATAGACCACCGCCATGCCGCCTTCGCCAATCACGTCGGTGATGGTGTATCCGGGGATGTTGAACTTCAGTTTGGGTACGGTCTTCAGGGTCATGTTTTCATCTCATCTTCTGCCATCAATGATAACGGATTCGATGTGGGGTCCATAGCCATTATGCCTGATCGCCGCCTGAAAACAGCCTCAGGGCGCTGAATTTGACAAAATTTGACAACTCTAGGGCGGTGCAGGTGATCGCTGCACGCATCGGGTGACAAAATTTATTCAATTCGCTGCCCGGCCACCCAGACCTGCAACACCTGCGCCTGCCAGATGCGCGCCGGATCGCCGCGCATCGGGTCCGCATCCAGCAGAATGAAATCGGCCCATTGGCCCGCCTGCAGTGCGCCGAGAGCGGATTCCATGTGCGCCGCGTAGGCCGCGTCGAGGGTGAAAGCACGCAAGGCCTGGGCCGGCGTCATGGCCTGTTCCGCGTGCCAGCCGCCGGGCGGTTGACCGCGCCGGTCCTGGCGCGTGACGGCGGCGTGCAGACCGTACAGCGGGTTGTGCAGTTCAACCGGAAAGTCCGAGCCGGCGGCAATGCGCGCACCGGCCTGCAGCAAAGATTGCCAGGCGTAGGCGCCGGCCATGCGTTGCGTGCCCAGGCGCGCGCCGGCCATGTTCATGTCCGAGGTGGCGTGGGTCGGCTGCATCGAGGCAAGGATGCCGTGCTGCGCAAACAGCGGCCAATCCGCAGGCGTGACCACCTGCGCGTGTTCCACCCGATGGCGCAATTCGCGGGCCCTGGCCCAGGGTTGCGACAGGGCGGTGAGTGCCACGTGGTTGGCGCGGTCTCCGATGGCGTGCACATTGGCCTGAAAACCGTGCGCCACCGCCAATTTGAGCAGCGCTTCAAACTGCTGGGGATTCTGCACCCAGGCGCCGCGGGTTTGCGGGCGGTCGCTGTAGGGTTCGTGCAGCACCGCGCCGTAGCTGCCCAGCGCGCCATCCAGCATCAGTTTTACTGAACGAATCACCAGGCGGTCGTCGATGTTCAGCGGGCCGGCGGCCAGCATGTCCTGCAGCGCCGGATCGGCCGAGGACAGCATGGCATACACCCGGATCGGCAATTCGCCGTTGCGCGCCAGGCGCTGATAGATGCGCCACACCTCGGCGTCCACGCCGGCGTCGTGCACCAGGGTCAGTCCACTGGCGGCCAGGGCCTTGAGTGCGTCGCGCAGCGCGCGTTCTTTCAAGGCCGGACCGAGCGGCGGAATGCGCGATTCAATCCGCTGCATGGCGTTGTCAATCAACACCCCGGTGGGCCGGCCATCGGCGTCGCGCAGCACGCCGGCATCCGCGCTGGCGGTGGCGCTGTCAACGTCCAGGCCGGCCAATTGCAAGGCAGCGCTGTTGCCCCAGCCGGCGTGGCCGTCGACGCGTGACAACCACACCGGCCGGTCGATGCCCAATGCATCCAGTTCACTGCGATGCGGAAAACGCGCATCGGTCCACAGCACCTGATTCCAGCCGTGCCCCAGAATCCATGGCAGATCGGGGTTTTCACGGGCGAATTGCTGCACTTTTAACAGGCTTTGTTCACGGTTCAGGCCGCGCAGCTGTACGCGCTGGGTGTTGATGCCCAGCTCCAGCACGTGGCCGTGGGCATCGGCCAGTCCCGGCAGCAGCGTGGCGCCGCGACCGTCGATGCGCGCATCGGCGTCGGCCGGGTCGGCGTCGCGCGCGATCACCCGCCCGCTGGTGGCATCGAACAGCAGGCTGTAAAACGGCGCAAGGCGATCCGCTTCCACGCTGTATCCGTGCACGTTGTGCAGCAACACCCGTTGCGCAGTGGCTGCGCCGGCGACGCACAGCAGGCACGCCATGATTGCAAGCAGGGATGGGCGAAGGCGCATGATGGGATTCCTGAAATTGAGTGTCATTCAGTATAGCATTTTGCTATCATGGGCCGGATTTTTAACCGGACGCGACATGCCCTTGCTGACCCTTCGAGATGTGCACATTGATTTTGGCGCCCGCGCGCTGCTGCAGGGGGTCAATTTCAGCCTGGAAAAAGGGCGCAAATACTGTCTTCTGGGGCGCAACGGGCAAGGCAAATCCACCCTGTTGAAGTTCATTGCCGGCGAGATTCCCTGCGACGCCGGTGAACGCATCCTCAGCGACGGCGTGCGCATCGCCATGATGCAGCAATTTGTACCGGAAGGCATTGAACGCTCTGTGCGCGAACACCTGACGCGGGGACTCGGTGAAGTGGGCGAAGCGCTGTGGCAGCACGCCGAGGCCCTGGCGCGTGGCGATGATCAAACCGCGCTGCAGCGCTGGCAGCCGGTGATTGAACGGCACGACGGCTGGTCTTTGCTGAACCGGGTGGAAGCCGTGATCAGCCGTTTGGGTCTGCACGGCGATGCCCATTTGTCGCAGCTGTCCGGTGGCAACAAACGCAAAGTCAACCTGGCCCAGGCGTTGCTCGGTGAACCCGACGTGCTGCTGTTGGATGAGCCCACCAACCACCTCGACATTGAGGCCATCCTGTGGTTGCAAAAATACATCGCTTCGCTGCATTGCGCGGTGGTGTTCGTGACCCACGACCGGGCTTTTCTGCGAGCCGTGGCCGACGCCATTGTGGAACTCGACCGCGGTCAGCTGCACGCCTACGATTGCAACTACGACACCTATCTGCGCCGCCGTGAACAACGGCTTGAGGCCGAGGCGGCCGAATGGGCGCGGCTGGACAAAAAACTCAGTGAAGAGGAAATCTGGGTGCGTCAGGGCATCAAGGCGCGGCGCACCCGCGCGCGCGGCCGCGTCAATGAGCTTGAGCGCCTGCGGAACGAACGACGGCAACGGCGCACGCGGGAAAAACAGGCCAGCGCGGAGGTCAATCTGGCCGAAGCCAGCGGCAAGAAAGTCATTGTGGCGCACAAGCTGAATTTTGCCTACGGCGGGCACACGCTGGTGCGGGATTTTTCCACGCGCATTTTTCGCGGCGACAAAGTCGGCATCATCGGACCCAACGGCGTGGGCAAAACCACGCTGGTGCGGCTGCTCACCGGTCAGCTGCAGCCGGATTCGGGTTCGGTTAAATTGGGCACGCAATTGCACATGGCGCATTTTGATCAGTTGCGCGACAGCTTGAACCTGGATGACACGGTGCAAAACAACCTGCAGCTCGGCAGCGATGAAGTGCTGATCAATGGCCGCGCGCGCCATGTGATTTCCTATTTGCAGGATTTTCTCTTCAGTGCCGATAAAATCCGCGGGCCGGCCAGCGTGCTGTCCGGCGGTGAACGCAGCCGATTGTTGCTGGCGCGTCTGTTTGCCCGACCGGCCAATGTGCTCATTCTGGATGAACCGACCAACGATCTGGACATGGAAACCCTGGACATGCTGGAAGATTTGCTGTTTGACTTCAACGGCACGGTGCTGTTGATTTCGCACGACCGGGATTTTATTGACCGCATCGCCACTCAGACGCTGGTGTTTGCCGGCGATGGCCGCATTGAAGAATACGTCGGTGGCTACAGCGATTACCTGCGGCAACGCCCGCGGGAGGAGACTTCCGCTGACAACCCGGCCGAGGATGCGGGCGCAACAACGGCGCACAACCGGCGTCAGAAGAAATCCGGGCTGAGCTACAAGTATCAGCGAGAATTGAATCAATTGCCGGGCGAGATCGAGGCATTGGAAGCGAAGCTGGAGGCATTGAATGAACGCATGTGTGCCGCGGACTTTTATCAGCAGGACGGTGAGACGATTCAACAGGTTTCGCAGCAGGTGAAAACGCTGCAAGATGAGCTGGCACAGAAATACGCGCGCTGGGAGCGTCTGGAAGGCATGCGCGATGATCAGGAAATGTGATGCTTTTTTTAACCAGACCTTAACCTTTTAACAGTTAAAATATTGTAACCGTCACTAAACACACCGCGCACAACAATCGATGAACTCCATAGCCATCATCCCCGCCTACGACCCCGGTCCTGTGGTTGCCGAGGTGCTGAATCTGACTTTGCAACAGGTGGACAGCGTGTTGCTCATCAACGACGGTTCGGATGTGGAAAACACCGAACGACTGCGCGCCCTGGCCAGCGCCGACGGCCGCGTGACGCTGTTGGAACATCCACACAACAAGGGCAAGGGCTTTGCCATCAACAGCGGTTTGGAGTACGCGCTGGAACACCAATTCAGTGACATTGTGATGCTTGATTCCGACGGACAACACAATCCGGCCCACATACAATCGCTGTTGCAGTTGGCGCACAGCAACCGCAGCGACCTGGTGTTGGGCGTGCGATCAGAGTCACGCCAAATGCCGCTGCGCTCGCGCATTGGCAACGCCGCCATGCGCTGGCTGTTTAAACTGATGTACCGCACACCGGTGCGCGACACGCAAACCGGTTTTCGTTACGTCAGCCCCGATTTCGCCCGCTTCGCAATGTCTCGCATCCGACCGGGTCGCTACGAAACAGAAATGAAGATGCTGATGCTGGCGGCCAAATCGGGTTGCCGCATCGATCAGGTGGGCATCGACACCGTGTACATTGATGGCAACAAGAATTCCAAATTCCGCCCACTCAACGATTCATTGCGGGTGTTGCGCGCCATGGTCCTGTATTCGGGCGTGGGTTTGCTGTCATTCGTTCTGGATTACGGGCTGTATCTGTTGTTGATCGGGTTATTTGGCAGCCATTTCCTGCTGGCGCATGTGGTCTCCCGCCTGTGCAGCGCGTCGTTCAATTTCACCGCCAACAAACGCTTTGTGTTTCGCAATCGCGCCTCGTGGCTGGGCAGTGCAGGGCGGTATTTGTTGGCCATGGGGCTGTCGCTGATGTTGTCGTCCGCGTTGTTGACGGCTTTGGTGCAATACACCTCCATTTCAGCGGTGCTGGGCAAACCCCTGGCTGAAGCCGGCACCTTCGTGGTCAATTTCTTTGTGCTGAGACACTTCGTTTTCAAGTGAACGAACTTTCGGGGTTGCCTTTTGTTCTGATGCCTGGGTTGTGGCTGTTGGTACTCACCGGCGTGTGCTGGGCCTGTGGTGCGATTTTCTGGTTGCGGCGCGGCGCGCATTTGCCCTGGCCCGAGCGTTTCTTTTTGCTCACGGCCGGCGGCCTGGCGGTGTTCTGCGTTGCTTTGTTTTTGCTCGGCGTGTGTGGTTTGCTCACGGTCACCTGGGTGTCGATGTTTGCTGTGGTGGCGGTGTGTCTCGGCGGACTGCACTGGTGGCGATTGCTTCGGGCCGGCGCGCTGCGGCCGGATGTGCCAGATCGGCGACCGCACGCGCTGATCGTTCTGCCATTGCTGGTGTACTGGTTGCCGGAGCTGGTGAATTCAATGGTCCCGGACATGGGCTCGGACGCGCTGGCCTATCACTTGCCCATGGCCCGGGCCTGGGCCGAACAAGGCGGTTTGACGGTCAACCCCTATCTGCGTTATCCACTCAACGCCGCGCACATGGATTTATTGTTCACCGCTGGATTTATTTTCAACGGTGAAGTGCTGGCACGTGGCTTCAATGCCTTGATGGTGTTGTTGCTGTGTTTCGGGGTGTATGCCATGGCGGCGCGCTGGGCGCATTGGGTGGCCGGTTTGCTGGCTGTGACATTTCTCCTCAGCGATCCCTTGCTGATTTATCTGATGGGCACGGCCTATGTGGATGTTGGGCTCTCGCTGTTCCTATTGGCCGCGCTGCACGCCTGGCTGTTGTCGCGCCAGAATGATTCCGGCTGGTTGTTGTATTCGGGCTTCTTGCTGGCCGCGGTGATGGGCAGCAAATATCTGGGGCTGTTGTATTTTTTGACGCTGATGCCCTGGGTTGGCTGGGTCTTGTTGCGCCAGTCGCGTGGCCTGCACTGGGTGCAGTTCATCGCTGTTTGTGTGCTCTTTGGTTGTCTGTGGTATGCGCGCAATGTGTGGATTTCCGGCAACCCGGTGCACCCGTTTGCGCAGGGGGTGTTTGGCCAGTGGCTGTGGACCGACGCCGATCTGCTCGGTCAGAACAACGATCTGTACAGCAAGCACGGTGTGGCCCGCACGCTGTGGAATTTTCTCACGCTGCCTTACACGCTGTTGACCACCGATGTGTATCTCAAGCAGGCGCCGCTGGGGGTTTTCAGTGTCGCAGGGCTGGTGCTGAGTCTTTATGTTGTTGTGTGTGTGCGCGCCTGGCGGGGTCTGGCGTTGTTCGTGCTGTTGCATGTGGCGCTGTGGTTTTTCACCACGCAGGTGCTGCGCTACCTTGTGCCCATGCTGCCCTTTTTTGCCTTGTTTGCGGCCCATGCGGTGTGGCGCGTGTTGTTGCCGGTCGCCGCGTGGATGCGGCGATACGTGCGTTTGGGCGAATTCTTGGCGCGTTGGCGGCACGCTGCTGTGGTGTTGGTGTTTGTCTGGTCGGCCTGGCACAGTGGCACCTATTTTCACAAGGTGTGGCAGCACCGGCCACCGCCACAGTCGGCGTCTGAATGGCGCGATTGGCGCGCCCGCGATGAACTGTTTTTGCTCGCCGAGCGCGCCGCGCAGCACCGGCCCAATGGCGTGCTGATGAACTTCGATTTGCGGCCGTTGTTCTATTATCACCGCGGGCTGGTGATGGGCGACTGGTATGGGCCGGCCAACATGCGCACCCTGGCCAAGGCCAAACACCCCGTGCTGGCCACGCAGGACTTTATCAGTCAATACGATGTCGACTATCTGGCCGTATCCCGGCGTTCAAACTTGTTTCGGCGTTACGGAGAGGCCTTGCTGGCATCGGATCAATTTGAGTTGCTGGCTGAATTTAAACACGCCTGGCTGTTGATCGAAAAACACTGAGCGCAGCACTCAGGCCATGGTTTGCTTTCGATGCGTGCTGCGCAGGGCCGCCAATTGCCACAAGGCCAGCAACAACACCGCGACGGCAATCCCCGCAATCAGCCAGCGTCCTGTTAAGGTCAGCCAGGCCGGTGGAAACAACAACACCGCCGCACTTGACAGCACCCAGGCCAGATCGGCGGCGCTGATCCAGACAGCCGCGCCTCTCATCCCGGGCCGCTGCACCACCCACAGAATCCAGCCGCTGAACAACAGCAGCCCAATCACCAGCGCCCACACAAAGACCGCGGTTGCTTGCTGGTGCGGTGCTCCGAACAGGCGAATCAATGGCGCGTGCAGCGTGGCGATGGATGCGGCGCAGAGTGCGGAAAAAGCCGCGTTGCTGCGCAGTGCGGATTTGAGAGTGTCCATGAGATTACTTTAAAAATATATAGTGATTTAAAAATATATAGTTTTCTGCTGTCGCTGGCAAGGTTTTTATTGCACAATGCAACGCATGCCCACTGTATATTTAATTGCAACAACCCCTCAAGGGGCACAAGCGGATGTGCGATCCGGTTGCAATGGTGTACTGCACTGAAGGCGCAATAATCATGTCAGGTAAACGCGCTCACAGACAAAATTGTGCACTGGCCATCGCGCTGGATGTGCTCGGCGAACGCTGGACGCTCCTGATTGCGCGGGAATTGCTGCTGGCGCCGCGCCGTTTCGGTGAATTGCTGGACAATCTGCCGGGCATCGGCACCAATCTGCTCAGCGCGCGCTTGCAGCATTTGCAACAACTGGGCGTGATCCGCCGCACCGAAGCGCACCCATCGCGCGCGGCGTATCAACTCACCGAGTCGGGCAAGGCGCTTGAGCCGGTGGTGTTCTCGCTGATCCGCTGGGGTTTGCGATTTCCGCAGCTGCGTCAGACGGATTACACCCACCGCGCCGCGTGGGACTGGCTGGTGATGCGCGCCTGTTTTAATCCTGCGATCGGTCGGCAGTGGACCGGCGCCTATCGTCTGCGGCTGCCCGACGCCGAATGGTTGCTGGCCTGTCGTGACGATGAATTGGTGCAATTGTCCGGCGACGATGGCGCGCCAATGGCGGCTGAAATCACGCTGTCAGATGACGCCTTGCAACAATGGCTGCAGCGGCCATCCGCCCGGCCACCGGCGGCGGCTGAAATCAGCGGTTGCGCCCCTGACCAGGCGGACGTTTTCTTTGCAGCGTTTGCTGCAAACGGCGCGCAGCGAATGCAGGATTCTGCGGTCTGATGCACGGCAACACGTCCATTTGACCCACTTTATTGAAGTCAATCCACGCGTGTGAAACCGGCGCTTAACCGGACTGTCACGGGGATGCAACCGCCGTGCGCTATGCTGTCGGCCACATCCACACGGCCTGATCCCGATGAAACGCTTATTGCCCGGCAAATACACCGACCTGACCGTTGCCATGGCCCTCTTTGTGCTGTTGGACATCGGCATTCTGGGGCTCAATCACCTGACCTCGCACCGCATTGCCAAGGACACCCACGCGGTGCGTCTGTCGGCCCGTCAGGCCACCCTGATTGAACAGATCAACACCCAGTTGTACCGCTTGCGCGATAACGTCAGTGCCGCTGAAGATGTGGAACCGGCGGTGCTGCAATTGACGCGTTTGTACAGCCAGTTTGATGAAGTGCTGGACGCCTTCATTTACGGCGGAGAGCTGATCGGTGCTGGCCAGGAACAGGACGCGCTGTTGCTGGAAGTCAGCTACGCAGAAGACAACGCCGACCTGCTGGATGAAATCAGTGCGCAATGGCAGCCGCTCAGGGCACTGTTGTCACCGGTGATTTATTCCATCTACGCCGACGACATCGACGCCGCGGCGTTGATGCGCAACGTCGATGAAGCCATTGCCCAGATTCAAGCCAGCGACGACGGTCTGCAGCAGGGCATCGTCGCTTTCACGCGGGCGATTGAATCCACCGCCGAGCGCAAGGCCGCGCGCTTGCGTGCCATTGAGATTGCCGGCATTGTGCTGGCGTTGTTGAATTTTCTGTTGATTGTGTTTTATTTGCTCAGGCGCCTGAAAACGGCGTCGATGGCCGCCGAGGCGCGCGCGGCCACCCAGGAAATCCTTAAAACCGTGGATCAGGGCCTGTTTTTGCTGGGCCGCGATCTGGTGGTGCTGCCGCAGCATTCGGACTCCATCAAAGCCATGCTGCAGCACCCGCAGCCGGCCGGGCACACCTTGCTGCACTTGCTCAAACCGATGGTTTCTGAAAACACACTGGCGGTGGTGCGCGACTACATTGAAAGCCTGTTCGCCGATCACGTGGAACCCGAATTGATGCGCGATCTGAATCCCCTGGACAACGTGGAAGTCAATCACAGCGACGCCGAGGGCGGATTCGATGTGCGCAGTTTCGCTTTCATATTCACGCCGGTGCGGCAACAGGCGGTGCTGAAACATCTGCTGGTGACGGTGCAGGACGTCACCGAAGTGAAGCGCTTGCAGGCGCGACTGGAAAAAGCCAAATCGCAATCGGCGGTGCAACTGGAACAACTGATGTCGATGGCACACATCCGCCGCGATTTATTCCTGGCCTATTTTAAAGGCATCAAACAGGGCATTGCGGCGATCAACACCGAGTTGAAAAAACCCGCGCACCTGGACAAACAGTATCAGCGCAAGCTGGAATCCATGGCGCGCGCGCTGCACCGCATGAAAGGCGAAACCGCGGCGATTGGATTCACCGCCATGGAACAATTCATACACACCCTGGAAAGCCGGGTTCAGGCCTTGCGTGAACACCAGCACCTCACCGGCAACGACTTCTTGCCCATCACTGTTGAACTGAACAACCTGGACGCCTATTTGACCTCTTTGGACCGGTTGTTCGAACACTTGAGTCAATACCGGCAGCGTCTGCACGCGCCAGAATCCACGCAGCTGCCGGTGCCCCGGGACTCGGTTCAAGCGGAGCCACCCGTGGCCAGTGAAGACGCGATGAAAGCCCTGTTGCACAGTCTGATGACACGTTTGCAACGCGACACCGGCAAGCAGGTGCGATTGGACGACGCGGGATTTGATGTGGCCGCTGTGCCGGCACAGCACCGCCCGGTGGTGCAGGACATCTTGATCCAGTGGCTGCGCAACGCCGTCACACATGGGGTGGAAACGCCGCAGCAACGTCGCGCCAGTGGCAAAGTGTTGCCGGCAACTGTGCGGGTACAGAGTCGGCGCGGCGCCAACGGCATGACCGTGTATCTGCGCGACGACGGCCGCGGGCTGGACGTGGATGCCTTGCGCCGGCGCATCGCCGAGGGCCACGGCGAGACGGCGCAGTCGGTTAAAAACATGCCCCTGAATCGTGTGATCAGCCACCTGTTCAAACCCGGATTCAGCACCGCCGGCGCGGTCGATCGGCACGCCGGTCGAGGTGTGGGGCTGAACCTGGTCAAAACACTGGCGCAGCGCCACGGTCTGAAAATCGGCGTGCGTTTTGAGGTCGGTAAATTCACCGAGTTCAGCGTCTGGCTGCCATCGGCGGTCGAGTCACAACAGCCCGGCGCCGCGCCGCGCCTGCGCGGAGTGGCGGCCACATGAAACTGTTGATCGTCGACGATTCCACCGTGCTGCGCAACCTGATTCGGCGCTGCCGCATGACGCGCCAGTTCAGCCAGGTTCTGGAGGCCAAAGACGGCGCGCAGGCGGTGCAGATCTTCACCGAACACCGCCCCGCGCTGGTGACCATGGACATCACCATGCCGCGCATGGATGGCATCGATTGCGTCGCGCGCCTGGTGCAGATCAATCCCGCAGCGCGCATTCTGGTGATCTCGGCGCTGAAAGACAAGGCCACCGCGCTGCAGGCGATCCGCAACGGCGCCTGTGGCTTTCTGGCCAAACCGTTCAGTGAGTCGACGCTGTCCTCGGCGCTCGCACGGGCGCTGGGTGCGGACGCTGCGGCGCAGGTGTCCCCATGACCGAGCAGGAAATTCAGGTCTTTATTGACGGCGCCAAACACTACTTCAACACCCTCTCGGCGCGCCCGGCCACCATCGGCGTGCCCTATCTGATTTCACATGAACGGGTGCCGTGCCACGATTACACCGGCATCATTGGTGTGTCCGGCGAGCGCAAGGGCTGCGTTTACTTCACCGCACCACGCATTTTGTTGCGCCATTTGCTGCTGTCGTTGGGTGAGGCCACGGCCAATGACGCGCTGCTGCGCGATCTGGTGGGTGAAGTGGCCAACACCATTTCCGGCAACGCGCGCAGCTGTTTTGGCAGCGGCTTCATGATTTCGGTGCCGGTGGTGGTGCAGGGCGCGCCGCAGCGCATGCAGTTGCCGCGTGAACTCAACGCCATTGTGGTGCCGGTGCACTGGTGGAATTACTCCGGTTCGCTGGTGGTGTGTCTGCAGTGATCTCACGCGCGATGCAAACGCGGTATAATCGGGTCTGAGAGATCGCAGCAGAGGAGAACCCCAAAATGATCACTTTGTACACCGCGGCCACACCCAACGGCTGGAAAGCCTCCGTGATGCTGGAAGAACTGGGGGTGCCGTATCAGGTCAAAGCCCTTAATCTGGCCGACAATGAACAAAAAACCCCCGCTTACCTCGGCATCAATCCGAACGGTCGCATTCCGGCCATCGTCGATGCATCGGCCGATGACTTCATCGTGTTTGAAAGCGGCGCCATTCTGATTTATCTGGCGGAAAAACACGGCCAGTTCATTGGTGCGGACGCGCGCCAGCGCTCGCGCGTGATTCAGTGGCTGATGCTGCAGATGGGCGGCGTGGGGCCGATGATGGGGCAGGCCAATGTGTTTTTCCGCTATTTCCCGAAAAAAATTCCCGCGGTCATTGAGCGCTATCAAAACGAGGTCCGGCGCCTGTTTGCGGTGCTCAATTCGCGCCTGGCCGGACGCGAGTACCTGGTGGATGACTATTCCATCGCCGACATCGCGCACTGGTGCTGGGTGCGCACCCACGATTGGTCCGGGGTGTCGCTGGACGGCTTTGACCACCTGAGTGACTGGGTGGCGCGTATCGCCGAGCGCCCGGCGGCGCAACGCGGCATCGCCGTGCCGGGCCGCCTGGACCCGGAACAGATCAAAGCGGCCGGAAAAAAAATCATCACCCGTTGAACCTCCAGTGCGGCGCGGCGTGTGCAAGCGGCGTAAAGCCGTCTTGGGTGTGGCCGTGAAGGCACGTGGCCGGCGCCCTGACGCGTCGCCTTGTCGGTGGGGTTTTTCCAAATCGGTGGCAAATTAATCTGGTCATGTGAGCGGCTTTGGGATACAATTCCCGCTCAATTAGAAATTCTGTGGAAGTTGGCTGAAGCCGGCTTTTTTTATGTCTAATTGAGTGAAAATTGTGACCAATCTGAATGAATTGCTGATCCCCGACCGCGCCCCCGCCATCCTCGCTTTAGAGAACGGCCGGGTGTTCGCAGGTTATGCCATTGGTGCCACCGGCACCCGCACCGCTGAAGTGGTGTTCAACACCGCGATGACCGGCTATCAGGAGATCCTCACCGATCCATCTTACGCCGGCCAGATCGTGACCCTGACCTATCCGCACATCGGCAACACCGGCATCAACGCCGTGGACGTGGAATCCGCCGCGGTGCAAGCCAGCGGTCTGATCGTCCGTGATTTGCCTTTGCTGCACAGCAACTGGCGCGCAGAAGCGGCGCTGTCGGCGTATCTTAAAGACCACGATGTAATGGCCATGGCGGGTCTGGACACGCGCGCCTTGACCCGGCAATTGCGTCAACACGGCGCCTTGCGCGGCTGTCTGATGTGCGGCGAAGTGGACGCCGAAGCGGCGTTGGCCAAAGCCCGCGCGCTGGCTTCGCTGGACGGTCAGGATCTGGCCATTCGGGTGACCACCCGTGAGCGGCACGCCTGGAACGAGGGCCTGTGGGATCTGGACGCGCAAGCGTTCCATCAACGCGGTGAATTGCCGCACCATGTGGTGTGCTACGATTTCGGCGTCAAACACAACATCCTGCGCTTGCTGCATGAGGCCGGATGCCGGCTCACTGTGGTGCCGGCAGACACACCGGCCGCTGACGTGCTGGCCCTCTCGCCGGACGGCGTGTTCCTGTCCAACGGCCCGGGCGATCCGGCGGCCTGCGGTTACGCCATTGAAGCCACGCGTGAATTGCTCGACGCGGGCCTGCCGATCTTTGGCATTTGCCTGGGGCACCAGATTTTGTCGCTGGCCTGCGGTGCGCAAACGGAAAAAATGAAATTCGGCCACCACGGCGCCAACCACCCGGTGCTGGATGCGGCCAGCGGGCGCGTGATGATCACCAGCCAGAATCACGGTTTCGCGGTCAGTGAAAACGCCTGGCCGGCGGACTTGCAGCTGACCCACCGTTCACTGTTTGATGGCAGTGTGCAGGGCGTGCGCCACACCACACACCGAGCCAGCGGATTCCAGGGGCACCCCGAGGCCAGCCCCGGACCGCACGACGCGCGCGTGCTGTTTGCGCCGTTTCTGGCCGACATTGAACAACGCAAGCAGGAACTGAATCATGCCTAAACGCAGCGACATTCAAAGCATTCTGGTGCTCGGCGCCGGTCCGATTGTGATTGGCCAGGCCTGTGAATTCGACTACTCCGGCACCCAGGCCTGCAAGGCATTGAAAGACGAAGGCTATCGGGTGATTCTGGTGAATTCCAACCCGGCCACCATCATGACCGATCCGGAAACCGCCGACGCCATTTACATCCAGCCGATCACCTGGCAGACCATTGCCCAGATCATTGAACGCGAACGACCGGACGCCTTGCTGCCAACCATGGGCGGGCAGACCGCTTTGAATTGTTCTTTGGATCTGGTCAGCCACGGCGTGCTGGATAAATTTAAAGTGCAAATGATCGGCGCCACCCGCGAAGCCATCGACATGGCCGAAGACCGTGAACAGTTTCGCGAGGCCATGCGCGAGATCAATCTGGCGGTGCCCGAATCGCACCTGGTGCACAACATGGAAGAGGCGCGCCGCGCGCAACAGGAAATTGGTTACCCGGTGATCATCCGGCCGTCCTTCACCCTGGGCGGATCGGGCGGCGGCATCGCCTACAATCTGGAAGAATTTGAACGCATCACGGCCAACGGCCTGAAAGAGTCGCCGACCACCGAGGTGCTGCTGGAAGTGTCGCTGCTGGGCTGGAAAGAATACGAGATGGAGGTGGTGCGTGACAGCGCCGACAACTGCATCATCATCTGCGCCATCGAGAACATCGACCCGATGGGTGTGCACACCGGTGATTCGATCACCGTGGCGCCGGCGCAAACCCTGACCGACAAGGAATATCAGGTGCTGCGTGACGCGTCATTGGCGGTGCTGCGCAAAATCGGCGTCGACACCGGCGGCTCCAACGTGCAATTCGCGGTGAACCCCGATGACGGCCGGGTGGTGATCATTGAAATGAATCCGCGCGTTTCGCGCTCCTCGGCGCTGGCCTCCAAGGCGACCGGTTTCCCGATCGCCAAAATCGCCGCCAAACTGGCAATCGGTTACACCCTGGATGAGTTGCGCAACGAAATCACTGGTGGACAGACGCCGGCCTCGTTCGAACCGACCATCGATTACGTGGTGACCAAAATTCCGCGTTTTGCCTTTGAAAAGTTCACCCGCACCGAAGACCGCCTGAGCACGCAGATGAAATCGGTGGGCGAAGTGATGGCCATTGGCCGCACCTTCAGCGAATCGCTGCAAAAGGCCATCCGTGGCCTGGAAACCGGGCGCAACGGCTTGTCACCGCTGGTCACGGCGCAGGCGCTGGCCGACGGTTTTGATCTGGACCGTGAGCTGCGTGAACCATCGTCCAATCGACTGCTGTATGTGGCCGATGCCTTCCGTCACGGCTACGCCCTGGAGCAGGTGCACCGGCACTCGCGCATTGACCCGTGGTTTCTGGCGCAGATTGAACACATCGTGCGCGTCGAACAGGCGCTCGGTGAAACTTCGCTGGATGCGCTCGGCGCCGAACAGATGCGCGCCTTGAAACAGCTTGGATTTGCCGATGCGCGTCTGGCGGAATTGCTCGGCGAAGACGAAGCGGCGGTGCGCCAGGCGCGACACGCCCAGGGCATTCATCCCGTGTTCAAGCGGGTGGATTCCTGCGCCGCAGAATTCGATTCGCCGACCGGTTATTTTTATTCCACCTACGAAAGCGAATGCGAAAGCGATCCCACCGACCGCGACAAAATCATGGTGCTCGGCGGCGGGCCCAATCGCATCGGCCAGGGCATCGAATTCGATTACTGCTGTGTGCACGCGTCGCTGGCGTTGAAGGAAGCCGGCTTCGAAACCATCATGGTGAATTGCAATCCGGAAACGGTGTCGACCGATTACGACACCTCAGACCGGCTGTATTTTGAATCGCTGACGCTGGAGGATGTGCTGGAAATCGTGCGCATCGAACAGCCCAAGGGCGTGATTGTGCAGTACGGCGGGCAGACGCCGCTGAATCTGGCCAGCCAGCTGGAAGCGGCCGGCGTGCCGATCATCGGTTCTTCGCCGGCGTGCATACAGCGCGCCGAAGACCGCGAACAGTTCAAGGACATGCTGGACAAACTCGGCCTCAGGCAGCCCCCCAACCGCACCGTGTGCAGCGAAGCCGAAGCGCTGGATGTGGCCGATGAAATCGGTTTCCCGCTGGTGGTGCGCCCGTCGTTTGTGCTCGGTGGCCGGGCCATGGAAGTGGTGCATTCAAAATCCGAGTTGAGCCGCTACATGCAGCTGGCGGTGCAGGTGTCGAATGAATCGCCGGTGCTGCTGGACCGTTTTCTCGATCACGCCATCGAAGTCGACGTGGATTTGATTTGCGACGGCGAGGCAGTCATGGTCGGCGGCATCATGGAACACATTGAACAGGCCGGCGTGCATTCCGGCGATTCGGCCTGCTGCATTCCGCCGTTCACCCTGTCTCAGGACATCCAGCAGTCGCTGGTGCAGCAGTGCACGCGCATGGCGCGTGAGCTGGGGGTGGTGGGGCTGATGAACACCCAGTTCGCGATCCAGGGCGAGGACATCTATATTCTGGAGGTCAACCCGCGCGCGTCGCGCACGGTGCCGTTTGTCTCCAAGGCCAGCGGATTGCCGCTGGCGAAAATTGCGGCCAAATGCATGGCCGGCGTGTCGCTGGCCGAGCAGGGCGTGCAAGCGCGCCTGAATTTGTCGCACTACTCTGTTAAGGAGCCGGTTTTTCCGTTCCTGAAATTTCCCGGCGTGGATCCGATCCTCGGTCCGGAAATGAAGTCCACGGGTGAAGTGATGGGCATCGGCCGCAATTTCGCCGCCGCGGTGGCCGCGGCCAAGCTGGCGGCGCGCGTGGCGATGCCCATGCAGGGGCGCGCCTTTGTTTCTGTGCGCGACGCCGACAAAGGCAAAATCGTGCCGCTGGCCGAACGCCTGCAACAACTGGGGTTTGAGCTGGTGGCCACCGGCGGCACCTGTCAGGTGCTGCGCGAGGCCGGATTGTACTGCGAAGCGGTGAACAAGGTCATCGAAGGGCGACCGCACATCGTCGACAAAATCATTTCCCAGGAAGTCGATTTCATCATCAACACCACGGAAGGCGCGCAGGCGATCGCCGATTCGTATTCGATCCGGCGCGAGGCTTTGCAGCAGAACATCAATTACTCCACCACCATCGCCGGTGCTGCAGCCATGATTGCTGCGTATGATTTTTTACACAAACACGAGATTTATTCTCTCAAAGAATTGCATGAGGTGCAGGATGAATAGAGTGCCATTGACTCGGCAGGGCGCCGAGATGCTGCGGGAAGAGCTCAAGCGGCTGAAAAAAACCGAACGCCCACGCATCATTGAAGCCATCGCCGAAGCGCGCGAACACGGCGATTTGAAAGAAAACGCGGAATACCACGCCGCGCGTGAAGAGCAGTCCTTTAATGAAGGCCGCATCGCTGAACTGGAAAGCATTCTTTCCACCGCGCAGATCATAGACGTGGAACGCATCAATGAAACCGAAAAAGTGGTCTTTGGCGCCACCGTGGTGCTGGAAGAAGACGAAAGCGGCCGCAAGGTCACCTACCAGATCGTTGGCGACATCGAAGCCGACATCGAAGCCGGCAAGATTTCCGTTTCATCGCCGATTTCCCGTGCCATGATCGGCAAATTTGTGGACGACGAAATCGTCGTGCAGGCGCCCGCTGGCGACAAGGTGTATTTCATCGATTCGGTGCGCTACCGGGACGAGTGATGCAGCGGGTCGGCGCATGAAAATCACGGTGCGCAGGCGGCCCGTGCCAGAGGCCGATGGCTTTGCGCACAGCGACATCCATCCCGTGGTCGCGCGCCTGTATCGGGCGCGCGGCATCACCGATCCTGCACAGGTGGATTACCGCCTGAACGGGCTGCATCGACCCGACGGTCTGAGTCAGATCGATGCCGCCGCGGATTTGATTGCCGATGCCATCGCCGCGCACAAGCGCATTGTGGTGGTCGGGGATTTCGACGCCGACGGCGCCACCTCAACCGCCCTGTGTCTGCGCACCCTGGCCGCCTGCGGCAACGCGCACCACGATTACCTGGTGCCCAATCGTTTTGATTTCGGCTATGGATTGACCGCGGCGCTGGTCGGCGAACTGGAGAAAATGCGCGCCGAAGTGGTGATCACGGTGGACAACGGCATCACCTCGGTGAACGGCGTGGCGGCCGCGCGCAACGCCGGCATGCAAGTGATTGTCACCGACCATCACCTGCCCGGCGCGCAGTTGCCCGACGCCCACGCCATCGTCAACCCCAATTTGCCGGGCGATGCCTTTGCCAGCAAAAATCTGGCCGGTGTGGGGGTGATCTTTTATCTGATGGCGGCTTTGCGCCAGACGTTGATCACGCGCGGCTGGTTCGAACAAAACGGCCTGCAGCCACCGGTGCTGGCGCAGTGGCTGGACCTGGTGGCATTGGGCACGGTGGCCGATGTGGTGGGGCTGGACCACAACAACCGCATCCTGGTGGCCGATGGCCTCAGGCGCCTGCGCAGCGGCGCTGCGGTGGCCGGCATCAACGCCTTGCTGCAGGTGGCCGGGCAGACGCCCGAAGAAATCGATGAAAACACCCTGGCATTTCAGCTGGCGCCGCGTTTGAATGCGGCCGGTCGGCTGCAGGACATGTCGCTGGGCATTGATCTGTTGTTGTGCGACGACGCCGCGCAGGCACTGACGATGGCCGAACAACTGGATGAAATCAATCAGCAGCGCAAACACATTCAGCTGGAAATGCAACAATTCGCCGATTCAGTATTGAAATCGCTGCAAAGCCAGGCGGCGCTGCCGGCCGGCCTGTGCCTGTACCACGAAGGCTGGCACCAGGGCGTGGTCGGTTTGCTGGCCAGCCGGGTCAAAGACCGCACCAACCGGCCGGTGATCGCCTTTGCCCGGGAAAACGAGGCGTCGGATGTGCTCAAGGGCTCGGCGCGCAGCGTGTCCGGCTTGCACATCCGCGATGTGCTGGTGGAAATAGAAACCCGCGCACCGGATTTGATGATCAAATACGGCGGACACGCGATGGCCGCCGGCCTGTCCTTGAAACAGGCCAATCTGAACGAGTTTCAGGCGCTGTTCAATGACCGGGTGGTGGCGCACATCGGCGATGACCGTTCCCTGCGGGTGATTGAAACCGACGGGTCACTGGACGGCGAAGACTTGTGCCTGGCGTTGGCCGAATCGCTGGAACAGGCCGGTCCCTGGGGACAGCATTTTCCGCCGCCGCTGTTTGATGACTGGTTCGTCGTTGATGAAAAGCGCGAGGTCGGCCAGGGGCACTGCAAACTGGTGCTTGGGGCGCTGGATTGCAACAAACGTCTGGAGGCCATCGCCTTTGGCATTCACCCCAATGAATTTGCCCGTGAAGGGGCCAATGTGCACCTGTGCTACACACCCGCCGTGAACAGTTTCCGGGGCCGCAGAAGTTTACAATTGATGGTCAAATATTTGGTACAATGAGGCCGATTAACACGTGTATTTGACCCCATGAGAAGTGGATTGCTGATCGTCATTCTGGTGGCCGGAGCGGTGGCCGTGGTGGGCTGGGCCATTGCCTTGTACAACCGGCTGGTGAAACGCCGCAATCACGTCGAGGACGGCTGGAGCGGCATTGAAGTGCAGCTGACCAAACGGCATCAGTTGATTCCCAATCTGGTTGAGGTGGTAAAAAAATACGCGCTGCATGAACAGTCCACGCTGCAGCGGGT
>JBNLBT010000052.1:0-22555 GCA_050303435.1 Marinicellaceae bacterium
GTATGCTGGCGCATCAGAACCCGCCACTGAGTGGTTTTTTTCTGGCCGCGCTGAGCGTGTTCTTCACCGCATTGGGCATCGTCATCATCAAACCCCTGACCGGCGAGATGCCCTTCTTCTGGCTGATCACCCTGCGCACTGTGGGCGGTCTGGCGGCGGTGTTGTTGCTTGGCGTGATCTTGCGCAAGTCATTGAATCCATTGACTTCTCTGCGCTCGCCAGGGCGTTACTGGCTGCTCGCCGGCGCGTTCCTTGGCCAGTACCTGTCCACCATGGTGTGGGTCGGCGGCTTCAAATACACATCGGCTTCGGTGGCGTCCATCCTGAATGAAACCGCGTCGATCTTTATTCTGCTGCTGAGCTGGCTGATCCTGAAAGAATCGCTGACCGGCCGCAAGCTGCTGGGCGCCGCCATCACCGTCACCGGGGTGTACCTGGTGATCCGTTTGCAAAGCGGATGAAAGCAACGGCGCACTTGCGCGGTCTGTTCTGGCAAATCAACGCGCATGCGCCAAATCGGGTTTCGTTGCCGCGCGGCGTTGCATCCCCCTTAAACTGAGAGAAAGAGAACTGCACATGAACATCACAACAGCAACACATCGGGCCGTTTCACTGATCGGCCTGCTGATGCTGGCCTGCGTGGCGCAGGCCGGTCAATACAACCGCGTCATCGACATCGGTGCCAAAATGCCGGATTTTAAAGATTTGCCCAGCACCAGCGGGCAGAAAATTTCGTCGCAGGACCTCGACAGCGAGGTGGTGGTGCTGGTCTTGCTGGCCAACCATTGCCCCTGGGTGCGCGGCATGGACGCCGATCTGGTGAAACTGGCTGACCAATTCAAGGGCGAGGACGTGCAGATTGTCGCATTCGGCGTGAATCTGCGCGAAGACGACCGCCTGCCGGCGATGCAGGCGCACGCAGAAAAAAACGGCTACACCTTTGAGTATCTGTTCGATGAATCGCAGCAACTCGGCCGCCAACTCGGCGCCACCCGCACACCGGAATACTTCGTCTTTGACAGCGATCGCTCGCTGGTGTACATGGGTCTGCTGTACAATTCACCGGCCAAGCAAAACCCGGACGGCAGCGTGCACCACATCAACGGCGAACCGACCGAGTTCTACGTCGCCGACGCCATCAAAGCAACCCTCAACGGTGAATCCGTGGCGGTGGCAGAAACGCGCGCGCACGGCTGCAGCGCCAAATACGAATGAGGCGTCGTCTGCTCCTGCTGTGCTTGCTGATGGGCCTCGTCGCTGCCAACGCCGGCGAGGCGGTCAAGCTGCGCAGCGTCACTTTGAATCAATGGCAGCAGCAACTGCAGCAGTACCGGCCGGACATCGTGGTGGTGGACATGTGGGCCACCTGGTGCGACAGTTGCCTGAAACGCTTCCCGCACATGGTCGACATGCAACGCCGCTTTGCCTCCAAAGGCGTGCAGTTCGTGTCGCTGTTGCTGGAAGACCCTGAGGAAACCGACGCCATTGAACGCGCCAGGGGCTTTCTCCAGCGCCAGCAGGCCGAACCGGCCTTTCATCACTACCTGATGAATGAAAACCTGATGGTGTCCTTTGAGCAACTCGATCTGCTCGGCATCCCGGCGGTGTTTATTTACGCCCGCGACGGTGCACTGACGCAACGCCTCACCGGCGATGACCCCAACAACCAATTCACTGAAGTGGACATTGAGCAAGCGCTCGAGGCGCTGACGGCGAAGTAAAAAAAACGGGGCGAAACGGCAAGGGGTGTGTCAACATCAAGCATCCGCCCCGCCCCGCAACCCGGTTAAAAACCGCTGTAAAAAATCACATCGGCCAGATAGCTTTCATCGGCGCCGGCGTCCACGGCGCCATCGATGTTGCCGAGTGTGGGGTCGTCAAATCCGCGCGGCTGGCCTTCAAAATCCGGCCACAAATCGGACGGCGTGCTGCACATGTCCACCGCGTCGGCGCCGGCCAGAATGCGGTAATCGCCGTTGCCCGGGTCAACAAATCCCGGATTGGCGGTGACAAAATAGTTGCTCACCAGACTCGCCGACGCCAGGCTGCTGTTCTCATGCACCAAACCGCAACGAAAAAACGCCCCCACCGGATCGCCGGCGCCGTTGATCACATCCAGCACATTCACCGCCGCGTCCATGACGATGCTGCGGTCCACAATCAGGGTGGCACTGAAAGCCGCAACCAACATGGCCGAACCGCTTTGCAGACTGTTGTCCACCACCGTGGCGTTATTGAACGACAAGCGCCCTTCGAACACCGCGGCGCCGAGCGCCAGATTGTTGAATCCGGATTCACCATTGACGCCGTTGCCGGCAATGACGCTGCTGAAAAACGAAGCCACTGCGCCGTTTCTCACGTCGATCACGCTGGCCACGTCGGCCTGACTTTCCGACACCCAGCTGCGCACCGCGGTCATCGTGGCGTTGTTGGTCAGATAAAAGGTGCCACCGCGGCCGTCTTCGATGTCGCGACCGGCGCGGTTGTTGTTGAACAAGTTGCATCGTTGGCGATTCCAGCATGTTCCATCGGCCTGCGCAGTGATGAAGGCACGACCTGAATCATCCAGCGCCAGTGCACCGCCATGGGCTGCTTCATTGCCATCAACAACGCCGCCCAACATATTCAGTTCACTGCCTGATCCCTGAATGAATGCACCCCCACCGTCCCCTTCGGCGATGTTGTCTCGAATCGTCGGCACTTCCTGCGGTGTGGCCACGTTGCGCGCCAGGAAATATCGAGCGCCGTCGCTGATGTATGCACCGCCGCCGTTTTCACTGCTTTGATTGCCCACCAGCCCGCTCAGGGGGGCCACGCCCAGATGATCGCCTGCATTGTGAATGAAAAAGCAACCGGCGCCGGCAAACACGCCACCACCGCGGCCACCGTCTGGCAACGCGGAACTGGCCTGATTGAATGAAATGCCGCTGTCATTGGTCAGACGCACGTTGTTGACGTCGCCGCAATGCATGCCACCGCCGTTTTTGGCGCTGTTGTTGACAATCAAAGTGCGCGCCAGGGACACCTCCAGGGCCGCGCCAGCCACGTTCAGACCGCCACCATCAACACCCGTGTTGTTGCTGATCACCACATCGCTGATAAACACCCGCATGTCGGGATCGGCGATGTTCAAGCCACCGGCGCGATCACTGACATCACTGGTGCCATTGCGCAACACCATGCGACTGATTTGTACGTTTTGCTCGGAAGCATCACCACTGAGATTGAACACTGGCCCGCTGGCCGAACCGTCAACCAGCGTTGGATTGTCCGTCAACGATCCCTGACACGTATTATAGCCGCCATGAATGGTCAACAAACTCGCTGCGATGTTCACGTTGAGATTCAGGTTTTCAAAATACACCCCGCCGGCGATGTTGTTGGCGATGTTGACGCGCGTATCCACACCGGTGGCCAGGTCGTTCAGGGCCGCCTGAATGGTGTTGTAATTGCACGATCCATCGCCGCCCACCCAAATCACTGCGTGGGCCGGTGCGCTCAAAATCGCGCCCAGAATAATCCATACTCTCTTCATAATGCACCTGTTGCTGATTGGAAACACCCATCCATACGATGAAAGTGCTGCAACGGTGCCATGCACAATGAATTTTTTTACGCGCAGTGGCGTGCAGACCGACGCCAGCGACGTCAATGCCAGTTCAGCGTTTCAGAATCACGCCCTGGATGCTCGGCCGGCTGAGGGCGTCTCGAATCAGTTTCAGTGTGGGTTGCACGCCCCAGCGTTCCCCCAGTTTTAAATTGACATTGAAATCGCGGTTGCTCAGGTGCACGTAGACGCGTGCGCGACCTGAACCATGACGCTCAATCAACTGTTGCAGGTCCTGCACCAGACGGGCTTCGTCCGCGTTGGATTGAAAACAGATCTTTCCGCAAAACGCCACCAGCGCGTCGCTGACGCTGAACAGTTGACCGGCCTTGATTTGAAAGCGGTTGTTGTACGGGTCCACTCCGGCCACCCCGGTGACCACCACCAGCGTGTCTTTTTGCAACAACTCTTCGTGTTCCGAGAGCACGTGACGGAATAGATTCACATCCACACGGCCGCTGCCATCTTCCACGGTCAGAGACCCCATGTTTTCACTGCGGCGCCGGTAGCGGGTGATCAATCCGCCGATCACCACCTCCATCTTGCCGCCCTCGCCGCCGGATTTTTTCTGCAAGGCGCCGATGCGGTGCGTGGTGATGGCATCCAGCCACTGCGCCACCGTGTCCACTGGATGGCCGCTGATGAAATGCCCCAGCACATCGCGTTCATTGAACAATCGCTGATCGTCATCAAATTCCGACACCTGGGGCAATTCAATGCGCCGATAGCCATCACTCACCGGCAGAGCGGCGAACAGATCGGCCTGACCCGATTCGCGGTCGCGGTTTTGTTGCTCGGCGTCTTTCAACACGTGATCCAGGCCTTTGATCAATTGCCGGCGGTTGCCATGCAGGGCGTCGAAGGCGCCGGCATGAATCAGAGCTTCCAGGGTGCGGCGATTGACCTTGCGCAGGTTGACCCCCGCGCACAATTGCATGATTGAATCGAAGCCGCCGCACTCTTCGCGCGCCTGCACGATGGCCTCAATGGCGCCATGCCCCACGCCCTTGATGGCGCCCAATCCGTACACAATGGCCTCACCATCGGCAATGAATTTGTGCATTGATTTGTTCACGTCCGGCGGGCGCACCTCAATGCCCAGATCGGCGATGTCCTCCAGCAGATGCACCACTTTGTCGGTGTTGTCCATGTCGGCCGACAGCACCGAAGCCATGAATTCCACCGGATGATGGGCTTTCAGCCAGGCCGTTTGGTAGGAAATCAGCGCGTACGCCGCCGAATGTGATTTATTGAAACCGTAACCGGCAAAGGTCTCGATCAGACTGAAGATGTGCTCGGCCAGGGCTTTGGCCACGCCGTTGGCCACTGCGCCATCAACAAAAATCGCCTTCTGTTCATCCATCACCTCTTTTTTCTTTTTGCCCATGGCGCGGCGCAGGATGTCGGCCGCACCGAGGGTGTAACCGGACAGCACCTGAGCGATCTGCATCACCTGCTCCTGGTACAGGATCACCCCGTAGGTTGGTTGCAGGATCGGTTGGATCGACGGGTGCAGATAGTCCGGTTCCTGCCGCCCGTGTTTACATTCCACGTAGGTGTCCACCATGCCTGAATCCAGCGGCCCCGGACGGTACAGCGCCACCAGCGCAATGATGTCCTGAAAGGTGTCCGGCTGCAGCCGTTTGATCAACTGCTGCATGCCGGTGGATTCCAACTGAAACACCGCGGTGGACTTGCCCGATCGCAACAATTCAAAGGTTTTCGCATCGTCCAGCGGAATGTTTTCCATGTCGATGGTCAAGTCGCTGCTGAGCTTGATCTCCTTCAGCGCCCAGTCGATGATGGTCAGGGTGCGCAAGCCGAGAAAGTCAAATTTCACCAGACCGATCGATTCCACGTCGTCCTTGTCGAACTGACACACCACGCTTTGCGACTGTTGTTCAATGTATATCGGGCAGAAGTCGGTGATCGACGTGGGCGCAATGACGATGCCGCCGGCGTGTTTGCCGACGTTGCGTTTGAGGCCTTCGAGGCGACGCGACAGATCCACCATTTCACTGACTTCATCGTCATTGGCGTAGCGGTCGGCCAGTTCAATCGATTCTTTCATGGCCGCATCGATGGTGATGCCCAGTGTGTTGGGAATCAATTTGGCCACCGAATCCACCATGCCGTACGGATGGCCCAGCACGCGCCCGGCGTCGCGAATCACCGCTTTGGCGTTCATCGCACCGTAGGTGATGATCTGTGAGACCTTCTTGTGCCCATAGGTGCGCGCCACGTAGGCGATCACCTCATCGCGCCGGTCCATGCAAAAATCCACATCGAAATCGGGCATCGACACCCGTTCGGGATTCAAAAAGCGCTCAAACAGCAATTCATAGCGCAGCGGGTCGAGGTTGGTGATGCCCAGCACATAGGCCACCAGCGAACCGGCACCGGAACCCCTGCCCGGCCCCACTGGAATGTGGTTTTTCTTCGACCAGCGAATGAAGTCCGCGACGATCAAAAAGTAACCGGGAAAGCCCATGTCATGAATCACTTTGATTTCACGTTCCAGTCGCGCGCTGTAATCTTCGGCGCTGTGGCCTTCGTGCGGGCCGTGCTGGGCGAGAAATTCATTGAGAAATTCGCGGCATTTCCGGGCAAAAAACTCATCCAGCGTCTGCCCCTCGGGTACCGGGAATTCCGGCAGATAGTAGTCGGAAAAATTGAATTCAAAATTGCAGCGCCGGGCAATTTCCACGGTGTTTTCCAACATCACCGGAAAATCAGAAAAGCGTTTGGCCATTTCAGCGGGCGAGGCCAGGTGCTGTTGTTCGGTGTACAACCGCGGGCGCCCGGGGTCGGCCAGGATGTGGCCCTGGTTGATGCAGATGCGCGCTTCGTGCACGGAAAATTCATCGTCGTCCAGATAGCGCACCCGGCCGCTGGCCACCAGCGGCACGCCCTGGTGCGCCGCCATGTAGATGGCGATGGAATTGATGCGCGCCTCATTGGCCCGGCCAATGCGTGCAATGGCCACGTACACCCTGTCGGTGAAACAATTTTTCCATTCCAGCAACACATCCAGTGCGGCGTCTTGCTTGTCTTCAAGCAGCAAAGCGCCGAGTTCCGAATGCACCGAGTCAAGCAGCAACAACAAGCCTTCGTTGTTGGTCTGCAACCACGATTTCATCACCACCGCATGGCCCTGGGCATTGACGTTTTTTTGCGCTTTGGACAGCAATTTGCACAGGTTGCGGTAGCCGGAGCGGTCCATGCACAGCAACGTGGCTTCACTGAACTGCGCGGCGTCCTGGCCATGCGACAAGCGCACGTCGGCACCGATGATCGGTTTGATGCCGGCATTCTTGGCCGCCTTGAACACCTTGACTGCAGCGAACAGGTTGTTGGTGTCGGTGACCGCCACGGCCGGCATGTCCATGTCCTTGAGCCGTTGCATCAGCGGTTGAATGCGCACCGTGGAATCGACGATGGCGTATTCGCTGTGCAAATTCAGATGAACAAACGCCGGCGCCGTCATGATTCGAACAATTGCCCCTGAAAAAATGCCGCCACCGGCGCAAAACTGCGTCGATGAGCCGCGCACGGACCGTGCAGCTTCAGTTGCCGGCGGTGCGCGGCCGTGGCGTAGCCTTTGTGGCAGTCAAAGCCGTAATTCGGGTAGCGCGCGTGCAGCGTCTGCATGTGCGCGTCGCGTTCGGTCTTGGCCAGTATCGAGGCCGCGCTGATCACCGCTTCAATCCCGTCGCCGCCGACGATGGCGCGACTTTCGATGTCCTGTATCGGGTTCTGGTTGCCATCGATCAAGACCCGATCGGGGCGCGGATCCAGCGACGCCACCGCGGCCTGCATGCCCTGCAAGGTGGCCTGCAGAATGTTGATTTCGTCGATGACTTCAACACCGATGTGGTGCACCGACCACGCCAGTGCGCGGCGTTTGATCTCTGCCGCCAGCGCTTCGCGGTCCGCCGGCTTGAGTTTTTTTGAATCGTCCAGGCCATCGATCGGCGCCTGCAGAATCACTGCCGCCACGGTGACCGGCCCGGCCAGCGGCCCGCGCCCGGCTTCATCGACGCCGGCGATCAGCATCGGGCCTCCATAAAATCCAGCACCGCCTGACCGGCGGCGTTTTCTGTGGGTGGCAGAATGGATTCATGCAGGCGATCAAATTCGCCCTGCAAGGCCTCGCGACGCCGTGGATCAAACAGCGGCAACAGGGCCGCACAGATGTTTTTCGCGGTCATGCGCTGTTGCATCAGCTCCGGCACCAGAAACCCGCCGTGCAAGACGTTGGGCAATGAATAATACGGCAGCTGCATCATTTTGAAGGTCTTGATGATGGCCCAGGTGATGCGTGATATCCGGTGCGCCACCACCATCGGTGTGCCGCACAGCATGGCCTCCAGCGCCACTGTGCCGGAGGCCAGCAGCGCCACATCCGCTGCCTGCAGCAAGGCCTGGGCGTCGCCGCTGCAGGGCTGCACCTTCAGCCCCTGTGCCGCGGCCAGGTCGATCACCCGGCGGGTTTTCTCGGCGCTCACGTTGCGGGTCAGGATCAGGGCATCGCCGCCGCGTTGCGCCTGCATTTGACGCAACGCCTGGGCAAACACCGGCGTCATGTGTTTGATTTCACTGCCACGGGAACCCGGCAGCAGGGCCACTATGGGCGCATCGTCAGGCAACTGCAGGCGTTTGCGTGCGGTCTGTTTGTCCGCCCCGCGCGGCAGCGACAAGGCGCTGGGATGACCGACAAAACGGGCTTCAATGTGGCCTTGATAGATCGCCGGCTCAAAGGGAAACAGGGTCAGCATGAGGTCGATGTGACGGGCCATTTTCAAAACCCGTCCCGGCCGCCAGGCCCACACCGACGGGCTGACGTAGTGCACCACCGGCACGCCGTGCCGGCGCATGATTTTTTCGATGCCAAAATTCAGATCCGGCGCGTCCACACCGATGAACACATGCGGGCGCCAGTCCAGCAGTTTTTGTGTGACGCGCTTGCGTTCGCGCAACAGCCGCGGCAGATGTTTCACCACTTCGGCCAGCCCCATGACCGCAAACACTTCGTTGTCGGCAATCAGTTCGACATCGGCGCATTCTGCCAGATGCGCACCACCCACGGCGCGCACCTGCATGGCCACACCCAGATTGTGCAGTTGCGCAATCAAGGCGGCGCCCAGCAAATCGCCGGAGGCCTCTCCGCTGACCACGGCGATTCTGAACACCCGCGTCGGCATCAACGGATGATGCTGCGCCGTGACGCTTCGATGAATGCCAGCATGTGCGTCACGTCCTCGGAACCTGCGGCCAGTGTTTTAAGCTGTTGCAGGGCTTCGGGCAACAGCAAATCGCTGGCATACAGGGTTTTGTACGCCTGTTTGATGCTGCGGATGCGTTCGCGGTCAAACCCGCGCCGTTTCAGGCCTTCCAGGTTCAGGCCGCGTGGTTTGGCCGGATAGCCCTGGGCCATGACAAACGGCGGCACGTCTTTTTGCAAACCGCAACCCATCGAGGTGAAAGCGTGAGATCCGATGCTGCAGAACTGGTGAATCTGGCTGAAGCCGCCGAGAATCACGTGATCGCCGATGTGCACGTGCCCGGCCAGGGTGGCGCAGTTGGCGAGAATGTTGTGTGAACCGATCAGGCAGTCGTGGGCAATGTGCACATAGGCCATGATCCAGTTGTCATCGCCGATGCGCGTGACGCCGCCGTCGTCCACCGTGCCGCGGTTGATGGTGACGAATTCACGAATGGTGTTGCCATCACCGATTTCCAGGCGCGTGTCTTCGCCCCGATATTTTTTATCCTGGGGTTCCTCACCGATGCTGGCGGATTGGAAAATCCGGTTGTTTTTGCCAATGCGGGTGTGACCGCAGATGCTGGCGTGCGCTTTGATTTCACTGCCGCTGTCGATCTGTACACCCGCCTCGATCACAACGTACGGTCCCACCTGCACGTCATCGGCCAATTCGGCCTTGGGGTCTATGACCGCGGTCGGGTGAATCATCCTTTTTTCTCAGCGCACAACAATTCGGCCTTGGCCACGGTTTTGCCGTCCACGCTGGCGTGGCATTCATACAGCGTCATGTTTTTCAATTCGCGTTTGATGCGGCTGTGCAGCTTGAGCTGATCGCCGGGCACCACGATCTGGGTGAATTTGGCCTTGTCGACCTTGACCAGATAAAACATGGCGTCTTCACTCAATTCTTCGGCCGGCCGACTGAGTTGCGACAGCACACCGGACGCCTGCGCCATGGCTTCGATGATCATCACTCCGGGCATCACCGGGTGGTCGGGAAAATGTCCGGTGAATTGCGGCTCATTGAAGGTGATGTTCTTGATTGCGACCAGCGACTCGCCGGGCGTGTGGCTGAGCACCCGATCCACCAGTAAAAAGGGGTACCTGTGCGGAATCAACCGCGCAATCTCTTCAACACCGATCTGCGTGTCATCTGTCATGAGTCGTTTTTCTCCAATTGGCTGACGCGTCGTGACAGCCGGTCCAGTTGTCGATAGCGGGCGGCGCTGCGACGCCATTCGCCGGTTTCCTGCAGCGGCGGCGCGGCGCTGTAGCTGCCCGCACGGGTGATTGAACGGGTGACCAGAGACATGGCCTGCACAGTCACACCATCGCAAATTTCAATGTGTCCAACGATGCCCACACCGCCACCGATCAGGCAATTGCGTCCTATGCGTGCGGACCCGGCCACCGCGGTGCAGCCGGCCATCACGGTGTGCGCGCCGATGCGCACATTGTGGGCAATCTGTATCTGATTGTCCAGTCGCACGTCGTGTTCCAAGACGGTGTTCTCAATGGCGCCGCGGTCGATTGTGGTGTTGGCGCCGATTTCACAGTCGTCGCCAATTTCCACCGCCCCCACCTGGGGTATTTTGATCCAGCCATCGCGGTCCCTCGCCAGGCCAAAACCATCGGCTCCGATCACCGCACCGGGGTGCACAATCACGCGATCGCCCAGCACACACCCCTGTTCTATGCCGACGCCGGCCTTGAGTTCACAATTCGCCCCCAGTTGCACGTTGTCACCGACGTGCACCAGCGCGCCGATGCGGGTGCCTGCGCCGATGCGGCTGGCCGCACCGATGACGCTGTTGGCGCCGATGCTGACGCCTTCACCCAGCACGGCCGACGGGTCCACCACGGCGCTCGGATGGATTCCGGATGGCCGCACTGAAGATTGCTGCTGAAATGAACGGGCCGCCTTGGCAAAGGCCACATAGGGGTCGTCGGTGATCAAGGCATTGCCGGCAAATGACGGCAAGTCATCGCGTTTGAGAATCACCGCTGCGGCGCGCGTTTCAGCCAATTGATTGCGGTATTTGCTGTTGGCCAGAAAGGCCAGTTGCTGGTGAGTCGCGGTGGCCAGCGTGCCGATGGAACTCACTTCCACCGCGCCATCGCCACGCAGTTCGGCGCCCAGTTCTTTTGCTAGCTGATCCAGGGTCTTCATTGCCGCAGGCCTAATTTTCCGGGCTGAAATCCTGCTTGAGCTTGGCCAGGATTTCATCGGTGATGTCGATGCGGTCGTTGACGTACAGAATGGCATTGATCAGGATGGCGTCGTAGCCGTTTTCTTCGGCATACTGGGACACCACTTCGCGCAATTGCTGCTGGACTTCATCGACCAGTTGTGAATTGCGGATGGTGATGGCGTCGTTGAGGTCTTCGCGCCCGCGTCGGACCTGTCTTTCCAGCAAGCGCGCACGCTCCTGCAAGCGCGCCAGCTCATCCGCGGTCATCAACGGGCCTTCCTGGGTGATGCGTTTTTCCAGCAGCGACAAGTCGGCCTGTTTCTGATTGAGGTTTTGCCGCTGTTCGTCGAACTCTGCGGTCAAAACCCGGTTGGCCTCGATGATCTGGGGCGATTCATTGATCAGCGTGGTCATGTCCACATAGCCGATCTTCTCTGCCAGCACTGGCCAGGCCAGCAGGCTGAAGAGAACGGCAATGGAACGCTGCACACGCATGCCCGATCAAAAGGTGTTGCCGAATGAAAACTGAATGCGTTCCGTGCGGTCGTTGGCGTCGTCGTTGAAGGGCATCGCAAAGCTGATGATGATGGGACCCACTGGGGCACGCCATTTAATTGCCACGCCGGTGGACATGCGCAATTCCCGCGCTTCAAAGGCATCAAAATCTTCAAATACGTTGCCCACATCTACGAACCAGGCCAGGCGTGCGGCGTTGCCGGCTTTGGCAAATGGGGTTGGGAACACCAGTTCGGCCGAGCCCACCACTTTGAAGGCGCCACCGATGGGATCGCCCGGGCGCGAGGTGGCCGGAATGTCGGTCCCAATCAGAAAATCGTCGCCCACGGATGATTTCGGACCCAGCGTGTTGTCGTCGTAACCGCGCACTGAATTCACGCCGCCGGCAAAGAAATTTTCGAAGAATGGCAGCGATTCGGTGTCGCCGTAGCCGTCCCCGTAGCCAAGCTCGCCGCGCAGGGAAAGCACCAGGTTTTCAGTCAAGGGGAACAGCTTGTTTTCACGCACGTTGATTTTGTAGAATTCCGCGGTGGAACCGGGGATGGTGGCTTCCACGCCAATGGAATGGTATGAGCCGGCGGTTGGATTGAAGAAGCGATTGCGGCTGTCGCGTGACCAGCGCGCTTCGGTTTTATAAAACGTGAATGCACGGCGGTATTGAAACGGCACCTTGACTTCGTCCGGATCCAGCGGCGTGTCATCCAGACACTGCTCAGACAATGGCGGCAGATCGGCCGGATCTTCTGGACGGTTGGCGATGATGCAGGTGTACGCGTAACCGCCCAAATCCAACAGGTCATTGATGATGGCGTCTGCAGTCAGATCATTGAATGCCCGCACGGACACCCGCTCATACGACAGAGAGGTGAAAATGCGGTCAAATTCGGTGACCGGGAAACTGGCCTGGATGCCGATGCTGCCATTGGACGAATTGAAGCGAGCAATGTTGGCCTCGCCCTGGTCGATGTTGGTGAAGTTGACACTGTAACCCAGCGAAATGCCGTCGTCACTGAAATACGGGTCCAGATAAAACAGATTCAGGCGTTTATAGAATGAACTGTTGTTCACGGCCACTGACAGTGTGTTGCCCGAACCGAGCAGATTCTGCAGGGACACGGATGTGGAAATATTCAGGCCACTGACCTGGGAAAAACCCAAACCAAAATTGAATTGCCCCGAGGTGCGTTCTTTGACCGTCACATTGACGTCCACTTGATCTTCGGTGCCTGGCACACGCGGCGTGTCAATTTCAACTTCGTCGAAATACGGTTGCTGCTGCAAGCGCAGCTTGGAACGGTCCACCAGCGCCTGGGAGAACCAACCACCTTCAAACTGGCGCATTTCCCGACGCAGCACCTCGTCTTTGGTTTTCACATTGCCGTAAAAATTGATCCGGCGTACGTACACGCGCTTGCCCGGCGCCACAAAGTAGGTGACATCCACGGTTTGCTCGTCCTTGTTGACCTCGGTCACCGGCTCCACCGCGGCGAACGCATAGCCCACATTGGTCAACACCGATTTGATGCGATTGGCCGTGAGCTCCACCAGTTGCTGTGAGAACACCTCGCCCGGCTTGGTGATCACGTAATTCATCATCACGTCTTTGTCGTAAATCAAATCTCCGGTCATTTCCATATCACCGAAACTGTATTTGGAACCTTCCTGAATGTTGGCGGTGACGTAGATGTCCTTTTTGTCCTCGCTGATGGTCACCTGCACCGATTCTATTTCTGTGTCCACATAACCCCGGTCCATGTAATAGGAGCGCAGCACTTCCATGTCGCCGTTGAGTTTTTCCTTGGAATACTGATCGTCCTGAGAATACCAGGACAACCAGTTGGTGGTGCTGGATTCGAACGCTTCGATCAGTTCTTCGTCACTGAACAGGGTGTTGCCGACGATTTTGATGTGGCGAATCTTGGCCGCCTTGCCCTCGTCGATGTCGATTTCCACCGACACCCGGTTGCGGTCCAGTTCCTTGATTTTGGTTTCAATCACCACGTTGTACTTGCCGCGCGAGAAAAACTGCCGCGTCAGCTCATTTTTAACCCGGTCCAGCTGCAGTTTGTCGTACACCTCGCCTTCGGTCAGGCCGATGTTGCTCAGTCCGCGCATCAACTCTTCGGTTTCAATGCTTTTGTTGCCGTCGATGTCAATCGACGCGATGGCTGGACGTTCGACCACACTGACGATCAACAGGTTGCCTTCGCGCAACAGCTTGACGTCGTGAAAAAAACCGGTGGAAAAAATTGATTTGATGCTGTCTTTGATGTCCCGGTCGGTGACCCGCGATCCCCTCTCCACTGTGAGGTAGGAAAATATGGTGCCGTGAGAGATGCGGTCTGCACCCACGATGCGAATGTCTTCAACTTCAAACGGCTCGATCGCGTGCAGTGAAAAGGAAAGCAGCAGCAACAGCAGGGTCGTTTTAATCATAATCGGTCTTTTTTCCAAATCGTTCATATTTTAAGACACCGTCCGTAAAATGTCGTTATAAAAAGCCAAACTCATCAAAGAAAATAACAAAATCAAGCCAATCGCCTGGACTTTGATGAGAAAATTTTCACTCAATGGCCCGCCCTTGATTTTCTCCATCAGCAACAGCACCAGATGGCCGCCGTCCAGAATTGGAATGGGCAACAGGTTCACCAGACCGAGTGACAGGCTGATCAAGGCGAGAAACGCCAGGAACCCGGCCACACCGGTGCCGGCCGAATCATTTGCCACTTGCGCTATGGTGATCGGCCCGGACAGATTCTTCAGCGACGCCTGTCCGGTCAGCAATTTACCGATCATGTCGATCGACAGCATCACCATGCGGCCGGTTTGTCTGAAGCCTTCGGACAGGGCTTCGACGGGGCCGTATTGCAGCCGATACTGCAAACCGCGGTAGTACGCTTTGTCCTCTTCAGTGAATTGCTGACCGATGCCGATGATGGCCTTGTCCGGGTCATCCGCCGAAGGCATGCGCCCCTGCACCAGGTGCAATGACTCTTCACCATCGCGCGCCACCAGGAAGGTCAGATTGCCCTCGCCGGAGGCCGCGATGATGCGCACCAGATCGCGCCAATCACGCACCGCCTCACCGTTGATCGAGCGCACCCGGTCGCCGCTTTGCAGACCCGCCCGGCTGGCCGGAGAATCGGCGCTGACCGCGCCCAGCGTGGCCGCCGGCTGCCAGGGCTGCATGCCCATCAGTTCAAACATCCGCGCTTCATCGAAGGCGGCCGGTAATTGCGACAGCGGCAAGATCAGTTCACGCTGGGCGCCGTCCTCACCGCGCACCACCAGCGACACATCGCGGCGTTCCAGCGCCGGCTTGACCAGCGCCAGGGTGACGTCGTTCCAGGTGTCGATGTCGTGCCCGTCGATGCGTTCAAGCCGGTCTTTGTATTGCACACCCGCGACCGCAAACAGGGCGTCGCTGTGGCCCATGGCCGGATGCAGTTCCGGCTTGCCGATGACAAACATCAAACAGTAGAGCGCCACCGCAAGAATAAAATTGAAACCCGGACCGGCGAGGAAGATCAACGCGCGTTTCCACACCGCTTTGCGGTTGAATGCCAGGTGAATCTCGTCGTTCGCCACCGCGTCTTCGCGTTCATCCAGAAATTTAACGTAGCCACCCAGTGGAATCGGTGCGATGGCAAATTCCGTGCCGTGTCGGTCGGTGCGGCTCCAGATCGGTTTGCCGTAGCCGACGCTGAATCGCACCGCTTTGACGCCCAGCAAACGGCCCACCCAATAGTGACCAAACTCGTGAAAGGTGACCAGCACACCGAGGGTCACCAGCAACCAGAATATGGAACCGATAAACTCACCCATGAGAACCCAGCAGTTCAGTCGTTTGTGCGCGCACCCGGCGATCCAGATCCATCAATTCCTCTATGTTTTGCGCCGTTTTTGCATCGGCCAGTTTGTGCATCATTGTATCATTGACCTGAGCGATGCGATTAAATTCGATGCGCCCGCGCAGAAAATGGTCCACCGCCACTTCATTCGCCGCATTCAACACCGCCGCCGCGCTGCCGCCAGAACGCAAGGCGTCGTACGCCAGTTGCAGGCACGGAAACTTGTGCAGATCCGGCGGACTGAAGGTCAACTGACCCAGCGCCGCCAGATCGAGGTGTTCAGCGCCACTGGCCAGCCGCTTGCGCAGGCCCAGGGCGTAGGCGATTGGCACGCGCATGTCCGCCACCCCCAGTTGCGCCAGCACCGAACCGTCCTGGAAATACACCAGCGAATGCACTGCACTTTGCGGGTGCACCAGCACATCGATGTCTTGCCAGGGCAGATCAAACAGCCAGTGCGCTTCAATGACTTCCAGCCCTTTGTTCATCAAAGTGGCGGAATCCACCGATATTTTTGCCCCCATGTCCCATTTCGGGTGCGCCACCGCCTGCGCCGGGGTGATCGCGGCGAAACGCTCGATCGGCCAGTCGTGAAACGGGCCGCCGGAAGCCGTCAGCACCACACGCTGTACTTGTGCCGGGCGCTGGCCGACACGGTAATCGTCCGGCAGGCATTGATAAATCGCGTTGTGTTCAGAGTCCAGCGGCACAATGCGCGCACCGCTGTGCGCCGCTGCACGCATCACCAGTTCACCGGCCAGCACCAGCGACTCTTTGTTGGCCAGCAACAGGGTTTTGCCCTGTTCCACACAGGCCATCACCGCCGGCATGCCGGCGCTGCCAACGATGCCCGCCACCACCAGGTCAACCGCCGGATCGGCGCACAAATCCAGCATCGCCTGTTCACCGGCCGCGGCTTCACAGCGCGCGCCATTCAAACCCTGTTGCAAAGACGGATAGTGATTGGGGTCAGTGATGACGGCGTGCGCGGCGTTGAACTCTTTGGCCAGGGCCGCCAGCTTATCGCTTTGCGTGTGCGCCGTGAGACCGTGCAGCTGAAACTGATCGGGGTGTCGGCGCAGCAAATCCAGCGTGGAATCCCCGATTGAACCGGTGGCCCCGAGCAGCAGGACACGGGTCATGACAACAGGCCTTGCTGAAACAGATAAAACGCCGGCGCAGCGGCAATCAGGCTGTCAAAGCGGTCAATGAAGCCGCCATGGCCTGGCAACAATTGGGAACTGTCTTTGGCGTTGACGTGACGTTTGCCCAGGGAGGCGGCCAGATCGCCAACAATGGAGAAAGCCGCGATCAATGGCACCCCCAGCACCAGGGGCCACAGTGGCAGGGCAAAGTACCAGGCCAGCAACACCGCGTAGCCGGTGGCCAACACCAACGCGCCCAGCGCGCCTTCCACGGTTTTACCGGGGCTGATGCCGGGCGCCAGTTTATGGCGACCGAAATTCTTGCCGCTGGTGTAGGCGCCAATGTCGGCCACCCAGATCAACAAAAACATGGCCAGCGTCCATTCGTTGCCGCGCGGAATGGCGTGCACTGCGTTCAGTGAGACGCCAAACAGTGCGATCAGCAATGCGCCATACAGTCCTTTGATGCGCAAGGCAGCGCGCGAATTGCTGCGCCCCCAATGGCGCTGTTTCAACCACATCAGCACCGGCAACCAGAGCCCGGCAAACAGCATCATCACAGTGCCGTCAGTCGGCAACCATTGCGGGTTTTGTGCCAGCCACCACACTGCGCCGGCGCTCACCAAGGCGGCCCCAGCGGCGCTCGCCTGCGCGGCGCGGTTGAGCCGCAGCCATTCATACGTTGACATGCCCTGCAGCAACGCCACGAACAAGCCGTAGTACGCCGGGTTGCGCACAAACCAGATGATCGCCAGCACCAACGGGGCCAGCAACACGGCGGTGATCACGCGTTGTTTAAGCATGCGCGTTCTCTTTAACCCGGCCGAAACGCCGTTCGCGTTGCTGGAACGCTTCACACACGCGATGCAAATCCTGTTTGCTGAAATCCGGCCACAGCGTGGGCAGGAAAAACAATTCGGAATAGGCCAGCTGCCACAACATGAAGTTTGACACGCGGAAATCGCCGCCGGTGCGGATGAGAATGTCCGGATCGGGGCATTGCGCGCCGCTCATTTCAGCGGCAAATGCGGCCTCATCAATTTCCGCCGGATCCAGCGCGCCCTGCGCCACTCGGTCGGCCAATGCACGGGCCGCCTGCACAATGTCCCAACGACCGCCGTAGTTGACCGCCACATTAAGATTGAGTTTGATCGTTTCAGGCACCCGCCCCTGCACTTCTTGCATGGTGACCTGCAGTTTGTCGGAAAAACGGCTCACGTCGCCCAGAAATTTCAAACACACGCCTTGTTTGTACAGTTCGGGAAATTCTTTTTTAAGTGATTTGAGAAACAGATCCATCAATCGCTGCACTTCTTTTTTCGGCCGGTTCCAGTTTTCACTGCTGAAAGCAAACAGACTGAGTGTGGGGATGCCCCGTTCGATGCAGGCTTCAATGACGGCCCGCACTGTTTTCACTCCGGCCTGATGGCCGAAGGTGCGCGGTCGGTTGCGTTGCGAAGCCCAGCGACCATTCCCGTCCATGATGATGGCGATGTGCTGTATTTCCATGGTGCAGGGCCGTTCGACGGAAATGCTCAGATTTCCATCAATTCCTTTTCTTTGACTTCCGCCAGCTCATCCACTTTATTGACGAATTTGTCGGTCAGATCCTGAATCTGCTTTTCGGACTGGTGCATCTGATCTTCGGTGATTTCCTTTTCGTTCTGAAGTTGCTTGATGTCGTGATTGGCGTCGCGGCGAATGTTGCGAATCGCGACCTTGGCCTGCTCGCTGATTTGCCCCACCACTTTAACCAGCTCTTTGCGGCGTTCTTCGGTCAACGGCGGCAAAGGAATGCGGATGGTCATGCCGGCACTCACCGGATTGAGCCCCAGGTCGGAACTCATGATGGCCTTTTCGATCGGCGCGATCATGTTTTTTTCCCACGGTGTGACCGCCAGGGTGCGCGCATCTTGCACACTCACATTGGCCACCTGGTTCAGCGGTGTTTCATTGCCGTAATAGTCCACATGAATGCCATCAAGCAGCGCAGTGTTGGCCCGACCGGTGCGCACACCCTTCAGTTCGTGTTGAAACGATTCGATGGATTTGCCCATTCTCACTTCGGCATCCTTGATGATGTCATTGATCATGATTCAGACCTGTTATCCGGTTACGATTGTGCCAATGTTACTACCCTTGACTATTTCCATCAAGGCGTTTTCCTGGCCCATGTTGAAGATGCGAATGGGCATTTTCTGGTCTCTGCACAAGACCACCGCCGCGGTGTCCATGACTTCCAGTTTCTTTTCAATCACTTCGTCGTAGGTGAGGTGATCGTATTTTGTGGCGTTGGGATTTTTCACCGGATCGGCCGAATAAATGCCGTCCACCTTGGTGGCTTTGAGCACCACGTTGGCACCCACTTCTATGGCCCGCAGACAGGCCGCCGAATCGGTGGTGAAAAACGGATTGCCAATGCCCGCCGCAAACACCGTGATGTTGCGTTTTTGCAAATGCCGAATGGCGCGCCGGCGAATGTAGTCTTCACACACTTCGTGAATCTGGATGGCGGACATGACCCGCACTTTGATGCCCTGTTTTTCCAACGCATTCTGCAACGCCAGGGAATTGATCACCGTGGCCAGCATGCCCATGTGGTCACCGGTGACCCGGTCGATGCCGGACTTGGCCAGCCCGGCGCCGCGGAAAATGTTGCCGCCACCGATGACGATGCCAACTTCAACGCCCAGGTTGTGCACCTGGGCGATTTCCGCGGAGATCCGGTTGATGACGTTGGGGTCGATGCCATAGTCTTCCTCGCCCATCAGCGCTTCGCCGCTGAGCTTCAGCAACACCCGTTTATAGACCAAGGAGTTATTCTCCACGGGCTTGGGCCATCACCTCTTCGACAAAATTGTCTTCTTTTTTCTCAATGCCCTCGCCCACTTCAAAACGCACGAACTGGGTCACGCTGGCGCCATTGGATTTCAGCAGTTTTTCAACCGTGGTATCGGGGTCTTTAACAAAGCCCTGACCCAACAGGGTGATGTCGGCCAAAAACTTGCGCAAACGGCCCTGCACCATTTTTTCAATGATTTCTGCCGGTTTGCCGGAATCCTGAGCCTGCGCAATGAGGATTTCCTTTTCTTTCTCCAGCACTTCACTGGAGACGTCTTTTTCTGCCACGAATTCTGGATTGGCAGCGGCCACGTGCATGGCCAGATCTTTGCGCAAATCTTCATCGCCACCGATGACATCGATGACCACGCCAATTTTCTGACCGTGCAGGTAATGACCCAGCTCACCGCCCTGACTTTCGATCAGTTGCACGCGACGCAACTGCACATTTTCACCGATTTTGGCGATCAGATCGGTGCGCAATTCTTCCACGGTTTTACCGTCCAGCTCTGAGGCCAACACCGCTTCAGCGCTGTCCAGTGATTGCGCCAGGGCGTGATCGGTGACCCGCTGTGCAAAGTCCAGGAAATTTCCGTCCTTGGCAACGAAATCGGTTTCGCAATTGATTTCAGCCACAGCGATGCGTTTGGCGTCGTCCGAACTGGCCACTTTGATGACCCCTTCAGCGGCCACACGGCCGGCTTTTTTGGCGGCTTTCGCTGCACCGGATTTTCTCAGGTTTTCAACGGCGGTTTCGATGTCACCGTTGGTTTCCACCAGCGCTTTTTTGCACTCCATCATGCCGGCACCGGTGCGCTCCCTCAGTTCTTTAACCATGGATGCGGTTATGCTCATTTCAATTCCTCATTTCGGGCAGCCCGTTGCCGGACTGCCGGTTTATTAAATGATCGATCGCTGGGCGGTCGGTCTTATTCGTCGTCGGCCGCTTTACTGGCGGTTTTCTTGGCCACTTTTTTCTTGGTGGTTTTCTTGGCCACTTTCTTGGCGGTCTTCTTGGCCACTTTTTTGGCGGTTTTCTTGGCCACTTTTTTCACAGATTCATCAGATTCGGCTTGCTCGTCAGCGACTTCGGCGGCTGTTTCAGCCACCGCATCGGCTTCAGCCGCTGCATCATCCGCGTCCGCTTCGACGGCTTTTTTCACGGTTTTCTTCACCGTCTTTTTCTCGGCTTTGGCTTCCGCCTCTTGCGCGTCATCGCCTGTTTTCTCAGCCACCTCTTCCACCGGCGCCAACTGCATGGAGGCACGGCCTTCCAGCACCGCATCGGCCACGGTTGCGGTGTACAGACGAATCGCTTTGATTGAATCGTCGTTGCCAGGCACCATGTAATCAATGCGTTCAAACGAATTGTTGGTGTCAACCACAGCCACCACCGGGATGCCCAGTTTTTTGGCTTCATTGATGGCAATGGATTCGTACGCAGTGTCGATGACGAACAGCGCATCGGGCAATCCTTTCATGTCCTTGATGCCGCCCAGGGATTTTTCCAGTTTGGCCATTTCCCGGCTCATTTCCAGCTGCTCTTTTTTAACAAATTTAACCAGTTTGCCTTCGGCCTGCATTTGCTCCAGGTCGGTCAAGCGACGGATCGATTGTTTGACCGTCTTGTAGTTGGTCAACATGCCACCCAGCCAGCGGTGTGAAACAAACGGCATGCCGCAGCGCAGGGCTTCTTCACGAATCGACTTGCTGGCAGCGCGTTTGGTGCCAACGAACAACACTTTGCCGCGGCGAGAAGCCACTTTGCTGATGAAGTTCAGTGCGTCGTGAAACAATTCCTGAGTTTTTTGCAGGTTGACCAGGTGAATTTTATTCTTCGCGCCGTGCAAATAAGGCGACATTTTGGGGTTCCAGTATCTGGTGTTGTGACCGAAATGGGCACCAGCTTCCAGCAGCTGTTTAACTGTGACGTTAGCCATCGTGATTACCTATGAATTTAAGGGTTTTAAAACAATGCACAAAACCATGACAGCCAACCGATCTTTCTAAAGACGGCACCCGACTGCCACCGGGGTCCTGCACAGACATTCAATTGACCGGAAACCAAAACACATGGATTCGGCGCCCGGACAAAAAGCGCGGGGATTTTACCACACGCCGACGCGTGCAGGCAAGCCGCGATGCAAATCATTCTCTGCGGCAGAAAATCAGTCCCACACCGGTTTGGCATCGACCACGGCGCAGCGGCGAAAACGCAGCACCGCGGCCTGGCGTCTGGTGAGCCATTGCGCCACCGAGAGCTCGGTCTGCAGGTGCCATGGCTGACGCAACAACAGCGCCTCATCCAGTCGCTGTTGCAACAGTCTTTCGCCGCGTTCATCCACCCGCCACTCAGGCACACCCTGTTCACGGGCCTGCGCGCGCGCTGCACGCTGCATGCCTTTCAATGCCTCTGTGGACAGGGATTGTTGCGACACCGCAATGGCGGGATGGATCACCAGTTGTCGCGCCAACAATTCGCGCTCTGTGGCCTCAGCACCGGTCACTTCCACCGCCGCTGCGATGAGTCCGCGGTGATTGCACACGGCGAGTGCACCATCTTCTGCGCACAGCCATTGGTAACTGAATAAACCCACGCGCTCACGCATTTGCGCGGCCAACCATTCCAGACGCTGCGCCACCGTCTGGCCTTCGGCTGTGCAAGTCGCATTCAATAGATCTCCGACGGCACGCACGCGTTGTTGCACAGCGCAGTGCACAATGGCCTCAAGCGTTTGCCTGAATTCCGTGCAATTGGCGGCGAAATCGCTTTCACACTTCACGTGCGCAATGGCAGCAAATTTGGCATCGGCGTCACACAGCGCCAGCACACGCCCGGCGGGTGCACAACGATTGGCACGCGCCTGCGCACGCTGTTGTTGTTGCGCTTCCAGCTTCAAGCGCGCTTGCTGCAACGATCCATGGCTCTGTTCAAGCGCTGTTTTACAGTCCAGCAGGCTGGCGCCAGTGAGTGCACGCAATTCTTTGATGTCTTCTGTGCTCATGCCTTTTTCCTTGGGTGCAGGATTGTTTCAATTGAGTGCCGTGTGTTTGACCCACCGCACTGGGGATGACACACCGGCAGCCCGCGTCACTTGTCAGAGTGCATGCCAACCGCTACAATCGATGCCCGTGAT
>JBNLBT010000053.1:0-22064 GCA_050303435.1 Marinicellaceae bacterium
GCCATTGCCCTGACATTCGACGATTCCGGGTCCATGGCCTGGGGTGATCTGTCGGCGCGGGAAATCACCGGCGAGCGACTGTACGCCTACGCGTCCTACGACGCCAACAAGGGCTACTACAACCCCGATCTTGAATACGTGCCGCCGTTTCGCGCCGATGGCACACAGTTTCCCAACGCCAATCCATCGAGCGCCTGGGTGGACGGATTCAACACCTGGTTTGGCAAGGTGGATTTGTACAACCATTACGTGCCGGTGCAGGAACTGGTGAAAACCAACAACGGCCGCGTCGGCATTCGTTTTGAGCGCGTGCCGGGCATTCAAGCCATTGAGAATGTGCGCGACGGCAACCTGTATTACGATGAGTATCCCACATCAAGACAAATTCGCAGCAACGGCACCGAAGCGTTTTACTACCGCTGGAAGGGCGACGCCGACGCGAGCTTTGATGACATGGTTGACACCAACGACGGCGATTACTGGGAATACGTTGGTTCCAATCAGATCGACATGCAGAACTTTGCCAACTGGTACAGCTACTACAACGTGCGGCACAAACTGGCCAAATCGGCGATCTCGCGCGCTTTCACCTCGCTGGATAAAAATTTCAAGATGACCTGGCAGGCACTGAACACGCAAACGCATTTCAATGTCCCGGATATTTTCGACGGCGTGTGGCGCAACCAGTTTTTTGAGTGGATGTTCCAAAACCCGACCTCAGGATTCACACCGTTGCGTTCGGCCTACAAACGCGCCGGTGAGTTGTTTCAGCGCGATACAACTTACAAGTCCACCGATTTCGGCGACAACCTCAGTTGTCAGCAGAACTTCCACATTTCCATTTCCGACGGCCTGTGGAATGGCTCGGCGGCCAACGTGCAGACCGACGATGAAGACACCGGCATCACCCTGCCGGGCGACTCGGAAGGGCGCTACGGCACCTACACAGGCACCGGCGAATCGCGCATTTACCCAGCGCCCAACAACGGCGACACCTTATCGGATGTGGCCTTTCACTATTGGGCCAATGACTTGATGCCCAACCTGGACAACGCGGTGCGCCCATTCAAGGCGGATTACACCGACGCCAACGGCAACATCATCGAATTTGAGCCGGGCCAGGACGAATGGGAAAACGAAGCCTTCATCTGGAATCCGAAAAACGACCCGGCCTACTGGCAGCACATGGTCACCTACAACATCGGCCTGGGCATTCGCCCGGAAATGGTGCTGGAGTGCCGCGAATACCTGACTGAAGCGCAATGTGAACTGGATCAGCGCAGCATTCAGAATCTGTTGTACAAAGGCCTCAGGGACGGCAGCATCACCTGGCCGGATGCGGTGGCCAGTGAACGCGGCCGGGTCGACGATTTGTGGCATTCATCGGTCAACTCGCGCGGCGATTTCATTTCCGCCAATTCACCGGGCGACCTGATCGAGGCGCTGGAAAGCATTGTCAACAAAGTATTGGAACGCGTGGCCCGCGGCAGCACCTCGGCGGTGTCCTCCGGGGTCATCACCGCCAGCACCCTAGCGGTCACGCCGAGCTTTGACACCTCCACCTGGACCGGTTACCTGCAGGCCCGCTCGGTCAATTCCGACGGCACCTTCGGCAACACCCTGTGGGACAGCGCCTGCATTCTGACCGGCGGCTACTGCAAGGCCACCGGCAGCAATGAAATCAAGCAGCTGGACCGGCGCATTTTTGTCTTCGATGAAATCGCCAACACCATCAGCCCGCTGGGGCCGGGCATGAGCACTTACCTGCGCTCGCTGCTGAGCGTCAATGCCAGCCAGTTGTTGCAAAACCTGAACCGCAACGAAACCGAGCTGCTGGCCTTCCTGCGCGGCGATCAGTCCAGGGAGTTGCAGAACGACGGCAGCTTCCGCAACCGCGTGAATTTGCTTGGTGACATCATCCACTCACGTCCGTTGATTGTGCGCGGGCCTTCGGAAATTTACGACGACAACCTGTGGCCGGACGGTTCGCCGGAGCAGGACAACCCCTATGAAGAATTCAAACTGGCGAAAAAAGACCGCGCCAACCTGGTGCTGGTCGGTGCCAACGACGGCATGCTGCACGCTTTTGACATGCAAAGTGGCGAAGAGAAATGGGCACTGATCCCGTCCAAAGCCTTTGAACACATTCACAAGCTGGCCAACCCAGCCTACGATCACCGCACTTTTGTGGACGGGTCACCGATGCTTAAAGACGTGTTGATCAATGACCAATGGCGCTCGCTGGTGGTCACCGGTCTGCGCTATGGCGGTCAGGCGTACGTGGCGCTGGACGTCACCAACACCGACGCCCTGCAACCGCGCGTGTTGTGGGAATTCACCGACGCCGACGACGCCGATCTGGGCTACACCTACGGCGAACCCACGGTGGTGCGCTTGTCGTCCACCGGTCAATGGGTGGCGCTGTTGCCGAACGGTTACAACAATTCTGAACTGGACGGCTTCACCAGCGGTTCGGGACACGCCGTGATGTTTGTTGTGGATGTGGCCACCGGCCAGATGATTGCCAAACTGGACACCGGCGTCGGCACCACGCACACGCCGAATGGCCTGGCGCCGATCATCGGCGTGGACAGCTCCAAGATCCGCAACAGCGCGGGCGAAGAATTGGGCACCGACCAGGGCACCGACTACGCCTATGCGGGCGATCTGTACGGCAACCTGTGGCGCTTTGATCTGACGGGTGATCCCGGCGACTGGCAAAACGGCATCACCCGCGTGGTCAAGGCCGACAACATCATGGAACGCCCAATCACGCAAAAACCTCGGGTCATCGGCTACCCGTTCCCGGACCAGTCACTGAGCAAAGACGCGGTGGTGATGTTTGGCACCGGCAAATACCTGGAAATTCCCGACCGTTCGATTCACGACGCCAAAACGCAATACGTGGTGGCCGTGGTCGATGGCATCGAAAACACCGACGTGCCGATTGACTACCTGGGCAGCGGCATCGTTGAGCAAAGCATTTCAAACACGCAGGGCACTTTGCGCGAGTTGAGCAACAACCCCGGCATCAATCCGGACTCCGGTGTGCGTGGCTGGCGCATTAAATTGCCGCAACAGGGCGAGCGCATGACCAACCCGATGACCCGCATCGGCAACGGACTGCTGCTGTTTTCCACCATCATCCCCGGCGGCGACAACCCGTGTCTGGCCGGTGGCACCTCGTGGCTGATGGCGGTGAACCCCTTGTCCGGCGGAGTGCCCGACGAGGGCAGTATTTTCGAAGATGAATTCACCGTGGTGGACAATCAGGGCAATCCGGTGACCACCGTGGCACAGGGCGACGGCCTGTTCATCAATGACCTGATCGTCGGCAGCCCGCCGGTGTTGGAAAACTACGGCGGCGGCACCACCCACGTGATTGTGGAAGGCGCCGACGGCGAGCTGGACATCCAGTTGAAGACCTTCACCTGGCGCCGACGCAACTGGAGCAACCTGGGATCCCAGTGACTGGAGGAATGCACATGAAAAAACGCACACTGTTTGCCATTGTCATCGCGCTGCTGGGCGCCTTGACAGCCCACGCCCGATCGCCGTATGCACTGGCGGTGGAAACGGGGCGCTTTGATGGTCTGGAATCAGGTGGCACGCAAATTGTCATCGATGGCCAGCGTTTTCCGCTGCGTGTGGATGCACGCCTGAGCGGCCTGTCGGACGAAGACGGCAAAGCGCTTGGTGTCAACCGCATGGATCTGAAACGCGGCCAGACCTATTATTTCACCTATTATTACAGTGGCGAAATGGACGCGCCGGACAAAGTGGTGTTCATTGCTCGCCAGGAGAGACCGAACTGATGATTCGAATGCTGCGCAGTGTGGGGATACTGGATGTCATGCTAGGGGTGTTGTTAGTCACTGTGCTGGTGGGCTATGCGCTGTCAACTCAGCGCGCTCACCAGCTCAAGTCAGTGCGCCTTGATGCACAGAGCCAATTGCTGGAGCTGGTCAGTCAATTGGAGGCTTACAAGCACAGGACCGGCCGCTACCCACAAAGTCTGTCAGACCTGTCGCAGGACCGAGCCTACCAGAACCCGACGCTGCAATGGCACGCCTACACCTTGTATTACAGCCCCGGCGACCTGATCGCTGAACTGCACAGCGAGGGTTGGACGTTGACGGCGGTGGCCCAGGATCGACAAAGCGCCGATCACGAGTGCCAGATCATGCAATACGACTCCAAACGCCGGCAAAAACCGGCCAAATGCTGGCAGTCCCTCAACAACTTGAACTGAACCAATTCTGAGCCCCCGGTTCACGGCGACGGCGCGTGCACGGCGGGTTCAGCAAGGATTGGTTGCGTGGCGGCTCTGTGGTATGCTTGCGGCTCATCAACGCAGACCAGCAGGCCATCACCGCCATGACTCAACTCAGCATCAATCTAAACAAAATTGCCCTGTTGCGCAACGCGCGCGGCACCGGTTATCCGGATGTGTTGTGTTTTGCCGAAAAACTCCTGGCCCTTGGGGTGCGCGGCCTGACGGTGCATCCACGCCAGGATGAGCGACACATCACGCGGCAGGACACGCGTGAGCTGGCCGCGCTGGTGCGCGATTATGAAGGCGTGGAATTCAATGTGGAAGGCTATCCGGGCGATGCGTTTCTTGAACTCATTGAAGCCACCCGGCCGGATCAATGCACGCTGGTGCCGGATTCACCTCAGCAATTGACATCGGACCATGGCTGGGATGTGCACACGCAGGGCGCGCGCTTGCAGGCGGTGTGCAAACGACTGGCCGACTGGGGGGTGCGCTCATCGCTGTTCATGGACCCCGACGAGGCACAAATCAACGCGCTTTCGGGCATCGGCGCCGATCGCATTGAGCTGTACACGGAAGCCTATGCGCGGGCCTTTGGCGGCGCCGAAGCAGACGCCGTTTTGTCGACATACCGCAACGCCGCAGCGTGCGCACAGTCAATGGGGCTGGGCGTCAACGCGGGGCACGATCTGAATCTTGGCAATCTGGCCCGCTTTCTTGAGATCCCCGATGTGCTTGAAGTGTCCATTGGTCATGCATTCACGGTGGAATGCATCGAACACGGCATGCGCGATGTGATCGCCCGCTACCTGGCCATCTGCGCCGCGTGATTTTTTTCGTGCGCGACCTTTCCCTGGTTGTCTCATCGGTGCTATAATCACGCGATCATGAAAAGCACACGAACCACATAGGCAACAATCAATCGACCTGGATGAATCAAAAGCACTCCGGGTGCTTTTTTTTTGTCCCGATGAAATGCCTGGGTGCGCCCCGTGTGAACGCAACGGTCCGAACAATTCGGGCCGCAATAACTTTAAAACAGCAAGTGGAACGACGCCATGCCAACCATTACACTGACTGATGGCAGTCAAAGACAATACGACGCCCCCTTGAGCGCGGCTCAGGTGGCCGAAGACATCGGCCCCGGGTTGCTGAACGCCGCCCTGGCGGCCCAGGTCAATGGCCAACTGGTGGATTTGTCGACCGTGATCGAAGACGACGCCCAACTGGCGATCGTCACCGGTCGCGATGACGCCGGTCTGGAGGTCGTGCGCCATTCCACCGCGCACCTGCTGGCGCAAGCGGTCAAACGCCTGTATCCAAAGGTTCAGGTCACCATCGGACCGGTGATCGAAAACGGATTTTATTACGATTTTTCCAGCGAACATCACTTCAGCGACGAGGACTTGCAGGCCATCAGCCAGGAAATGAATCAAATCGTCAAGGAAAAACTGCCGGTTGAACGATTTGAATTGAGCCGCGATGAAGCCATCAAGTTTTTTGAATCGCTGGGGGAAAAATACAAGGCCGACATCATTCGCGACATTCCCGCCGATGAAGTGCTCAGCCTGTACCGTCAGGGCGAGTTTGTCGATTTGTGCCGTGGGCCGCACGTGCCCAATACATCGAAATTGAAGGTGTTTAAACTGACCCACGTGGCCGGCGCCTACTGGCGCGGCGACAGCCGCAATGAAATGCTGCAACGCATTTACGGCACCGCCTGGCTCAACAAGCAGGATCTGAAAGATCATTTGCACCGTCTGGCCGAGGCGGAAAAACGCGATCACCGCAAACTGGGCAAGCAAATGGACCTGTTCCATTTTCAGGAAGAGGCGCCGGGGATGGTGTTCTGGCACCCGCGCGGCTGGTCGATTTATCAAAGTCTGCGCCAGTACATGCGGGCGCAGCTGAAACAACACGATTATCAGGAAATCAACACCCCGGCGGTGGTTGAATACACTCTGTGGGAAAAATCTGGCCACGCCGACAAATTCGGCGACGACATGTTCAGTGTGGAAAGCGAACACCGCATGTTTGCGGTCAAGCCGATGAACTGCCCCTGCCATGTGCAAGTGTACAACCAGGGTCTGAAATCCTACCGCGATCTGCCGCTGAAGCTGGCGGAATTCGGCTCCTGTCACCGCAACGAACCCTCGGGTGCCTTGCACGGGCTGATGCGCGTGCGCGGTTTTGTGCAGGACGACGCCCACATTTTCTGCACTGAAAATCAGATACAACAACAGGTGTCGGAATTCATCGACCTGTTACACGAAGTGTACGCCGATTTTGGTTTCAGCGAGATCATCTACCGCCTGTCGACACGGCCGGAGCAGCGGGTCGGCGATGATGAGGTTTGGGACCGCGCAGAAAAAGCGTTGGCCGATGCACTCGACGGCAAGCAAATTCCCTGGGAAGAATTGCCAGGCGAAGGCGCCTTTTATGGCCCCAAGATCGAATTCTCACTCAAGGATTGTCTGGACCGGGTGTGGCAGTGCGGCACCATTCAAGTGGATTTTTCCATGCCGGCGCGTCTGGATGCCAGCTTTGTTGATGAAGACGGCGAACGCAAACCGCCGGTGATGTTGCACCGCGCCATCCTTGGATCTTTTGAGCGATTCATCGGTATTTTGATCGAACACCACGCCGGCAATCTGCCGTTGTGGCTGGCGCCGGTGCAGGCCGCGGTGGTGAATATCACCGGTCAACAGTCCGAATACGCGGCGGAAATCAGCGAAACATTGAAAAATCAGGGATTTAGGGTCATTTTGGACTTGAGAAACGAAAAGATCGGCTATAAAATTCGCCAACACACGCTGGCCAAGGTGTCTTATTTAATAGTTGTCGGCAACCAGGAGATGGCGGATAATACCGTGAGCGTGCGATCGCACGCGGGTGAAGACCTCGGTTCGATGTCGCCGGATGACCTGGTGACGCTGCTGCACCGTCAGGTCGAAAACAAGAATTGAAGTGGAGGATTGAATAATCGCTAACAAAGACAATGTTCGCAGGAACAATCAGATCAGAGTTCCTGAAGTGCGCGTGATTGACGAAGAGGGCAATCAGGTGGGGGTGATGGACACACGCATGGCCATTGACCAGGCCAGGCAGAAAGGCCTCGATCTGGTTGAGATATCACCGAAAGCCGACCCACCGGTGTGCAAGATCATGGATTACGGGAAATTCAAGTTCGAGCAAACCAAAAAGCGCCAGGCGGCCAAAAAGAAACAGAAAAAAGTGCAGCTCAAGGAGGTCAAATTCAGGCCCAACACCGAAGAGGCCGATTTCCAGGTGAAGCTGCGCAACATGAGACGATTCCTCGGTGAGGGCAACAAAGTCAAGGTGACGGTGCAATTTCGCGGCAGGGAGCTGGCGCACCGGGACTTGGGCAGTGTGATGCTTGACCGAGTGGAAAACGAGTTACAGGATGAGGCGACGGTCGAAAGCCGTCCCAAGAAAATGGAAGGTCGGTTCATGATCATGATGCTTTCACCGAAAGCAGCCAAGTGATCTGAACAACATAACAAGCCCTGACGAGTCAGGAACGACGAAAGCCGCAAGGCTACTTGTTCGGGGTGTTATAAACAACAGAACGGAGGTATTTATGCCGAAAATGAAAACCAAAAAAGGGGCCGCCAAACGGTTCCGCAAAACAGCCAGTGGCTTCAAGCGCAAACACGCGTTCCGCAGTCACATCCTGACCAAGATGAGCCAGAAGCGCAAACGCAATTTGCGTGGCACCGACCTGGTGCATGAGGCCGATGAGAAATCAGTGGCTCGTCTGCTGCCGTATTCCTGAAGGAGGTGACACATGGCTCGAGTTAAAAGAGGCGTTCAGGCGCGCAGAAGACACAAGAAAGTCCTGAAACTGGCCAAGGGCTATTACAACGCCCGACGCAAAATCTACCGCGTTGCCAAACAGGCAGTGATCAAGGCAGGGCAATACGCTTACCGCGATCGCAAACAGAGAAAAAGACAATTTCGTGCGCTGTGGATCACGCGCATCAATGCCGGGGCCAGAAACAATGGCCTGTCCTATTCCCGATTTATCAACGGTCTGAAAAAAGCTGAAATCTCTTTGGACCGTAAAGTGTTGGCCGACATGGCTGTACACGACAAAGCCGGGTTTGCAGCCGTGGTGGAACAAGCCAAGGCCGCATTGGGTTGATGCCGCCGGGTCACTCGACCCGCAAACGCATTGTCAAACGCATTCAAAGAGGAGTCGGCTCTTGGCTGATTCCTCTTTTTTATTTTTATGACTGGAAGATGTGAAGTGACCGAATTGTCAAAAACACTCGAACAGGGCCTGGCAGACATCGCCGCGGCCGCAGATTCCCAGGCGCTGGATCAGGTGCGCGTCAATTACCTGGGGAAAAAAGGCGTGGTGACCGCCAGCATGAAAGCCCTGGGGGCCTTGCCGGCGGATGAGAAAAAAGCCATGGGCATGGAAATCAACCGCGTCAAAACGGCTTTGTTCAGCGCCATCCAGGAGCGCAAGGACGCACTGCAGGCAGCCGAGCTTGACCGCAAGCTGCTCGCGGAGACGGTGGACGTCACCTTGCCTGGACGCGGACGCAAACCCGGTGGCCTGCACCCGGTGACCCGCGCCATGCAGCGCATCAACCGTTTGTTTGTCAACATGGGTTTTGAGGTGGTCACGGGGCCTGAAATTGAAGACGACTTTCACAATTTTGAAGCGCTCAATTTTCCAGCGCATCATCCGGCGCGGGCGATGCACGACACCTTCTATTTCCCCGACGGGCATTTGTTGAGAACGCACACTTCGCCGGTGCAGATTCGTGCCATGAAAGATCGCAAACCCCCGCTGCGTGTGATTGCGCCGGGCAAGGTCTACCGCAGCGATTCCGATCAGACGCACACCCCGATGTTTCACCAGGTTGAAGGCCTGGTGATCGGTAAATCGGTGACGTTTGCTTCACTGAAAGGTGTGCTCAATCAATTTGTTAACGCGTTTTTTGAAGAAGATTTGAAGATTCGCTTGCGGCCGTCGTATTTCCCCTTCACGGAACCGTCTGCAGAGGTGGACGTGGAATGGAAGAAAGCGTCAGGTCAGAGTGATTGGCTGGAGGTGCTGGGTTGCGGCATGGTGCACCCCAACGTGTTGCGTTCCGGTGGCATTGACCCGGACGTCTACACAGGCTTTGCCTTTGGCCTTGGCGTTGAGCGATTTGCCATGTTGCGTTACGGGGTGGTCGACTTGCGCAGCTTTTTTGAAAACGATCTGGCCTTTTTGGCCCAGTTTAATTGATGGCTGGTGTTGCAAGGCGCAAGCGGAATTGAATGCGTTGCAGGGTGTGCCTGCAACGAAGATGACACATCTAAAGAGCGAACATAAACGGTATGAAATTCAGTGAAAAATGGCTGCGGGAATGGGTCAATCCCAAGGTGGACAGTAAAGAATTGATCGAACAGTTGACCATGCTGGGGTTGGAAGTCGATGGCCATGAGCCGGCGGCCGGCGCCTTCAGTGGCGTCGTGGTGGGCGAAATCACTGCCGTACACAAACACCCCGATGCGGAAAAACTCAACGTCTGTCAGGTTGATTGCGGCGATGGCACATTGCAAATCGTCTGCGGCGCACCCAACGCGGCGGTCGGACTGAAAGCGCCGCTGGCGCGGATCGGTGCCGTGTTGCCCGGCGATTTTAAAATTAAACAGGCCAAATTGCGCGGTGTGGAATCGCATGGCATGTTGTGTTCCGAGGTGGAACTGGGGCTCAGTCAGGACGGCGAAGGCCTGATGTCGCTGCCGCCGGCGTGTGCAAATGGGACTGATCTGCGCGCTGTTCTGGGGCTTGATGATGTGTTGATTGACGTCGATTTGACGCCAAATCGCGCCGATTGTTTCTGTATTGCAGGCATCGCTCGTGAAGTGGCCACAGTCAATAACGCCGCCGTCACGGCGCCGGATATCCAGTCCATTGAGGCAGTCACCGATGCCAAAATTGATGTGGATATACAGGCTTTGGATGGCTGTCCACAATACGTCAGTCGGGTGATCACCGGCTTGCGCACAGACGCGCAATCGCCGTTGTGGTTGACAGAAAAGCTGCGTCGCAGCGGTTTGCGGCCGATTCACCCGGTGGTGGACGTGACCAATTATGTGATGCTGGAGCTGGGTCAGCCGATGCACGCCTTTGATTTGGCCAGCCTGCAAACGCCATTGTGTGTGCGCATGGCTCACCCCGGCGAGCAGATGGTTTTACTGGATGGCAGTGAAGCCACGCTGGACGCTGAATTTTTGATGATTGCCGATGCTTCACGGCCTCTGGCTGTGGCCGGGGTGATCGGCGGCAAAGACAGCGGCGTCAGCGACGCCACCGAGTCCGTGGTGCTGGAGTCGGCGTTTTTTGACCCGGCCACGGTGATGGGCAAGTCCCGTCGTCTGGGCATTCACACGGAATCGTCCATGCGTTTTGAGCGCGGCGTGGATCCGCAGGGTCAAGTGCGTGCCATGCAGCGGGCCACGGCGCTGATTGTGGACATTTGCGGCGGTCAACCCGGGCCGGTGCAAGTGCACGGCGAGGCCGACAGACTGCCGCAGCGGTGCCCGATTGAGTTGCAGGCACAGCACCTCGAGCGCGTGTTGGGCTTCACGGTTGAAAATGAAAAAATATCTAACATTCTCAATAATTTGGGATTTGAAGTTCAAGTTAAAAATGAATCGTGGACTGTGCAGCCGCCGTCGTGGCGATTTGACGTGTCGATTGCCGAAGACTTGATTGAAGAAGTGGTGCGTGTGGTGGGCTACGACAGCATGCCAGCGACCGCTTTGAGCGGACACATGCATTGCCGCGCCATGCCGGAAACACTGCGCAGCGAGGCGCAGCTGGCGGATCATTTGCATGCGCTGGGTTATCAACAGGTGATCAATTATTCCTTTGTGTCAGAAAAGCAGCTGCAGGATGCGCGCTTAGACGCGCACGCCTTTGCCCTGGCCAATCCGCTGAACCGCGACCTGGCGGTGATGCGCACCAGTCTGTTGCCGGGATTGCTGGAAAACGTCAAGCACAACGTGTCCAGACAACACACCGACATGAGTTTGTATGAGAATGGCGTGGTGTTCAGCCACGACGGAGAAATCAGAGAGCACCAGCGGCTGGGGCTGTTGCGCTGCGGTCGCCGTGTTTCGGAGCAATGGGGCCTGAGCAACGAACCGGTGGATTTTTATGACCTGAAAGGCGATGTGGAATCGCTGCTGGCCGGGGCCCACGCGACCTTGCAATTCAAGCCGTCGGCGCACGCGCATTTGCACCCGGGACGTCAGGCCGATCTCTGCATGGACGGGGTGTCCGTGGGCTGGCTGGGGCAAGTGCATCCTGAATTGCTGAAACGATTGAAAATCAAAACCGAAGTGTTGCTTGCAGAACTCGATGTGCCGGCCATCCGTCGACAGTTTTTGCCGCATTGGCAGGCGACATCAAAATACCCTGCGGTGCGTCGGGATTTGTCCATTGTGCTGGATGAGAACGTGAGTTTCGATGCCGTGCGGCACGCCATTCGCACGGCCATGCAACAAAGTGGACAATCCCTGGTTGATATTGTATTATTTGATGTATTCAGGGGAGACCACATAGAATCAGGATGTAAAAGTTTTGCTATCGGAATGATTTTTCAGGAAAAAAACCGCACTTTGGAAGATAAAGATGTGGACAAGCTGGTGGCAAAAGCGGTATCCTTTTTAGCTGAAAGTTTTAATGCTGAAATCCGAGGAGGCGAATGACGATTACCAAGACAGACCTGGCTGAAGTGTTGTATATGGAGGTTGGATTAAACAAGCGCGAAGCCAGCGAGTTCGTCAGTGTGTTTTTTGACACCATCAAAAACAAACTCATTGAGGGTCATGACATCAAGCTTTCCGGATTCGGTAATTTTGAATTGAGAGATAAAAAATCCAGACCGGGCAGAAATCCAAAAACGCTGGAGGAAATTCCCATCGCTGAGCGACGGGTGGTGGCCTTCAAGCCTGGACAGAAATTAAAAAATACGATAGAAGCCTATGCTGGATCAAGGTCATAACCAATCGCTGCCTCCAATCCCTGCCAAAAGATATTTCACCATCGGTGAGGTCAGCAAGTTATGCGATGTCAAACAGCATGTGTTGCGCTATTGGGAAAACGAATTCGATAACCTGAAGCCGGTCAAACGGCGCGGCAATCGTCGCTACTATCAGCGCAACGATGTGATGATGATTCGGCAAATTCGTTCCTTGCTTTACGATCACGGTTACACCATCAGTGGCGCGCGGCAAAAACTCAGCGGCCAGGTGACCGAAAAAGAAGCCAGCAAATCCTACCAGATCATCCAGCAGACCCGTGCGGAGCTGGAAGAAATTCTGGAACTCCTGAAGTAATTCATTCTGCAATCAATCGTGGGCCATTGGGCTCATGCACAGTTTGTGGTGCACATCACGTGACATCTGTGTCGGTGTGGCTTCATACAAGTCCATTATCAGTGGTCCTGTTGTGGTGCTGCAGCGGTGCAAATGCGTGCAAATTCACGGGCCGGCCAAGGCGATGTAAAAGAGTGTGAAACTGTGTTGGCGGTTTGTTGCCTGATTTGCTAAAATACGCAGCTTCTCGGAGCGTAGCGCAGCCTGGTAGCGCACCACAATGGGGTTGTGGGGGTCGGAGGTTCAAATCCTCTCGCTCCGACCATATCTTAAAGTCATCAGTTTAACCAGTTTGGAGTTTTGCATGAATAAACCAGTTCGTGTCGCAGTGACAGGGGCCGCGGGTCAAATCGGATATCAATTGCTGTTCAGAATCGCCGCCGGCAACATGCTCGGTGAAAATCAGCCCGTGATCCTGCATTTGCTGGAAATCCCCCAAGCCATGCAGGCCGTGCAGGGCGTGGTGATGGAGCTGGAAGACTGTGCCTTTCCTTTATTGCAGGGCGTGGTGGCCACCGACGATCCCAATGTGGCGTTTAAGGACGCCGATTACGCACTGCTGGTGGGCGCGATGCCACGCGGACCGGGCATGGAGCGCAGCGATTTGTTGCAAGCCAACGCCAAAATTTTCTCGGTGCAGGGTCGCGCCATCAACGACCACGCCAGTCGCGGCATCAAAGTGCTGGTGGTTGGCAACCCGGCGAACACCAATGCACTGATTGCCCAGCAAAACGCGCCAGACATTGACCCAGGCCAGTTCACTGCAATGACCCGTCTGGACCACAACCGCGCGTTGGCGCAACTGGCCGGAAAACTGGGTGTGCAAACGGCCGACATGCAACGCATGATCATCTGGGGCAATCATTCCTCCACTCAATACCCGGACATTTCACAAGTGCAGGTGAATGGCAAAGCAGTGCAGGATTCGGTTGACAATGGCTGGTATGTGGATGATTTCATTCCCACCGTGCAATCGCGCGGTGCAGCCATCATCAAAGCCCGCGGTGCATCCAGTGCGGCATCGGCCGCATCGGCCGCGATTGATCACATGCGCTCCTGGGCACTGGGCACCGCCGCAGGCGATTGGGTGTCCATGGCGATCCCCAGCGACGGCAGTTATGGCATAGAACCGGGCGTGATTTTTTCCTATCCGGTGACCTGCGCCAATGGCCAGTACCACATTGTTCAGGATTTGCCGGTGAATGCATTTTCCCAGCAGCGCATTGTTGCCACTGATCAGGAGTTGCGTGAAGAGCGCGCCGCCATCGAAGATCTGCTCGGCTGATATATAACACCGATTTTGAGGGCGCGGACGGCCATGGCTGCACCGCGCCTGTTTTTTTTGGAAGCCGCATTTGAGCACTGCAGACAAACACGCTTATTATCAAAACGCCGTTCAGTGCGTGGAAGCCGAAATTGATTTCGTCACTGAAACGTTTCGCGCTTTGAGAAATCGCCCGGCGCACACCTTAAGAGAAGATTTTTGCGGCACCGCCAACACCGCCTGTGAATGGGTGCGGCGGGATGCTCTGAACCGTGCTTTTGCGGTGGATCTGGATGGTGAAGTGCTGGACTGGGGACGCAGCAACAATCTGGCGGCATTGGACGCCGATCAGCGCACGCGCATTGAGCTGGTGCAGGCCGACGTCAGAAGCAGTGGCACGCAGCCGGTGGACGCCGTGCTGGCGATGAATTTCAGTTACTACATTTTCATGCAACGCGCCGCCATGCGTGATTATTTCATCTCGGTGCGTAAATCCCTGGTTGAAGACGGGGTGTTTTTTCTGGATGCCTTTGGTGGTTATGAGGCGGCCAAGGAGCTGACCGAAGAACGCGAGTGCGACGGCTTCACCTATATCTGGGAACAGGCCAGTTTCAATCCCATCAATGCACACATGCAGTGCTACATACATTTCATCGACGCCGACGGTCGACGCATGGACCGGGCGTTTGCCTATTACTGGCGATTGTGGACACTGCCTGAAATCACTGAGTTGTTGCGTGAGGCCGGTTTCACCGATGTGCAGGTCTACTGGGAAGGCACCGATGAGGCAACGGGTGAGGGCGATGGCGTGTACACCGCCTCCGAAATAGGCACCGCCGATGCAGGGTGGATCTGTTACATTGTGGCTCAGCCCTGAATGGGCTTCAGCCGTTGGTCAGGTGACTGATTTCACGTGACAGCATGTCGCTGTCGGCAAAATGCAATTCCAGAATTCGTTTCAGACGACTGAAACTGTCCATGTCAATTTGCGTCCATTTGGCGCCAATGGAAACTTCATCCACGTGTGCAACCTGTATGCTCATGCTGATGCCGGCGGAACCGTCCATTTGAATATTGAGTCTGAACACGTCGTTCTTTTGACCGGACCAGCCGTCCGGCTTGGTCAACAACACCCCTTTCAGGGAAATGTCCTGGATTTTCGCGCCCCAATAGGATGTGCCGGAATACAATTGCACGTTGCTGACGTACTGTACCCGGGTGTATTTTCTGCGTTCTTTGGGTGAATCATGCTCCATATGGGCAGTATTCTAACGTATTTGCGTGGATAAGGAAAATGGATTTTGTTTTCTAATTCAATGCACAAGTATGCTCTTTTAATGCAATCACTTAAGGTGTTTTACATGCGCTGAGTGCTGTTTAAAGGGGCTTCAGAACTTCAATTTCACCAGCACATCGTCCAGACCTTTGTAATCGTCCGGGCGCGCCGGGATCAGGTGTTCCGAATTCAACTCGGTGAGCACGTCGTAGGATTCATTGTCGTCGCCGAGTGTCAGCAACACCTGTAAAAGTTGCGCGCGTTCCTCGCTGCTCAGGTGCGGGGCCGCGGTGAAGGTGCTGCCCGGGTAATTTGGCGAAGTTTTCAACGGTTCGAAATTGGGATAGGTTTCGGCCAGCCAGCTGGGCACAATGGCGGCGTCGGCGCGGCCATCGAACACCTGTTCAATGACGTCACCCCAGCTCAGCGCGGTGACCAGTTTGATCGGCTGGGAGAACAGGTCGGTGAACCATTGATCAAACAACAAGGAAGACAAATTGGGGTTGGGCAGCATGATCACGCGTTTGCCGACCAGTTGCTGTTCCAGCGGTTGATCCGGATCGGGCAGCATGTCTGCAATTAGTTGATAGCTGTGGCTTTCCTGGGTCTGGGCCAACAAGTGATAGCCCTTGTGGTGCGCTCGGTACGCGGCGATGTGTGGAGAGTCCAGTGCGATGTCCGGCGTTTCATTGCGCGCGGAACGCCAGTAAAAATAGTAATTGTTTTCAACCTTCAGCTCAATGTCCCAACCGGTCTTCTGCTCCAACCACGTTTGCAGCGGTGCGTACACTTCACGGGCCTGATTGGCCGGGTAGACGGCCTCAACGGACAGGGTGTAGGTTTTACTCAGGGCGGGCGCCCCAAGGGTCAGCAGCCAGATGGCCAGCAGCGCGATGCGGGTTTGACTCATGCTTCCCTCCTGAAAGCGAACCGATGCATAAACACAGCCCGTAAACACAAGGCCGCTCATCCTCTACGACTGTTTTCATCGTATCACAGGGCGCGCGCACAAATCAATGCTCAAACCGGCTTCAATTGCGCCGTTGCACCGCTTTCGCTGAGCGTGAATTCGCTGCTGGCATCGGCGTCGCGCGGTGCAATCACAAAACAGCACCACTGTCCGCCCAACCGGACCGGCGCATGCACCACCTGCAATTCAAGGCCATTGATTTGCAGCACCTGGCCCGCCTGCAAGGACTCCAGCGATTCGCCCTGCAGTTTGCACAGCTGTTTTTTGCGCTTGCCAAGGAAATGCAGGCGGGCAATGATTTCCTGGCCCGGATAACAGCCTTTGTCGTGGCTGGCGACCCTGCGAGCGACCATGCCCAGGTGATTGGGAATGAACAGTCCGCTGTTGCTCGCATCAATCCACGGCAAGCCCAGTTGCAGCATCAGCGCGTGCACGGACCAGGCCTCGCCGTCGGCGGTGTCTGTGAACAGCAGCTGTTGACACTCGGATGCAACGCCGTGTGCCTCTTCCAAGGGGCCACGCAGCGCCAGCTGTTGGCCGGTCGCTGAGACGCGCACATCGTCGCGAAACACCCGCTGGATCAAAAAAGTGTTGAGCTTATCCGCCAGTCGCTCGTCGCAGGCCAGCAGCCAGTCACTGCCGTTGCGCTGCAGCCAGAAGCTGTACAGCGCCCGGCCTTTGGCGTCGCACAGCATGCTGTAGCGGCACACGCCGTTCGGCGCGTCGTTCAACTGGCCTGTCACCAGACGATTAAGAAAGGCCTGTGTGTCCTGACCGGTCAGTTGCATGGCGCGGGTGGAATCAATCGGTTTGAGCGGGTTTTTCATTGCCTTCTGTGTGTTTTCAACGGGGTGCACTTGCGGTATAATGGCGGGCCAATTATACGCGAAAATTGGACCCATGACGGCAGAAAAGAAGTCCGACGAAGTGGACGGCAACACCCCCCCAAGGCACACCCCGTCCAGCCCACCGCAAGCGCCGGTGGAAATCGGTGGACGCAAGGATGGACTGGAGCCCACCCGCTACGGCGACTGGGAGAAAAACGGTCGATGCATCGACTTTTAAACTGACACAACCAACAGGCAATCATCCATGGTCAATAAAGCAAGACCCCTATCGCCCCATTTACAAGTATACAAACTGCCACTGCCGGCCCTGTTGTCCATCACCCACCGCCTCACTGGCGTGCTGTTGAGTCTGGGCATGCTGGTGTTTGTATTGTGGTTGCTGGCACTGTCCAGTTCGCCTCAGGCGATTTTCAGTTTTCATCACTTCTTCCAGCAATGGTACGGTCAAGTGCTGTTGTTTGCCTGGGTGTTTGCGTTTTTTTATCATTTCTGCAACGGCGTCCGTCACCTGTTCTGGGATGTTGGCAAAGGCCTGTCCATGCCCGCGGTGTACCGTTCCGGTTACCTGGCCCTGTTGGCAGCGGCGCTGTTGACGCTGGGTGTTTTTTTGCTGATTTAATGGGGGAGTCTCAATGAGTTTCATCACACCGATCGGCCGGGTCAAACGGCTGGGTTCGTCCAAACATGGTTTCATGCACTGGTGGGCGCAGCGCCTGTCTGCGGTTTTGCTGCTGCCACTCGGGCTGTACGTGGTGTTTTCACTCGCCGCGCTGGATGACATGACTGCTCCAGTGGTGCTTGGCTGGATCAAGCAACCGCTGAACGCCGGTCTGTTGTTGGCCTTTGTGATCGTCGGATTGCAGCACGCCAGGCTGGGCCTGCATGTGGTGGTCGAAGACTACGTGCACAGCCCGAAGTCCCTGCTGCTGCTCAAAGTGCTGATTTCCCTGGTGATGGTGGCGATGATGGCGGTCGCGCTGTACTCAATACTTAATATACTGTTTGGATCTTAACAACATGTCAAAATCTTACCAAGTCACAGAACACAAGTTCGATGCCATCGTGGTGGGCGCCGGTGGTGCCGGACTCAGAGCCACCATGGGACTGGCCACCAAAGGCCTGTCCACCGCCTGCATCAGCAAAGTGTTTCCCACGCGCTCCCACACGGTGGCGGCGCAAGGCGGCATGAGCGCCTCATTGGGCAACATGGGTGAAGACGACTGGCGCTGGCACATGTACGACACCATCAAGGGTTCGGACTGGCTGGGCGACCAGGACGCGATTGAATACATGTGTCGGGAAGCGGTGCCGGCGGTGATTGAACTTGAGCACTACGGCGTGCCGTTCTCGCGCACCGAAGCCGGCAAAATCTATCAACGCCCGTGTGGCGGCATGACCACGCATTTCGGCAAAGGCACGGCGCAACGCACTTGCGCGGCAGCGGACCGCACCGGGCACGCCATCCTGCACACGCTTTACCAGCAGTCATTGAAACACGACGCGTCCTTTTTTATTGAGTACTTCGCCATTGATCTGATCATGCACAACGGCGAATGCAAAGGCGTGCTGGCCTATCGGATGGACGATGGCACGCTGCACCGGTTCCGTGCGCACATGACTATCCTGGCCACCGGCGGTTACGGGCGGGCCTATTTCTCCTGCACCTCGGCGCACACCTGCACCGGCGATGGCAACGCCATGGTGCTGCGCGCCGGTCTGCCACTGCAGGACATGGAGTTCGTGCAGTTTCACCCGACCGGCATTTACGGTGCCGGTTGCCTGATCACCGAAGGGGTGCGTGGTGAGGGCGGCTTCCTGACCAATTCCGACGGCGAGCGTTTCATGGAGCGTTACGCGCCGAACGCCAAAGACCTGGCTTCACGCGACGTGGTGTCGCGCGCCATGACCATTGAAATTCGCGAAGGCCGCGGCGTGGGTGAAGAAAAAGACCACATTCACCTGCATTTGGAGCACCTCGGACCTGACGTGATCAACAAACGCCTGCCCGGCATTGCCGAATCGGCGGAAATCTTTGCCGGCGTGGATGTGACCAAACAACCGATTCCGGTGTTGCCGACGGTGCACTACAACATGGGTGGTATTCCGACCAATTACCACGGCGAAGTGGTCACACGTCAGGGCGATGACCCGGATCACGTGGTGCCGGGCCTGTTCGCCATTGGCGAATGCGCCTGCGTGTCGGTGCACGGTGCCAACCGGCTGGGCTCAAATTCATTGCTTGATCTGGTGGTGTTTGGTCGCGCGGTGGCCAATCGCTGCGCCGAACTGATCAAACCCGGATCCACGCACAGCGAGTTGCCGGGCGATGCGGTGGACGCGTCCTTGCAGGATTTCGACCGTTTGCGCCACGCCAAAGGCGATCTCAGCACCGCTGAATTGCGCCTGAAAATGCAAAAAACCATGCAGTCCAATGCCGCGGTGTTCCGCACCGGCGATGTGCTGCAGGAAGGCTGCGAAAAGATTTCCCAGGTGGCCGCCGAGATGGCCCAGGTCAGCGTCAGCGACCGGTCCATGGTGTGGAACACCGATCTGGTGGAAACCCTGGAATTGCGCAACCTGATGGGTCAGGCAGTGATCACCATGTATTCTGCGGCCAATCGCACCGAATCCCGCGGCGCACATGCGCGCGAAGACTTCCCGGACCGCAACGACGATGAGTGGATGAAACACACCCTGTCGTATTTGTCCGCGGACGATCAGGTGACCTTTGATTACCGACCGGTGCACATGTACACACTGACCGATGAGTGCGAAGTGGTGGAACCCAAGGCGCGGGTGTATTGATGCGCACTGCGGAGATCAATGTATATTGCGGACAGACGGCGAAACGTCAATAACTGAGAAGCGAGCATGGCTGAATTCACACTACCAAAAAATTCCAAAATTAAGAAAGGGCGGTATTTCAAGGCAGAAAAGGGCGGCAACATCAAACGCCTGAAGGTGTATCGCTGGTCACCGGACGACGATGAGAATCCACGCACCGACACCTATGAAATTGATTTGGATCGCTGCGGCCCGATGGTGCTGGATGCCTTAATTAAAATCAAAGACGAAGTGGACGCCACACTGACCTTCCGTCGTTCCTGCCGGGAAGGCATTTGCGGTTCCTGTGCGATGAACATCAACGGCACCAACACCCTGGCTTGCACCACCTCACTGCACGATTGCAAGGGCTCTGAAATTGCCGTGTATCCTTTGCCGCACATGGACGTGATCAAAGACCTGGTGCCGGATCTGACGCATTTTTATGCCCAGTATGCTTCCGTGCGCCCATGGTTGCAGGCCGATTCGGTGCCTTTGCCTGACCGCGAGCGGCTGCAATCCATTGAAAGCCGGGAAAAACTGGATGGCCTGTATGAGTGCATTTTGTGCGCCTGTTGCCAGACGTCCTGTCCGAGCTACTGGTGGAACGGCGATCGTTACCTGGGGCCGGCGGTGCTGTTGCAGTCCTATCGCTGGATTGCCGACAGCCGCGATGAATACACCGGTGAGCGACTGGAAGAACTGGAAGATCCATTCAAATTGTACCGTTGTCACACCATCATGAACTGCGCCAACACCTGTCCCAAAGGCTTGAATCCGGGCCAGGCGATCGCTGAAATCAAGAAGCTGATCGCTGAAAGACACGCCTTGTAGGCATGCCCGAAAGCGCTTACAGCAAGGGCTATTTTCAATGGCGCAGTCGACGCGGCATGAAGGAGCTGGATTTCATGCTGACGCGCTACATCGACGCCTGTTACGCGAGTTTCGATGCGCAGGATTGCGCTGAACTGGACGCCTTGTTGCAGCAACAGGACACCGACTTGTGGATCTGGTTCAGCGGCAAGCAAGCACCGCCCGATGAGATCACCCGCAACCTGGTCAAGCGCATCCGTGCAGCGGCTGGTCATTCAAGCCCGTCAACGGACTGACCTGCTGGGTCTGAGCCAGGGACTCGCCTGCGTTGTGGCCGCTGTGGTGTTGTCGATTCAGGGGCCTGTGTGGTTGCGCCTGACGGGCGCGACCCTGTTGGGACTGTTGGCCTGGCACAATCACCGTCAACGGCGTCGCAACAGGGCGCACGTGCTGAGTCTGTCTCGCCAGGGCCAATGGCTGGCCGCACGCGGGGATGCGCGGGTGGCGTTGCAGGTCGCGCATGTACAATGTCTGCCCAACGCCTGTTTGCTTCAGCTGTCGGGTTCGGGCCTGCGATTTCATCTGTTGATCCGGCGCAGTATAATTGGGGCAGTTAATTTTTCATTTCTGAAGGCAACGGCACACGGCGATGCACGAGAACACTCAATCTAGACACACGGTTTATGTGGGACCGGTGGCGGTCGGCACTGGCCGCATCGTGATCCAGTCCATGACCAACACCGACACCGCGGACGCCAAGGGCACGGCGCAACAAATCCATCAATTGTGGCAGGCCGGTTCTGAACTGGTGCGCATCACCGTCAACAACGAGGCGGCCGCAGCCGCGGTGCCGGAAATCATTGAACGGCTGCGCGCGGCGCGTTGCGATGTGCCGGTCATCGGTGATTTTCACTACAACGGACACCGCCTTTTGCAGGCGCACCCGCGCTGTGCGGAACTGCTGGCCAAATACCGCATCAATCCGGGCAACGTGGGCTTTGGGCGCAACAAGGACAGCCAATTTGCCGAAATCATTGCAGTGGCCAAAGACCTGAATAAACCGGTGCGCATCGGCGGCAACTGGGGCTCACTGGATCAGAGTGTGCTGGCGCGCATGATGGATGAAAACGCCAACGCCGCTGAACCCTTGAGCAGCCGCGAAGTGATCGAGCAGGCGTTGATCCGGTCGGTGCTGGATTCCGCCGCGCAGGCGATTGAGCTTGGGCTGGCGGCCGATAAAATCATCATTTCCTGCAAGGTCAGCGGTGTGCAGTCGCTGGTGTCAATCTATCAGCAGCTGGCCCATCTGTGCAATTACCCCTTGCACCTGGGACTGACCGAAGCGGGCATGGGGCATAAAGGCGTGGTGTCGTCCACCGCGGCAC
>JBNLBT010000054.1:0-21903 GCA_050303435.1 Marinicellaceae bacterium
CTGCACACCGCATCAAGCAAACCGCAGTGCAACAGGCCAACCTGGAAAGCCTGTTCATCAAACTCACCGGCCGGGAGCTGCGCGAATGAGCTTCACTGCGGCGGTGGCGGGCAATGCGTTCCGGCAATTGCTGCGAGAAAAATGGGCTCTGCTGTCCTGGCTGCTGATCCCTTTGATCATCGGCGGTTTGTTTCACATGCTGGCCGGCGGCGGCGATGGGCCTCGGCCTCAGGGCGTGTTGTTGCTCAGCGACGAAGACGACTCGCTGCTGTCGCGTTTCGTGGCCGGCGGTTTCAATCAGGGTCCGATGGCGGAGATGTTCACGGTTCAATCGGTGGATCGGGTGACCGCACAGGCCCGGATGGACGCGGGTGAAGCCAGTGCCTGGCTGTTGCTCGAAGAAGGTCTGCAGGCGCGTTACCTGGATCGCCAGCCGGTGCAGATTCAGTTGCTGAAAAACCCCGCACAAAGCATTTTGCCAAACATCGCCGAAGGCGCCCTGCAAGTGGTGGTCGACGGCGGTGAATACATCCAGCGACTGTTTGCCGACGAAGTGCAGCAACTCAACCGCATGTTGTCTGCGGACAACCCCGACGATGCACAGGTGGCGCAAATCAGCCTGGCCATCAGAGACGCCATCGAGTCGGTCTCGGACTGGGCGGTGCCACCGCGGCTCAGCGCACAAAAAAAAGCCAGTGAGAGCGCCCCCTCAAAGACCCTGTTGACGTTTGGTCTGCTGATGTTTCCCGGCATAGTTTTCATGTCGCTGTTGTTTGCCGCGCAAGGCCTGGCGGCGTTTTTCTGGCAGGAAAAAAAGCTCGGCATCACCGCCCGCCTGTTGTCCTCACCCAGCGCCACCGGGCACTATTTGCTGGGCAAGCTACTCAACACCGCCGGGGTGATGCTGTTGTTGTCCTTGCTGCTGGTGTCACTTGCCCTGCTGATGCACGACATCGCTTGGCAGCGACTGCCCCTGATGCTGCTGTGGCTGATGCTGTCCGGTGTGCTGTTGTGGTTGTTGATGCTGTTGTTGTGTCTGTTGCTGCCGACGCAAAAATCCGCCAACATCGTGTTGATGAGCCTGGCCTTCCCGTTGCTGATGCTGGGCGGCAGCTTTTTCCCGTTTGAAAACATGCCCGCCTGGATGGTGGCCATTGGCTCGCACTTGCCCAACGGTTTCATGTTGCACGCGTTCAAACAGTGGTTGTTGCACGGCGAAGGTTGGCAGGCGGCCTTGCTGTGGCCGGGTTTGATTGCCCTGGTTTTGTGTGGCCTTTTGTGGTGGGTCAACCAACGCGTCTTCCGCCAATTTGCAGCCCGGAGCCGCGCATGAAGAATGTGCTGTTCATTGCCTTGAAGGACCTGAGCTACATGCTCAGGGAAAAACCGGTGCTGATCTGGATGTTTCTGATGCCGGTGGTGTTTTTTGGTTTCATCGGCACCACCACACAAGGTTTTGGTGGCGCAGGCGGCACACAGAAGGTCGCGGTGTGGCTGCACGGCGACGGCAACGATCCGGTCAATCGGCAAATCCTTCACCGCCTGGCCGAAGAAGATTTTGAAGTGCGCACATTTTCTGCGCAGCAGCCCATCGACGATGCCGGCAATGCCTTTGAGCGCTACAGCCGCCGAGTCTGGTTGCCGGCCGACAGCAGTGTGCGCATGCAAGGCGGCGAGGACGTTGAAATCCCCTACGCAGTGAAAAGCGACGATCTGAACGGCGATTACCAGTCGTTCCGCATCAGCAAAGCCGTGTATCAGACGCTGGCCGACTGGGTGGTGGCGCGCAAGATCAACCCCGACGATTTGTCCGGTGCGTTGCTGGCAGTGAACGCGCAACCCCGCCAGATCACCCTGTTGGTGTCCGAAGCGGGTCAAAAAAAACCCATCCCCGACGGCTTTGACCAGGCCGTGCCGGGCATTTTGGTGATGTTCATTTTGATGATCGCTGTCTCCAGTGGTGCAGAGGCTCTGTTCACCGAACGTCAAACGGGCGTGCTCAGGCGGCTGGCGGCCTCGCCGGTGAGCCGGCGCCAGCTGGTGGCCGGCAAATGGCTCGGTAAATGGCTGTTGACGCTGATGCAACTGGCCTATGGCATGGTGCTGGGCGCGCTGTTGTTCCGCATCCACTGGGGCCCCAACTGGCCCGGTGTGGTGCTGATTCTGACCGCCTGGTCGGCGGGTTGTGCAGCGTTCGCGGTGCTGCTGGGCTCAGTGGCCAAGAATCAGGGTCAGGTCAGCAGCATCGGGGTGTACGTTTCCCTTTTATTGGCGGCATTGGGCGGTTGCTGGTGGCCGATTGAAGTGGCCCCGACCTGGATGCAGAGCCTGGCGAATTTTCTGCCCACCGGCTGGGTGATGGACGCGTTGCATCGCTTGATGTACTTCGGTGCCAGCTTCTCAGAAGTGTGGCCACATCAGCTCGCGTTGTATCTTCTGGCCGCGCTTTCCGTGGCCTTGGCCTTCTCAAAATTTAACCACGAAGTCAAGTAAGATGGTTTATACTTGATGGCCCTTGGCCAACCCAAATCCTTGCATGCGCTGGAAAAACCAAAGAAGAAGTTCTCAAGTGGAAGACCGCCGCGGCGTGCGTCTGGCACGCGGTGGCTCGAAACTCAGCATCGGTGTCATTGTGATCGGCGTGATATACGCCGTGGTCACCGGACAAAACCCCTTGATGCTGCTCGGCGCCATGCTGGGCAATCAAGGCAGCAGCACCCAACAGGTTGAAATCCCCAATAAACCGTCCGCCGCAGAAAATGAAATGGCGGATTTTTCAACCGTGGTGCTGGCCTCAACGGAAGACGTGTGGACCTCCATATATCAATCGATGGGTCGCGCCTATGAAAAACCCGCCATGGTATTGTTCGATGGCCAGGTGCAATCCGGGTGCGGCGTCAACAGTGAAGCGGTGGGACCGTTTTACTGCCCGGCCGACAAGAAAGTCTATTTGTCCTTGAGTTTCTATCGTCAGCTGGAGAAACTCGGCGCGCCCGGTGATTTCGCCCGCGCGTATGTGATCGGTCATGAAGTGGGTCACCACATTCAGAACATCAGTGGAATCAACGCGCAGGTTCGTCAGCAGCAACAGCGCGCGCGCTCACAGGCCGAAGCCAATCAATGGTCTGTGCGCATGGAGTTGCAGGCCGACTGTCTGGCCGGCGTCTGGGCACACCACGCAAACAAACAGCAACGTCTGCTGGAGCCCGGCGATGTGGAAGAAGGCCTGCAGGCCGCCGCATCCATTGGCGACGACACATTGCAAAAGCGCTCAGGACGCGGCGTCAACAGCGAATCCTTCACCCACGGCAGTGCGGAACAACGCGTGCAGTGGCTCAAGCGGGGATTGCAGACGGGCAACATGGACGCCTGTGACACCTACAGCGGCTGACACATTATTTAGGGGGGTTAATGATGCGACGGCCGCTGCCACCGCGATATACTTTTTACTGCACTCGAACGCACTTCGAGACACATTTCAGTTCACCCATCCGACGTGATGTCCCGCACCATGCAAGCGGATAATCCCAGCCTTGCAGGGCCTGCCTGGCTGCGCCCGGTGTACCTGAATTTGGCGGTGGCATTGGCCTATTGGCTGTCCGGCTACGTGTTGTTGCAGCTGTTTTCCGACGCCCATGCGGCCAATTTCATCTGGCCGGCCACCGGCGTTGGCATCGGCTGCTGTCTGCTGTGGGGGCGCACCGTACTGCCGGCCCTGTTGGCGGTGGAATTGTATTGGCACATGCAATTGCTCGGGCCGTTGGTCGACGCCGAAGACTGGCGCCGGGCCATTTTTCTGGCCGCGCTCAGCCTCTCTGCGGTGCTGCGCAGTGTGCTGGCCGCCTGGCTGATTCGCACGCTGACGAATCGCCCTTTTCATTTGATTCGATTCCGCAACATCGCGCGGGTGTTTTTGCTGGCCGGACCGTTGGCCATCGCCATCGCCTCACTGATCCATGTGTCGTTGTTGACCGCATTGCGTGCGGACGGCTGGTCACAATTCTTGGGGGATTTGTTTCGCTGGTGGACCGGCAACGTCACAGGTTTCATGCTGTTCACGCCCGTGGTGTTGATCCTGTTTGCCAAGCCACGCAGCATCTGGCGGCCACGCATGCTGGCCGTGGCGGTGCCGCTGATGTTGGGTTTTGTGTTGTTCATGTGGCTGTTCAACGCCGTGCAGAACCACCAGAACAACTGGCTGTACGCGACATTGAAACACAAATTGAATGTCTTGGAACAGCGCCTGATATTGCATCAAAAGGATGAATCACTGGAGCAATTGCTGAGTCAGTATGAGCGAGAGTTCGCCCTCGAGTGCTGCGTGTTGCAAGTGCTGGATGCCAGCACCGATCCACCGCAGACCGTGTATGTCAGCGCACGCAATTCTGCCTCACCGGGTTTCAGCGTTTTTCAGCAACGCCGCCGCGTGGAATCGGCGGGCCAGGCATTGTTGCTTGAACTGACACCCACGCGCGCCTTTTATATGAACGAAGCGGCCTGGACCGCCTGGTGGATGGTCTCCTTTGGCCTGCTGTTCACCAGCCTGCTTGGCACCGGACTGCTGGCACTCACCGGACGCAATGCACTGACGGAAGAAGAAGTCAACAAACGCACCGCGGAATTGAACAAGGCCAACCGCGCCCTGGCTGAAAGCAATGCCAGTTATCAGAATCTGATTGAAACCCAGCCGGTGATCTTCTGGCGCATGAACCAGAAAACCCGGCAGTTCACCTACGTCAGCAAAGAGGCCGAAAGCATTCTCGGCTATCCGGTCGCACAATGGCTCAATGAACGCAATTTCCTGCTCAACCACGTGCACGAGGACGACGTCGATCTGGTGATGGAATCCATGGCCGAACGGGCCCGCCAGCGCGGCAACATTGAGGCCGAATATCGCGTGCTGACCCAAGACGGCGGGACCAAGTGGTTTCGCGACGTGGTCAATGCCACAGACCCACAAAATTCGGCCGATGAAACCGTGGGCCTGATGATTGACATCACCGAAAAGAAAAGAAACGAGTTGAAAATACGCCAGCTGGCTTACCACGACTATCTGACCGGATTGCCCAATCGCCAATATTTGCAGGAAAAACTCGCGCGCCTGTATTCCATGGCGGCGGCTGAGCAGACCCATGGCGCGGTGATTTTTCTTGACCTGGACCGCTTCAAACTGCTGAACGATTCGCTCGGGCACCATTGCGGCGATCAACTGTTGAAACAGATCGCCCGCCGATTGTCCTCATTTAAATACGATTGCGACATGATTGCGCGCTTTGGCGGCGATGAGTTTGTGGTGCTGATGAACAACGACTACGCCTCCAAGCAGGACGCGGAAATTCACGCCATTGCGATGGCCACGGAAATCAAGAATCAGCTGAAAAAACCGTTCGTAATCAATGACCTGCAACACGAGTGCAACGCCAGCATTGGCATTTCGGTGTACCCGGAAAACGGCAAAACGCCGCGCGACGTGCTGCAGCAGGCGGACACCGCGATGTACCGCGCCAAGGCCCAGGGACGCAACCAGGTGGCGCTGTTCCACGCCAGCATGAAACAGGACGACGACACCAAATTCTACATTGAACAAAGCCTGAGAAATTCCATCAGCAACGGCGAATTGCAGCTGTATTATCAGCCCATTGTTGACGCCCAAAGACGCGTCATCGCGCGTGAATCCCTGCTGCGCTGGCACAACAAGGGCGACACCCTGTTGCCGGACCGTTTCATTCCCATTGCCGAAGAGACCGATCTGATCTACACCATCGGACAATGGGTGATCCGTTCGGCCTGTGAAAAAAGCTGCACGGGCGATGAATTGATTTCCATCAACGTGTCCTCAAAACAATTCCATGACCACGACTTCATCGACAAAATCAGTGACACCATCGGCGCGGAACGGTTTCGCTCCGCACGACTGATCATTGAACTGACTGAAGGGGTGGCGATTGACAACATCGATGAAACCATCCACAAACTGACGCAACTCAAATCCATGGGCATGGGCATCGCCATCGACGATTTCGGCACAGGCTATTCATCCCTTGAATACCTGTGGCGCATGCCCATCGACTACGTCAAAATCGACAAAACCTTCATTCGCAACCTGGGCAAACAGGACAGCGCGCGCATCATCGTTGAAACCATTGTTTCGATGGCCGGACACCTGAATCTCAAAGTGATCGCCGAAGGCGTTGAAAACGAACAGCAGTATGAGGCCCTGCGGAACATGGGATGTGAGTACTTCCAGGGCTTTTTGTTTGGCAAACCGCAACCGGCCTGATGCGCAAGAGGACACCCGGCACAAAGCGGTTTTCATCGGCAGCACAGTGGTGTAACATGCGACCTTTTTTAGCGACCTGACGTGCTGAACCCTCAACAACTGGCCGCGGTGCGGCACACCCACAGCCCGCTGTTGGTGCTGGCCGGCGCCGGCTGCGGCAAAACCCGCGTCATCACCGAAAAAATCCAGCACCTGATCAGCCGCCAGGGTTTGGCGCCCGAACGCATTTACGCCATCACCTTCACCAACAAGGCCGCGCGGGAAATGCGTCACCGCGTGGCCGCACAAATCAAACAGGCCAAGGACCTCAACATCCTGACCTTTCATGCCCTGGGGCTGAAAATTCTGCAAATGGAAATTCAGCACACCGCCTACCGGCCCGGTTTCAGCATTCTGGACAGCAGCGAGACCCACAAACTCATGCAGGGCCTGATGCCCAAGGGTTTGAACAAAGCCCTGATTGCGCAATTTCAATGGCAGATTTCGCACTGGAAAAACCAGGGCATTGAACCGACAGAGGCGACCCACAGCATGCCGCTGGCGGTGGAGTGTTACCAGGCCTACAGCGAACATTTGCGTGACCTCAACGCCATGGATTTTGATGACCTGATCGGTCAGCCGCTGAAATTGTTCCAGCGCAACCGCGCAGTTTTGCACGCCTGGCAACAGCGCGTTGGTCATCTGCTGGTGGATGAATACCAGGACACCAACGCCTGCCAATACCGCCTAATGCAACTGCTGGTGGGCCTCAAACCGGGCCTCACCTGCGTTGGCGACGACGACCAGTCCATTTACGGCTGGCGCGGCGCGCAACCGGAGAATCTGCAATTGCTGCAACGCGATTTTGCTGGCCTGGAAGTGATTCTGCTGGAACAGAATTACCGCTCCAGCCAGACCATACTGGCCGCCGCCAATGAGGTCATCCGCAACAACCCGCACCCGTTTGAAAAGAAAATCTGGAGCGAACTGGGGCGCGGCGATGCGATCGCCATTCAGGCGTTTGAAGACGCCGAGTCGGAAGCCCGTCAGGTGGCCGCCGACATCGATTACAAGCGCGTGCTGTTGCGTGCGCGGCACGGCGATTTTGCCGTGTTGTACCGCTCCAACCACCAGGCGCGGATTTTTGAACAGGTGTTCCGCGCCAACAACATCCCCTACCGCATATCCGGCGGCCGCTCACTGTTTGACCACAGCGAAATCCGCGACATCATGGCCTATCTGCGCCTGATGACCAACCCGCGCGATGACAGCGCCCTGTTGCGCATCATCAATGTGCCACGCCGCGGCATCGGCGCCCAAACGCTGAAACAGCTGGCGCTGCAGGCGCGCCAGTTCAATCTCGGGCTGTTCGCCGCCATGCAACACCGCAGCGTGCTTGAAACCCTCGGCCCGCAGGCCGCCACACGGCTCACCGCCCTGGCCGATCTGATCCACAAACACCGCGCGCTGCGGGACAACGCCGGCGCGGCGCTCAAGCAGCTGCTGGACGCGGTGGATTACTCGGGCTGGGTCAAGGCGTCGGCCGACAATGAAAAATCACGCGGCAACAAACTCAACATGGTGCAGCATTTCATGCGTTGGGTGGTCGATTTTTCCAGTGAAAAAAATCTCAGCGCGGTGGAGCTTCTCAACCACCTGGCGCTGCAAAACAGCCCGGATGACGACGCCGCAGACAACGAATCGGTGTCCCTGATGACGCTGCATTCAGCCAAAGGGTTGGAATTCCCCCACGTGTACCTGGTCGGCGCCGAGGAAGGCATTTTGCCACACCGCAATTCCATCGAAAGCGACGACATCGACGAAGAGCGGCGGCTGATGTATGTCGGCATGACCCGGGCCATGCGCCGCCTGAACATATCCTATGTGAAAAAACGCAAGAACCGCTTTGCCGATGATGAGCGACCGATTCATGGACCCAGCCGTTTTCTTGATGAAATTCCTGCGCGCTTCGTTGCCGGTGGCGCCACCGGTGAAAGCAGCCCCGCCGACAGCAAAAAACACCTCGCGGCCTTGCGCAGCCTGCTCAAAAAACCGTCGTCGTGATGGGCAGCGAGCTGAAGCCGTTTACTGGCTGACCAGCGATTCCACCCATTGCCCCACCAAAGAGCCCACTTCCGGTGAAAAGCCGGTCTTGAGCACGGCGTATTCATGCGCCGACCCGGTATTTGACGCTTGCATCAGGTGATTCATTTCCGGCATGTGGTACAACTTGGCGCGTGGATTCAGCTCACGCACCAGCTGGGCGTTGGCGACGATGTCAAGCATCGGGTCCTTGCCGCCGTAAATCACCAGCACCGGGTCCGGGCTGGCGGCCAACAAGGGACCGAAATCGTAGCGCAATTGCGACTGGAACCAGGGCCCCAGCACAAAATCGGCTTTGCCCTGCGGCGTCTGCGGCACGAATTCATACGGCGGCAACAGCAAACCGCCCAGTTCGCCGCCCAGCAACTCGGCCAGGGCTTCTCGCTGCGGCCGCGGGTCGTCGGCCCCCGCCAGCGACAAAAACTGCGCAAAGGTCTGCTCAATGCGCTCGGCTTCTGGCGCCGGCATGCCGCTGCCGGCCAACAATTTGTGCATCTGCGTGCGCATCACCGTGCGGCCGTCGCGCAACGGCGTTGACAGCAACACATTGAACAGGGAGTACGGACAGCTGGTGGATGCCATCAGCCCCAGACCGCCGCCTTCGCTGAGCCCGATGAAGCCGATTTTCAGATTCGGCACCGGCAATTTGTCCAACAAATGTCGCAGCGCCCGACAGGCATCGTGTGATCGTTCCTGCAAGCCGGTGTCAAACAGATCCCCCTGCGACTGGCCAACGCCGCGGGCATCGTAGCGCAGGGTGGCCACGCCGTGCTGTGCCAGCATTTCAGCCAATTCGCGCATGAAGCGGTGCGGACCGATGCGCATGTCGCGCTCGACCGGCCCGGACACCGGCAACAGCACCGCCGCCGCCACCAGCCCTTCATCCGGCAACAACAGGGTGCCGGACAGGCTGTAACGCGCGTGGCTGGCCTCAAAACGGGTTTCAATTTCGATGGCCCCGGCCACACCCCAGAACGCCCAGAATGACAGGGCCAGCAGGCGTCGGAACAAGGACAGTTTCATGCGTACAGTGCGCGGTTCATGCCGTGCAGTATAGCGGATTTTGCTGCGTTTTGCTGCCTCACAACCCGCTGCAACTGCCTGGGGTGTTGCGCACTTCGATGGCGACAAGGCGCCCGTCCCGTGTGCGCAGCCATTCTTCGCCGTGGCGAGAGAATGTTTCACCGTCCGCGGTCTCGCCGGTGAGGACAAACTGAACCCACACCGCGTCACGCGCCTCGCTGCGTTGTGCCGCCACGCGCCAATGCAGCTTGGGATGCGCGGCAAAAAAGCGGCGCATCATGGCCATCACCGCGGCGCGCCCCCGATGCTGGCCGGTGTTGTCTGAAATGTATATGATTTCGGGGTGCAACAAGGCGTCGATGTCCTCCAGTCGACGCTGATTTGAACAGCGAAAATAGGCCTCTACAAGCGCTTTTGCCTGCACAGTTGATGCTCTCCATTCATGCAGCCGCACGCGCGGCGCGGCGTTGAAAAAACGACCGGCGATGGTCGCGGCTTGTTGTTATAATAGCCGCCATGAAAAATCCTTACAATATTCCCGACCCTGATTTCCATCTGGAGGCGGAAAAATACGACAAACCCATTCCCAGCCGCACGGCCCTGATGCGTTTTCTCGAGCAACAAAGCAAGCTGATGAAACTGGAAAAACTGGCCCAGGCCATTGGCATTCAGGACGAAGAACGCTTTGAAGCGCTGCGTTACCGGCTCAAAGCCATGGTGTCCGCCGGCCAACTGATCGTCAACCGCCGCGGCGGCTACGGCATCCGCAGCAAACTGGCCTTGCACCGCGGGCGGGTTGAGGCCCACGCCGACGGCTATGGGTTCTTCATTGCCGAAGGCCTGAATGAAGACGCCTTCATCAACCCCAAGCAGATGAAGCAACTGATGGACGGCGATCTGATCGTTGCCGACATTCAGCAAAGCCCGTCCAGACGCAGCCGTCAGGAAGCGTTTGTGGTAGAGATCATTGAACGCGCGCACATCACCATCGCTGGCAAATTCAACCAGGATTCCGGTGTGGCTTTTGTGCAACCCGACAACTCCAGTCTCGACGACGTGCTGATTCCCAGCGGAAAAACCGGTTCGGCTCAACACAACGACTACGTGACGGTGCGCATCACCAAATACCCCAACACCCACAAACCCGCCTTCGGCGAAGTCATCGCAGTGCTGGGTCAGCAACTCAACCACGAGTTGTCTATGCAGTTGACCATCGTCAGTGAAAATCTGCCGCACGAATGGCCCGAGGCGGTTGAAGCCGTGCGCGGCGCCATTCCACAGCAGGTGGACAGCGCGAAAATCGGTGCGTTTGAAGACCTGCGCGAATTGCCGCTGGTGACCATCGACGGTGAAGACGCGCGCGATTTCGATGACGCGGTGTATGCCCGCCCTGAGGGCGACGGTCACCGCCTGTGGGTGGCGATTGCGGATGTTTCCAGCTACGTCAAACCCGGCACGGCTTTGGACACCGAAGCCTACAACCGCGGCACTTCGGTGTATTTTCCCGGCAAAGTGATCCCGATGTTGCCGGTGGAGCTGTCCAACGGCATCTGCTCACTGAACCCCGGCGTTGACCGCCTGTGCATGGTGTGTGAAATGCGCATCGACGGCGATGGGGAGATCGCCGATTACCGTTTTTACCGTGGCCTGATGCACTCGGCCGCGCGTTTGACCTACAAAGCCGTTTGGTCACACTTGCAGGGCAATGACACCCTGGCTGACCGACCACAGGCCGTCAAACAGTCGCTCAAAGACATGCACACACTGCACCAGGCCATGCAACGGCAAAAAGCCCGTCGCGGTGCGATTGAGTTTCATTCCGAGGACGTTAAAATCCACATCAACAGCGAGGGGCTGGTGGACGACATCAAGCCGTACACGCGCAACGACGCGCACAAGCTGATCGAAAACTTCATGATCGCCGCCAACGTCTGTGCCGCACGGTTCCTGGAAAAACACCACGCCGCGGGCGCCTTCCGGGTGCACAATTCACCGCCGGAAGGCAAGCTTGAGGATCTGAAGAAATTCCTTCAGGGCCTGGGCATCCGACCCAGATTTTCCGACAGCCCCAGCCCCAAGGATCTGGCCCGGCTGGTCGGCGACATCCAACATCGCAAGGAGAAAGACCTGATAGAGTCGGTGATTCTGCGTTCCCAGTCTCTGGCCACCTACGAAGCCGAGAACAAAGGACATTTCGGTCTGGCCCTGTCCCACTACGCGCATTTCACCTCGCCGATCAGGCGCTACCCGGATTTGATGGTGCACCGCGCCATCCATCACGTGCTGTATCACGCAGAGCAGCGCGCGCCGATGACGCACAATCAGGCCGAAGAAATGTGCAAGCGCTGTTCATTCACCGAACGGCGCGCGGAAAAAGCCGCCCGAGAAGTCGATGCGCGAATGAAATGTCTGTTCATGCAACAGTTCATCGGCGATGAATTTCATGGCACGGTCTCCGGCGTCACGCGTTTTGGCCTGTTTGTGCAACTGGACAATTACCAGGTGGACGGCCTGGTGCATGTGACCTCCCTGCCCAACGACTACTACCATTTCGACGGCATCAAATATCAGCTCACCGGCGAACGCAGCGGACGCACTTTCCAGCTCACCGACCGCGTGATCATACGCGTGATGCAGGTGGATGTGGATGAGCGCAAAATTGATTTTGATTTTGTCGGCGACGCATGAGTGATTCTGGCGAACGGGTGTACGGCATCCACGCGGTGCAACAGGCGCTGAACAACTCGCCTGAACGGGTGTTGCGACTGCACGTGCTGGCCGGTGCCCGCAACCGCCGCCTTGAGGCGCTGATTCAGCAGGCAGAGCGACTCAATCTGACCCTGCACAGCACATCCGCCGCCGCTTTGGACAGGCTGTGCAACGGTCGCCATCAAGGCGTGCTGGCTGAACTGGCGCAGCAAAAACATCTCACCGAACAAGACCTGAAGCGCGATCTGGCAGACTGGCAGCAACCATTGCTGCTGGTGCTGGATTCCATCGAAGACCCGCGCAACCTTGGCGCCTGTTTGCGCAGCGCCGATGCCGCGGGGGTCAACGGCGTGATCATCACGCGCAACAAATCGGCGCCGATCACCGCGGTGACGCGGCAGACCGCCGCGGGCGCCGTTGATTCTCTGCGCATTTATCCGGTCAGCAATCTGGCGCGCTGCCTGGAGATGCTCAAGCAGGCCGGCGTGTGGCTGTACGGCACCGACTGCAGCGAATCCAGTCAAAACCTGTATCGCACCGACCTGACCGGCGCCGTGGCCATCGTGGTCGGCAACGAAGGCGCCGGTTTACGCCACTTGACCCGACAGCTGTGCGATCACCTGGTGCACATACCACAACCGGGCACGGTGCAGAGTTTGAACGTGTCGGTGGCCACCGGCGTCGCCCTGTTTGAGGCGCTCAGGCAGCGCCGTTTCAGCCAGGCCTGAAGCCACGATCAGCGAATGGCACATGAAAAAAAGCCGCATCGCACGTATAATATCGGCGTAACTGTCTTTATGGAGAAACACGATGGCTGATCTGTTCGGGGCGAATATTTTTTATATCATTCTTGCGGTTTTCGGATTCCTTTTCATCAAAGGTTTTGTGGTGTTTGTGCCGCAAGGCTTCGAATTCACGCTCGAGCGTTTTGGCCAGTTCATTCGCGTGCTGACGCCGGGGCTGGGCTTCAAGGTGCCATTCATGGACCGCATCGGCCGCAAAATCAACATGATGGAACAGGTCACCAACGTGCCCTCTCAGGAGGTCATCACCAAGGACAACGCGGTGGTCACCGTGGACGGGGTGGTGTTTTACCAGATCCTGGATGCGGTCAAGGCGGCCTATGAGGTCAACCGGCTGGAGTACGCCATCCTCAACCTCACCATGACCAACATCCGCACCGTGCTGGGCTCCATGGATCTGGATGAATCGCTGTCCAAACGCGACGAAATCAATTCGCGGCTGCTCTCGGTGGTGGATGAGGCCACCTCGCCGTGGGGCGTGAAAGTCACGCGCATTGAAATCAAGGACATCAAACCGCCCATGGACCTGGTCAACGCGATGGCACGGCAAATGAAAGCTGAGCGTGAAAAACGCGCCCAGATTCTGGAAGCCGAAGGTCACAGACAATCCCAGATTCTGCGTGCAGAAGGTGAAAAACAGGCCGCCATTCTGGAAGCCGAAGGCTTGAAAGAAGCGGCTTTTCGCGAAGCCGAGGCGCGCGAGCGCCAGGCCGAAGCCGAAGCCAAGGCCACCCACATGGTGTCCAAAGCCATTGCCGCGGGCGACATCCAGGCGATCAACTATTTTGTCGCACAAAAATACCTCGAACAGTTTGGCAAGTTCGCCAATTCACCGAACCAGAAAACCCTGCTGATGCCGATTGAAGTGGCCAATGTGCTGGGATCACTGGCGGGCATCACAGAAATCGCCAAAGACGCGCTGGGCAAAGGCGCCGGAGACCGCGCGTGAACTGGTTGTTGTCACTGAGCGCCTGGCACTGGTTCAGTCTGGCAGTGGTCCTGCTGATCATCGAAATGTTGGTCGGTTCGTATTATCTGCTGTGGATTTGTTTTGCCGCCGCACTCACCGCCGCGGCGGTGTGGCTGTTTGAATTTGGCTGGCAGATTCAATTCGCAGTGTTCACAGCGGTGTCCATCGCCTCGGTGTTGATCTGGCGTGAATACGACAAACGCCGCGACAAAACGCCGGTGCGTCCGCATTTGAACAAACGCGGTCACCAATACATTGGTCGCAGCTTTCAACTCAGCCAGCCGATCGTCAACGGCGTGGGTAAAATCACTGTGGATGACAGCACCTGGAAAGTTCGCGGCGAGGACGCCGACATCAATCACACGGTCCGGGTGACCGGCGTGGATGGCACGATTTTAATTGTTCAGACAGAGGAGAACAACGCATGAAAATGATCCGAATGACCTTGTTGGCCGCGGTGGCGCTGCTCAGCGCCTGCGGAGAGGAAGAAGCCAAACAGGCGCCGGTGAAGGACATCACCGCCCTGCCCCCGGCCGGGGCCGAAATGCTTTCGTACATACCCAACGACAGCCCCTTTTTGGTTCTCAGCGGCCTGGAGCCGGACAAGTACCCGCAACGCTACATCGACATTTCCCGTGAGAACATGGAACACCTGTTCAAATACATGGGTGAAATCTTTTCCACCGCCTTCAGTGAAGCTTTGAACAAACAATCTGAAGCCCTCAAAGCCATTCAGGCCATGGAGGGAGACAGCGGAGAACCCGGCGATGCAGGGGAACCTGGCGATGCAGGGGAACCCGGGAAACCGGATGCCGCCGAAATTCTGACCAAAGTGGACGCGTTTTCCAAACGCTGGTTCAGCGAAAACAACTTACAGCGCCTGGGCGTGGAACTGGGTCAAACGCAAATGGCCATGTACCTGGTGGATTTGTTGCCGGTGATGCGCATGCAGTTGCACGACGGCCATGAAATGCAAGCCTTCATTGATGATCTGGCGCAGGAGTTCGATCTGCAACCGGTCAAACGTCAGGCCGGTGCCTACAGCATCAACCAGTTCAACATCCAAAACGCGGCACTGCTGCTGGCCCTGGATGGCAATCAGCTGGTTTTGAGTGTGGCGCCCCAGGCGATCTTGACGCAAGTGGAAAACGGCCTTCTGGGCAATGACAAGCCCGCCAACAGCCTGCTCAACGGCTCGCGGCTGAACGATGTGCTGCAGCAATACAACTACACCATGAGCGATGTGGTGTTGATTGATTTCAGCGCTCTGGCTGACTATTTCGTGTACCCGGAAAACCACGAATCCAAAACCCTGGATTTCTTGCAAATGGACGGCCAGGCTCTGCCGTTGGCCTGTAAACAGGAGTTCACCGACCTGATCGCCAAGGCGCCGCGCATGGTGGGTGGATTCAACGCCTTTGACGATCACCAGGTGAACTATTCCCTGACCTGGGAAATGGACGCGCAGGTGAGCAAAAAAATGCAGGCCACCATGGGCCGCATCCCGGGCAAAAACGGCGATGCCACGTTCGGGCTCGGCTTCAGTTTCGATCTGTTCAATGGCAAAACGGTGTTGGCCGAATACGTTGATGCGGTGCTGGCCGCGCCGTATCAGTGCCCGATGCTGGCCAATCTGAACATGAACATGCAAAACATGAAAGCCAAGCTGGATCAGCCGCTGCCGCCGTTTGTCGGCAACCTCAAAGGCGCCGGCATCTATCTGGATGCGCTGGACCTTGAAGGCCTTGATCTGAGCACCTTGGCGCAGAATCCGGATCCGTCCAAAATTCTTAAAAGCCTGAAAGCGCGGATGTTTGTTGCCGTGGACGAATCGCAGGCCTTGTTGGGCATGGCACAGATGATGGTGCCACAGCTGCAGGAAATTGAAATCAAGACCGATGGCTCGCTGATCAGCCTGGGTGAATACCTGCCGATTTCCGGCACCGCCATCCCGGTGGATTTCAGCACCATGTACATGGCATTGTCTGATCAGACCATCGGCTTTTCCATGGGTCATGAAGGCGGCGGCGATTTGTCCGATCAAGTGCGCGGTGACAGCAAATTGGCGCTGTTCAGTATGGGCATCGACGGCGAGTCCTACCGCAATCTGATGAACAAGATTTACGACATTTCACTGTCCGCCGAAGGCATCAAAGACGAAGCGCGGCGCATGGTCGAGATTCAAAAGGAAATGAACAACGCGATGATCTGGTGGCAACACCAGGACGTCGACATGTTGTTCAATGACAGCGGCCTGTTGTTTGACTTCAACGTGCGCTATTGACACCAGGCAAGGTGAAAAAAAAGGATCGGCTCGAACCGATCCTTTTTTTTGCCTGTAAGAACTGGTTTCAGCCCGCCACCCAGCTGAGCAGCACGCCTGTGAACCACGCGGCATAAGTCCCCAGCGCATAACCAAACACCGCCAGTAACACGCCCACCGGGGCCAGCGATGGATGGAACGCCGAAGCCACCACCGGCGCAGAAGCGGCGCCACCGATGTTGGCTTGCGATCCGACGGCCATGAAAAACACCGGGGCCTTGATCAGTTTCGCCACCAGCAACAACAAGCCGGCGTGCACGCCGATCCAGATGGCGCCGATGATGAACAGCACCGGCTCGTCAAAGATTGAACGCACGTCCATTTTCAAGCCAATGGTGGCCACCAGAATGTAAACAAAGGCCGAGCCGATGGTGGACGCACCGGCGCCTTCCAGTTTGTTGGCGCGGGTGAATGACAGCAGCACACCCCCGGTGGTGGCCAGCACCACCAGCCAGAAAAAGGTTGACGCCAGCGACAGATCGGCCAGCACCGGCATGTGCTCACCGATGAACGGCCCAATCGCATTGGCCAGCGCGTGCGACAAACCGGTCAGGCCAAAGGCAATGGCCAGGATCAACATCAATTCAGGCAACACCAGCGGCCGGGCGTTTTCTTTTTGAAACGTCTCCATTTTGAGTTTAATGCGTTCAATGGCGGACACGTCCGCGCCACTGCGGGCATCAATTTTGGCCGAACGCTGCGCCATCAACAACAGCACGGCCATCCAGATGTTGGCCCAGATCACATCCACCGTGACCATTTTGGAAAACGCCTCATCGGTGACTTCCCAGACTTCTTTCATGGCCGCCTGGTTGGCGCCGCCGCCGATCCAGGAGCCGGCCAGCGTGGTCATACCATGCCAGATGTCTTCCGCGGCGGATCCGGCAAACGTTTCCGGTGATATCCAGCGCGTCACAATGAACGCGATGGGGCCACCGATCACCACACCGAGTGTGCCGGTAAGAAACAGGATGCCTGCTTTGGGTCCCAAGCGGATGATGCCTTTCAAGTCGATGCTCAAAGTCAACAGGATCAGGGCCGCCGGCAGCAAATAACGTGAGGCAACGTAATACAGTTTTGAAGATTCGGCATCGACCAGCTCAAAGGTGGTCAGCAGCGAAGGCAAAAAATAACACAGCAGCAAGGCCGGCACGAACTGATAAAATTTGACAAAGAACGGGTGTTCACTTTGTTTGGTGTAAAATACCAGACCGAGTATAAGCGCCAGCACACCGAACAAAACCGCGTCGCTCTGAATGAGATAAGTGTGTTCCTGATTCATGTTTTTATTGGATGTTTGAATGACCGTTCGCCAGTTTAACAAAATTTTTCCCGAGATACATGACTCCGTTTACATCGATGAAGCCGCCACCGTAATCGGTGCCGTGCGCATCGCCGCCGATGCCTCGGTGTGGCCCGGTGCGGTGATCCGTGGCGACGTGCACCGCATCGACATCGGCGCCGCCAGCAACATCCAGGACAACGCGGTGTTGCACGTCACCCACGCCGGCATTTACGATCCGGACGGCGGCCCGTTGACGCTGGCACAGGGCGTCACCGTGGGTCACGCCGCGGTGTTGCACGCCTGCAGCATCGGCGCGTATTGCCTGATCGGCATGGGCGCCGTGGTGCTGGATCACGCGCGGGTGGATTCACATTGCCTGATCGCCGCCGGCAGCGTGGTGGGTCCAGGCAAGCACTTGAAATCCGGCGAGTTGTGGATGGGCAATCCGGCACGCAAAGCGCGCGATTTAAGCGATGAAGAACGTGAAAAACTGGAATATTCGGCGCAGCATTACGTGCGTTTGAAAAACCGGTATCTGCAGGCGACGCAAGAATCGGCTTAAAATCCCGCCCCAAGAACACAAGCCCAAGGCTTGTTTACGAACCCTAGCAAAAAATACCGCCCCGTTTTGTGCGCCATTTCAAGCAATTGAACATTGGCAATGTTGCCTGTGGATGGATTCTTGTACAATACAGGAGCCATGCTGTTTGCCCCCGACGCCATTGAATTGACCACCCACTCTCGCGCAGAGATCGAGCGGACGTGGCGTGATCTGAACCCCGCCGGCCTGCCGGTGTACACGCGCTGGCGCGCATGGCTGCAATCACATTTTGCCGATGACCCCGCCTGTGCGGTGGTGTTGCAGACGTGCGAGACGGCCATTGCACGCATGGCCCGCCGCAATGGCGCGCTGTCACCCAATCCGCGGCGCTATCACAATGAACACCACATTGAGGAACTGCTGGACCGCTTGATGTGCTGCCACAGTGAAAACGCCGCGCTGAAGACCCCGTTACCGCCTCGCGCCTGGCTGTTGCTGTCCATTTTTGCCGCCTGCCACGATTTGCACCAGGGCCACAAAAACACCGCGCAGCCCAGCGACCGCGTTGGCGCCAATGAAGCGGCCAGTTTTTGCGAAGCCGAGCGCTTGCTGCAGCACCTGGATCCGGCCGGCCTGATCGGTGCACAACAGATCGCCTTGTTGCGCTTGATGATACACGGCAGCACCTTTGGTAGCGGGCAACAAAAGCGCAGTCACGCCTTGCAGGGCAATCTGGTGGTGCGTTTGCTGCAACAGTCGCCGCTGGCCGATGAAACGGATCGGCAAACGGTGCTTTTGGCCTGCGACATCGACACCGCCAATGTGAGCCTGGATCTGGTCAGTTACGCCCGCACAGCGGCGCGCATCTGCCGTGAACTGAATGATCACCACGCCAGCAAACCGGACCCCATGCGTTTTTTCACCGAACAGCAAAAACGCTATTTTTTTGACCTGCAGCAGTACCACTCGGATCTGGCTCAACGGGTTCTGTTGCCGGCCAAAGTGCGCAACCAGCCACTGGTCGAAGCCCTGTGTCTACGCATGCAGGCCATGTCGCTGCCGCCACACGACGTGGCCGCATGGGCCGAAGCCTTTGTGGCGACCGCAGAAGCCCTCGTGCAGTCGACCGACGCCGACGCGCCGTGATCAAAACCCTGTTCATCGCCCGGCACGCGCACGCGCCCTTTGCCCACGCGGTCCCGGATCACCGCCGCGGCCTGTCCATGCAAGGCCGCATGGCGGCCACGCGATCGGCCCGCTTCATCGCCACGCAGGTGCGGCAAGCGCCGTGCCGGTGCATTGCGTCCGACGCGCTGCGCACGCACCAGACCGCCGAGATCCTGATGCGCGAACTCAACGGCCCGGACATCCAGACACACGCGCATCTGTACACAGCCAGCACCGCGGATTGGCAACATCAGATTGAGAACAGCGCCGATGAAATTTTGCTGCTGGTGGGGCACAACCCCACCGTCGGCCAACTGGCCAGCCTGCTGAGTGGGCGCTCTGTGCGCTTCAGCCCCGCCTGTGTGGCGCAAATTCAAATTGAAATTGCGCCGGACGGGCCCATATTACCGGGTAAATTATTGAATTTTTTTTGCCCGGAAGACTGATGCATCCCATGCTCAAACAAATCCCGCCCGTGACGCGCAATCTGTTGATTGCCATGTTGGCGATGTTTTTGCTGCAAATGATATTTCAGCAAATGAACAACCCGTTCATCGTGCGACATTTTGCCCTGTTCCCATTAGGGCACCCGGACTTTATGCTGTGGCAGTTGCTCACCTACGCATTTTTGCACGGCGATTTGATGCACCTGCTGTTCAATGGGCTGGTGATCTGGATGTTCGGCTCGCAAATTGAATTTCAGTGGGGCGACAAACGCTTCGCCACGTTTATTCTGGTGTGCATTCTGGGTTCGGCCATCACCCACTTGCTGTTTGTGGAATCGGTGGTGGTTGGCATTTCCTGCGCCGGCTACGGCCTGCTGGTGGCCTATGCCATGATGTGGCCGGACCGACAGCTGTATCTGATCTTCCCACCGATGCCGGTGAAAGCCAAGCATCTGGTCATTGGCCTGGTCGCGCTGTCGCTGTTTGCCAGCTTAAGCAACACCGGCAACGTCGCCCATCTGGCGCACTTTGGCGGTGCACTCACCGGCTTCTTGTTGATTCAATTCTGGCGGCGCAAACCGCCGTTCCGTTTCTGATGCGCACGGACAAGGCCGCCACGGGCGGCATGATCAGCGACTTTCTTAATCGCGAATCGGCCGGCGGGGTGCTGCTGTTTGCCGCCGCATTGTTGGCCATGCTGTGTGCCAACAGCGCGCTGGCGCCCTGGTATCAGCTGTTGCTGGACACGCCGGTGGAAATCCGCGTCGGCGCCCTGCAGATTGCCAAGCCGCTGCTGCTGTGGATCAACGACGGGCTGATGGCGGTGTTTTTCTTTCTGGTGGGTCTGGAGTTGAAACGCGAGTTGCTGGAAGGCGAATTGAGTCGCATAGAAAACATCGTCCTGCCGGCGGTCGGTGCGATCGGCGGCATGCTGGTGCCGGCCCTGGTGTATCTGTATTTCAATGGCGCCGATCCGATCGCGCGACAGGGCTGGGCGATACCCGCCGCCACCGACATCGCTTTTGCACTGGGCGTGCTGGTGCTGCTCGGGTCGCGTGTGCCCATCGCCCTGAAAGTGTTTCTGACTTCTCTGGCGATCTTTGATGACATCGGCGCCATCGCCATCATCGCCGTTTTTTACAGCGCCAACATCTCCCTCACGGCGCTGTGGGTGGTGGGCGCCACCCTGCCATTGCTGGCCTGGATGAATCGCCGCGGCGTGGTGTCAAAAAGCCCCTACCTGTTGGTCGGCCTGGTGATGTGGGTGGCCACACTTAAATCGGGCGTGCACGCAACCCTGGCCGGGGTGGTGCTGGCGCTGTTCATACCCATCCGCGGCAACCATGAAGACGCGGTCTCGCCCTTAAAAAGCCTGGAAAAGGACCTGCACGGCGTGGTCGCCCTGTGCATACTGCCGCTGTTTGCTTTTGCCAACGCCGGCATCGCGCTGGGACAAATGCACAGCGGCCAGGTGTGGCATCCAGTGCCCATTGGCATTGCCGCGGGTTTGTTCATTGGCAAACAGTTGGGCGTGTTTGGATTATGTGCCCTGGCCATCCGCCTGGGCTGGTGTCGCATGCCGGCGGGCATGAACTGGCTGGCCTTGTATGGCGTCTCGGCGCTGTGTGGCATCGGTTTCACCATGAGCCTGTTCATTGGTTCACTGGCGTTCGAGGCCACCGGCGTGAATCTGTTGTTTGATGAACGTCTGGGCATCATCATTGGCTCACTGCTGTCCGGGCTGTTGGGTTTCGTGATGCTGCACCTGGCGTTGCCAAATGACAGCACCGATTAAACACCCAATTTTGTGAGCCGGTTCATGAATTCTCACATGGCTGTGCCGAAGCCGTCATGATTTTATTCCTCCTTGCGTAAACCTGAGGTGTGGTCCATTTGTGGCCGCCTTTTTTAATGGGTCTGCTCATAGACCCCAAATAAGCAAGAGGAAAAAATATGAAAAAATTGATTACAGCGTGCGTGTTGCTCGCAATGGGATTCATGCAAAACGCCCAGGCCATTACGGTGGGTTACAGCGCCCACCTGGTGTTCATCAAATGGGAAACCGCCCCGGACGGCTCTCCGCGCCGTGTGTCGACATCTTCCGATCCGTTCGGCGAGTCTGATTCGGCCTGTCAGGCCAACCGTCAGGCGGTGATCGAACTGCATGAAGACATGGGCTTTGCATTGGATGAGAGCCGCTCAACGCCGTGCAGACCGCTGGATGAAAGGCTGCCGGAAATGCCGCCAAAACTCGTCAATTTGCTGCCGCCGGCA
>JBNLBT010000055.1:0-21429 GCA_050303435.1 Marinicellaceae bacterium
CAGCCAGCTGCTGGACATTTTGCAGGACCATTTTGGCAACCTGTGGGTGAGCAGCCGCTATGGTTTATTCAGATTCAAGGCCAACACAGAGGATGTGCAGGTGTTTTACGCGGAACAGGGTCTGCAGGACAACACCTTCAAGCGCGGCGCCTCGTTTCAGGCGTTTGACGACAAATTGTATTTTGGTGGACTGAAGGGACTGAACGCTTTCTATCCGCAGAACATTCCCTACGAGAACGCGCCACCGGCCGTGCACCTGACGCAGTTTCAACTGTTCAACCAAATGGCCGATCCCAGTTTGAAAGCAGGCGATGAGTTGGCCTCCAAAGACATTGACGCGCTCGATCGCATCGCCCTCAGCCACCGCGATGATGTGTTTGGCTTTGCCTTTGCCGCCGTCGATTACACCGCCGCCGGGCGACTGAAATACGCCCACAAACTGCACGGACTCGATCCGGACTGGAACATCATCAACGCCCAAAACCGGCACGTCGCCTACACCAGCCTGGATCCGGGCACATACACCCTGATGCTCAAGGCGTCCACCCCGTCGGGTCACTGGGGCGATGCGGTCAAGCGACTTGAAATCGTCATCCATCCGGCGCCGTGGTTTTCCTGGTGGGCCTACACCCTGTATGTGTTGCTGGGGCTCACGCTGTTGCTGCTGTTCATCCGCTATAAACTCAGAAAACAGCGCGCCATGTCCATCGAATTGCAACAACAAGTCGATCAGCAGACGCATCAAATCAAGCAACAGAAGGACGCGCTGCAGGTTTTGGTGAGCAAGAAGAACGAATTGTTTTCCAATGTGACGCATGAATTCAGAACCCCACTGACCCTGATCCTCGGGCCGGTCGATCAATTGCTCAACCACGCGGAACTGGGCGCACACCACCCCGCCCTGAATTTGATTCACAGGAACGCCAGCAAGCTGCTGAAACTGGTGGATCAGCTGATGCTGCTGGCGCGCACCAACGAGCACAACGCGCCGGTCAAATCCATTCAAAACGTGCAGACCGTGGTGCCCTCATTGCTCACCACCTTCGAACACGCGGCCAGGGAAAAGGACATTGCCTTGATATTGACGCGACTGGATGCCGGCAGCGTGCGCGTGTCCGAGGATGCACTGGAAATCATTCTCGGCAATCTGTTGAGCAACGCGATCAAATACACGCAAGCGGCGGGCCAGGTCGAAGTGTCCGTGACCCAGTGCGATGAGCAACTTGAATTCAAGGTGAAAGACAACGGTCCAGGCATACCGGCCGACCGCCTGGAGTCCGTGTTTGAGCGCTTCACCCGGTTGCAGAACAGCCAGACCATCGAAGGGGTGGGCATCGGCCTGGCGCTGGCGCAGGCCGTGGCCAAAGCCAACAACAGCCGCATCGCCGTGTCCAGCGAAGCAGGACACGGCAGTGTGTTCAGGTTTCTCCTGCCGCTGTGCCAGGGGCCAGCGCTGGGTGCCATCGCGCCGTTGAAACCGGACCGCCAGCACGCGCCTGCACCGCACACAACGCAGCAACACGCGCCCAAAGAAAAGCCGGCCTTGCTCATCATTGAAGACAACAAAGACATGCAGGCACACCTGCTGAGTGAATTGACCGGGCAGTTCAGTTGCGAAATCGCCGACGACGGGCACGCCGGCATCACCGCCGCCTGCCAATCCATCCCGGACATCATTCTGTGCGATGTGATGATGCCCAAAATGGACGGCTTTGAAGTGTCGCGCATGATCAGAAACAATCCCTTAACCTGCCACATTCCGCTGGTCTTGCTGACCGCATTGAATGACCGCTCCTACCGCATCAAAGGCTGGCGCGACGGCGTGGACTTGTTTCTAACCAAGCCGTTTGACGCCGCCGAGTTGCGCATGCAGCTGCACAACATCCTCAACATCCGCGCGATCATCAACTGCAAAAACCAGCGGCATTTTTTGGACCACCCGGAACAGCAGGAACTGCCGCAAGTTGACGCGCAATTTGTGCAGAAATTCAAACACTGCGTGGCAGAGCACTACCCCGACCCCAAACTCAACGTCAATCAGATGGCCCGCATGCTGTGCGTCAGCGAACGTCAGCTGCAAAGAAAATGCAAATCCCTGCTTGAGTTGACGCCGATTGAACTGTTGCGCGAATGGCGCGTGAAAATGGCGGCGCAGTTCTTGCTGGAAGGCCACCAGGTGGCCTGGGTGGCGGACCGCTGCGGATTCAATTCACTGTCGTACTTCTCACACAGCTTCAAATCCAAATACGGCCTGTCACCGAAGCAGTATCAACAACAGGGTGCGCTTAAAACCAGAATTGAATAAACTGTTATCTTCCGGATCAAACATCATGGATTCAAAGAAGCGCTTGCAAGCTGTGCCATCGATTGGTGGCAAAGATGTCAGAACATATGCTCAGCAGACGTATTCACTGAGGCTGATTTACCAGAAATTGCTTCAAAACCAAGTCCGCAAATCAACAATAATAAATTCCACAGACATTAAACACATCGGGTAATATGTGAATTGACATTGCGCAGTGCATTGCCAAAATTTTTTACTGTTCATAAGGATATTTGGATTACCAATGAAAAACACCCTGATCATCGTTGTGCCCTTGTGCCTGGCGGCTTTATTCTGGAAATATCAACTGAAGCCTCAATTGTCGAACCATGAATTGAAATCATCGGCCTTGACGCCGCTGTACCTGTATAACGATGAAATGTTGACTGATGACTGGTATTCGAGAAACAACATCCGATCTGAAATCAAGTTGAATGTGCGCACCCGCAACTTCAATCAACTCGAACGCATGGTCAACGAAGCCAGAAGCAATAAATATCAATTCAGCACAAGCATATCTGTGCTGGTGGATTTGTACAACGGGATACCTTATGCCATGCATGATTTCCCCGAAATCCATGCATTCATCGATGAATGGAAAAAGCATTCCCCCAATTCAAACATACCCGACATCATTGCAGCTCGAGCATACAGAGCTGAGGCCCAGAAAGCACGCGGTGGCGCCTACATTTCCAATACATCCAGCGCTCAACTCAAAACATACAAATCACTGCTGGGTCAAGCGTGGGAAGCCATCACTCGTGCTGAAGACACAGGCCCAATGGACGCAGAACTATGCAACACAAAAGTGTATCTGCATTTCGCCTTGAATGCAGATAAAGAAACGGCGCTGGATGCATTTGAAAAATGCACTGAATTGGATCCGGGCTATGTTCACCTGTATGAAACTGCCAGCATGTTTCTTCGTTCCATCTGGTTTGGCTCTGATCGTGAATTGGTGCAATTCATTGAACGCGCAGCAAATGACACCCGTTCAATTTACGGCGACGGATTATATGCCTTACTGGTTTATCAACACACGTTCTACACAGGAAAAATGTTTGAAGAATTTGGCGGAGATTTTTCCTGGGAGCGAACCCATCGAGGGTTTCATGATTTATTCAGAAAATTGGGTAAATCATCCTACACGCTTCACGCCTATGCCTACTGTGCAATGCTGGCTGAGGATTACGTTGTTTTGGCCGAGATTCTGGGCGAAATTGGCACCGCTTGGGATGAAGAAAAACAACAATACTTTAAAAAGAAGGCGTGGTACAACTATCACTTGAACCACGCCCAAGTCCTCTTATAAATCTGCATTCTTCGAACTGAATCAATCCGCAATCTCACTTTCAAACGTGTTTTTAAACAGCGGCTGATCGTCGAGCACGGTGAGGACGCCGTCGCCGACGATGAAATCCAGTTGGTTTTCAGCCGTTGGGTGGTCGATGCGGCCGTAGGTGCCGGCCGGCAGCGTGGTCTCTTCGCCCAGGGCCACGTTGAACACGGTGAACACGTTGACCAGCAGGTCGCCGACCACGTTGATGGGGTTGATGTTGTTGTTTTCCGCCTGGTCGGTGTAGTCAAAATAGCGGTATTGATCCACACTGAGCGCGCCGTTGCTGCGCACACGCAAACGGCCCCAGACTTGATTCAACTGCCTGATTTCCATTGGCGCATTGATGCTCAGACTGCCGTCGATGTCGCCGCCATCGGGGCCGCGGTTTTCATCGATGAGACAAAAATTCACCGCGCCGATGGGCGAGGCATTGAATTCCCAATGGTCCTGATGTTCGCTTTTGGCATGAATTTCCTTGACTGAAAACTCGCGGTTGATGACCGCGCCGTGGCGTCTGGAATCGATCCGACGCGCCGTGAACGGCACGTTGAGTGTGACGCCCACACCGCCGATGCCATTGAAACTGATTGTGTCGAACACCAGCGCGTCGTCGGCCTGTTGCGGATCGCCGTTGGCACTGGCGTCTTTGAAGGTGATTTTTCTTCTCACCGTGAGGCTTGAATTGGGCAAAAACACCCCGGCCCCGCCATTGTCGATGTCGATGTCTTCAATACCGTTGTCCGAATTGACGAATCCAATGAACACCTCATCCCCGTCTTCCGGCACTTCACCCTCGTTCCAGTTGTTGGCGTCGTGCCAACTGCCGTGGCTGTTGCTGATCCAGTCGTGAATGTCCGTCACGCCCCCCTGTGCCGTGCCAAACATGACAAACATGACGGCTGCCAGAATACAATGTTTCATGAAAATATCCTCTTCTGTGTGATGTCAAACAGCCCGCAGAACAGTCCCACACCCTGCCCCGCGGATTGTTTTTTTCTTGCCTGTGAGTGAAACAGATGGCCCCGCCGAGTGGCAGGGCCTTATTGTTTGCAGTGCGTTTGCATGCAAAGCCATTCCCCCGTGTTCACTTTCCCCCAGAGATTCATCGCCCCGCCTGGTTTCTTTGGCGATTGGGCGATCCATCCTCTGGGCTCCATTAAAACAAAACCGGCGCGCGCTGTCTTGAGGCCGCAGCCCCAGGAAAAATTTGAATTTCATCGCATATGAAGTGCACGCCAGCGGCAATTGGGACATTGGTCCCACAAACCGGGCATTGGCCTGAATTGAGACCCTTTGAATACCGGTCAATGGCTGTGTTTATGCCTGTTTGAGATGTATGCGCATGGCCGGTTCACGGCCGACAAACGCATCGAAGAAGTGGATTAATTACTGACCCGTGTAAGCGGGTCCCGCAACTGAGCGAACGGATCGCAGCCACTAATCCTTGCCAAAACCGGCTTCGCGGGCCAGCACAATGGCCTGCGCGCGGGTGTTGACCGCCAGCTTGTCGAAGATGTGGGTGATGTGGTTGCGCACGGTTTTCTCCTGCAAGCCCAGATGCGCCGAAATGGTGGCGTTGTCCTGACCGCGTGCGATGTGATCCAGCACTTGCATCTCCCGTGGCGTCAGATCGGCCAGCTGTCTGGCCTGCGAGGGCGGCTGCGATTTTTCCGACAGAAACGGCACCAGCTTGGCCAGAAACACGTCCCACATCGGTTCAGACAGCAGAATGTGATTGTTGGATTCCAGTGGCACAAAGCGCGCGCCGGGAATCTGTGTGGCGATCAGGCGGCCTTCATCGAAGGGCACACGCAGATCACCGCGGGCGTGCATCACCAAAGTCGGACAGCGCACCTGACTGCACATGTCCAGCACATCGATGCGGTTGAATTCATCCAGAAACCGCGCGGCGTTGTGCGGTGAACAGGAAATGCGCTGCAGCTCGTTGAAGGACTGCAACTGTTCCAGCGTCGCGCCGGGCATGAATTGACTGGAAAACACCTGTCTAAAGGCATCGTGCTCCCGCCCCCAGCCCAATTTGATCAAATTGTGCATGGTCGCGGCTTCATCGCGCGACTCCTGCGAATCGTCGCGCACCAGTCGGCCGCGCGCGTAGGCGCCGTAGAGGATCAAATGACTGACCCGCTCCGGGTGCCGCACCGCGTAGGCAATCGCCACCGCCCCGCCCTGGGACACGCCAAGCAAGGGAAAACGCTCCAATCCCATGGTGTCAACCACGGTTTCCAGGTCATCGACCCAGGAGTCAAAAGACAAATCCGTGGCGTTGCGGTCGGACAATCCACAGCCGCGTTCGTCGTAACGCACCAGCGTGGTGTGCGCCGACAGGTCTTCAAGCCAGTGTTGCCAAACCGGGCAATCCCAATCGAATTCAATGTGACTGAGCCAATTGGCCGCCTTGACCAGCACCGGCCCCTGGCCACTGGTGGCGTAGGCGATGCGCACACCGTCCCGGGATTGGGCAAACTGAATTTCAGTGTCGGCGTGAGGGCTCATTGCACGGCCCCCAATGCCAAACTGACCTTGTGCGTTTCAACAGGGTGCACTGCACCTTGATGCAAGAAAGCATCCGCGGACGGTTGCCCCTGCCACGATTGAACGGAGATTGGCACGCCTTGGGTGTGTTCGATATGACTGTTGCGCACTGGACACCACTTGAGACTGTTGTGTTTACAGTTTATTGTGCAATCTTTGCGCTTGAGAATCAAGCTCCGACGGCGCGAACAAGCACTTCATTGCTGAAATACAACAACGCCGTTCCAGTCATGGGGTGCGCATGCGGTCACGGTGTGTTTTATGTGTATAATCGTCTGCGAAATATCTTAAATGCGCTGGAGACGTCATGCCCTCTTGGAGTTTCAATTCAGTTGAACTGGTGTTTTTGCAGGCCCTGTTGTTGATTGTGGTGGCCTGTGCCCTGGTGCCGATCTTTATTCGACTTTCACTGGGCGCGGTGTTGGGTTTTTTGCTCACCGGGGTGCTGGTCAATGTTCTGTTTGCCGGTGGATTTGCAAAACACCCGGAAGAATTGCTGCATTTTTCCGAATTTGGCGTGGTGTTGTTTTTGTTTGTCATCGGACTGGAGCTGAGGCCACCGACCCTGTGGGCCATGCGCCGCGACATCTTTGCCGTGGGCTTGCTGCAGGTGCTCGCGTGCGGCGCCGTGCTGGGTGGCGCCGGCTGGGCGCTGGGACTGCCGGCGGGCACGGCGCTGGTGGTCGGATTGGGCCTGGCGCTGTCTTCCACTGCACTGGTGATGAGTCAATTGGATGCGCGCGCCGAACGCGACAGCGCGCACGGACGTCAGACCTTCAGTATTCTGCTGTTTCAGGACCTGGCCATTGTGCCTTTGCTGTTGCTGGTTGCGTTGCTGTCACCGGGCGCCGATGACACTTCATTTGCGCAAGCGCTGCTGCGCGTCGGGATGGCCGTGCTGGCCATCGGTGTGCTGATCCTGGCCGGTCGTTTTTTGTTGGACCCGTTGTTCAAACTGCTGGCCAAAAGCCGCACCCAGGAAATCATGACCGCCGCCGCATTGGGGGTGGTGATCGCAGCGGCCATGCTTATGGATGCGGTGGGCATGTCCTACGCCATGGGCGCGTTCATCGCCGGTGTGTTGCTGGCCGATTCGGCGTTTCGTCACGAGGTGGAAGCCAACATCGAACCGTTTCGAGGCCTGTTCCTGGGTCTGTTTTTCATTGCCGTGGGCCTGTCCATCGACCTCTCCACGGTGCTGAATCAATGGCACATCATTCTCCTCGCCGCGCCGCTGGTCATGGCGGTGAAAGCCGCGATCATTTACCTCGTCGTGCGCGCCTTTGGCAATCCGCACACCTGCGCCACGCGCACCGGTCTGGGTTTGGCGCAATTGGGGGAATTCGGCTTTGTGCTGTTCAGTGCCGCGGCGGCATCGAACCTGTTGGCGGCCGATCTGGCGTCCTTGCTGATCGCCACAGTGGCCGTGTCCATGGCGCTTTCACCGCTGTTTGAGAAGCTCACACCTCTGCTGGTGGGCAAGCAGCGGGTGAGCGATGTGGCGGAAGATTTCAGTGACGCGCGCGGTCAGTTGTTGATCATCGGCTTCGGTCGCTTCGGCCAGATCGTTTCGCAGCCTTTGTTTGCCTGCGGTTACGAAGTCACCATACTCGACGCCGACGCACAGCGGGTCAAAGACGCGCGCGGCTATGGCTTTCATGTGCACTACGGCGACGGCGCCCGGCGTGACATACTCAATGCCGCCGGCATTGGTCAATTCAAAGGCGTTCTGGTGTGCACAGACAAAGCAAAAACAACAAATAAAATCATCGACTTGGTGAAGTCTCTTAATCCAAATGCCGCCATATTTGCCCGCTCATACGACCGCCTGCATTCCATGGAACTGTATCAAAAGGACATCGATTTTTCCATGCGTGAAACCTTCGAATCGGCGTTGATGCTGGGGCGTTTTGCACTGATCGGACTGGGCGTCAGCGAACAGCGCGCCGACCGCCACGTGGCAGAAATTCGTGCGATTGACCGGCACCGCCTGATGGACGACGTGCAGGGACATTTTGAATCCGGCGTGGCCCGCATGCACCGGCGACCCAACCCATCGGAACAAAACTGACGGCGTGTGGCATCAGAATTTGATGCTTTCTCCGCGTCCGGGCATGTGCGCATGCCAGCCCTGCTTCAGTGCCGCCGCCTGCAGCGCGGCCTTGGCCTGCTGTTCACCGTGGATCAGATAGACCCGCGGCTGTGCGGATTTAAAATGCGCCAGCCAATTCAGCAGCTGGGACTGGCTGGCGTGGGCGGAAAACCCGCCCAGGGTGTGAATCTGTGCGCGCACGGCGATGTCTTCGCCGGCCATGTGAATCGTTTGCGCGCCGTCCACCAGGGCACGCCCCGGTGTGCCGATGGCCTGGTAACCCACAAACAGCACGTGCGATTGTCTGCGCCATAGATTGTGTTTCAAGTGGTGCCGGATGCGGCCGCCGTTGCACATGCCACTGCCGGCAATGATGATGGCGCCGCGCTCCAGCCGATTGAGCCGCATGGATTCTTCGGTGCTCGGGGTGTAGCGTAAAATGGGTAAAAACGTGTGCAGGCTTTGCCGCGACTTGGCGCCGGCCGCCGCACCGCCCTGGATCGCCGAGCGGTCTTCTTCGTTGTACACGTCCTGGTAGCGATGATAGATTTCTGTCACTGCAATGGCCATCGGGCTGTCCAGATAGACCGCCTGTTGCTTGAGTTTGCCCTGTTGATACATTTCGCCGAGTCGGAAGATGATTTCATGCGTGCGGCCCACAGCGAACGCAGGAATCAGAATGTTGCCGCCGTTTTGCGACGCCGTTTCGATCACCTGTTCAAACTCCGCCAGCGTGTCCTGCATGGCGCGGTGTTCGCGGTCACCGTAGGTGGATTCGAGCAGCACCACATCGGCTTCACTCAGGCATTCCGGGTCGCGCAGCAAGGCGGCCTGGGCATTGCCCAAATCCCCGGAGAACACCAGTTTCTTTTCATCCCCCTGCTCTGATATGGTGATTTCAACGATGGCCGATCCAAGAATGTGTCCGGCGTCGGCAAAGCGCAGGTGCACGCCCTCAACCACCTTGACGTTCTGATGGTAGCGCACACCCTCGCAGCGTTGCAGCACGGCTTCAACCTCAGTCAGGCCATACAAGGGCTCAAGCAAGGCTTTGCCGGCGCGCTTGCGGCGCTTGTTTTCCCATTCCACATCGCGCGCTTGCAGGGAGGCGGCGTCCTTGAGCAGGACATCGATCAGGTCCACGGTGGGCCGGGTCATGTAAATCGGGCCTTTAAACCCCTGCTTGATCAACACAGGCAGTCGCCCGGAATGATCCAGGTGCGCGTGCGACAGGATCACGGCATCCAGGGTGGCTGGATCAAACGGCAGGGGCTCGGCATTGGCCGCTTCGTCGCTGCGCCGGCCCTGAATCATGCCGCATTCGAGCAACACCCGATGTTTGCCTGATTGCAGCAGGTACATGGAACCGGTGACGCCTTCGGTGGCGCCGTAAAATGTGAGTTCTGCCATTGCGCGACTCCCGTTTGTGGTTATTTCGTGGACGGCGATTCGGCCGCGTCGGGCGATCGGTCCAGATGAATGGTGCGTTCCAGCATTTGCAGCCGGTCAAACGCCTTGCCCCAAAGCTGTGCGGTGTGCAAGGCGTCGGCCAACACATCGATGGCCTGCGACAATTGCGGCACCGACACGCGCCCGCCGGTGGCCGCTGCGATCAGTTCCGACTTGATGGCATCGTGCTGACCGGCCAGTGTTTCCTGTTGGGCGCGTAAAGCCCTGGAACCGGTGATTTCATTGTCCCGGGTTTGTTGCATGAACACGGCCACGGACTGAAGAAATTGTGTGACGCGCTGTTCCAGGACGTCAACAGACAGTGGCTCACGCGCCTGGATGTCCTGTGCCTGCGATTCGGTGGCATTGGCGATGGCCCATAAATACTGATCCACCCGCATCAGTGTTTCCAAGGCTCCGGAGGTTTCCTGATGCAAGGCGGCGCTTTCGATGCTGACGATGAATTTTGACACGTCCGCAGACAGTGATCTCAAAACATTCACCTCGTGCACCAGAGTTTTCATCGATGCGGTTCTTTTCGGCAGAATGCGCGCATACAGCGTCACAATCCGTTGGGCAATGGAAAGCAATTCCAGAATCAAAGCATTCACGGCCAACACCGGCGTTTGCGCAATGGTGCGGTCAAGAAAACGTGGGTGCATGGCCTGATCTTCCCAGGCTTGAAAACGCCGCTCCAAAAATACGCTCAGCGGTCTGTTCAGAGGAAAAACCAGCAACACGCCCAGGATGTTGAATGCGCTGTGAAAAATGGCCAGTGCGATGGCCGGAGCGGCCTGCACTTCGAAGAGTTGGGTCAAAGCGTCAATCAACTTGAACATCACCGGCAACAGCAACAAGGCCACCAGCGCGGTGGCCACGTTAAAAATCACCTGCGCTGCGGCCACTCTTTTGGCATTGGATGTGGCGCCGATGGCGGCCAACATGGCCGTGGACGTGGTGCCAATGTTCGCCCCGATCACCATGGCACCGGCCGCGTGCATGCCCAAAAGGCCGCTGGCTGTGGCGGTGATGGTCAAGGCAATGGAGGCACTTGATGACTGCGTCAAGACCGTCATGAACACGCCAATCAACAGGTACACAAACACAGCGGGCACGCCGGTGACAGTGAATTGACTCAGGTTGAAGGCCTGAACCATGCCCTCGAAAGCCCCCTTGAGCACATCGATGCCGACAAAAAACAGACCAAAGCCCACCAATGCCAGCCCAAAGGCTCCCAGACGATCTTGACTGCGGGTCAATTTGAGCAACATGCCCAGGCCAATCATCGGCATGGCAAAGACCTGAATATTGAACTTGAAGCCAACCAGCGCCACCAGCCAGGCCGTCATGGTGGTGCCCACATTGGCGCCATAAACGATGCCCAGTGCCTGATTCATGCTGATCAGGCCGGCGTTGACAAAACCCAGTGAAGCCACCGTCACGGCGCTGGAGGATTGCACCACCGAAGTCATGAAAAAACCGCTGAACAATCCTCGCAGCGGCGTTTTACTCCAGCGCGAAAGCAGCGAACGCAACGACGCGCCGGCGGCCAGTTTCAGGCCATCGGTCATCAAGCCGATGGCGAGCAGGAAAATGCCCAATCCACCGAGAACGGTGCCGCTCAGATTCAGTGTGTCCACGTCGCAGTCAACCGCACAATGGCTGCACCCATTCAGCGCTGCACAATCAAGGCATCCACCGACAGGCGCGAAAGAATTTTTTCCGCGGTGTTGCCCACAATCAGGCCCGAAATGCCGGTTCTGGCAACATTCCCCATCAACCCCAGGTGCGCCATGCATTGATTGATTTTTTCGACTGTGACGGACGGACTGTGCTGGCCAAAATACAACACTTTCATCAATTCGGGTTTAAACAGACTGGTTTTTCTGATCAAGGCTTTGAGGCCTTTGTCGCTGTCAATCAAAATGAGCGCTTTCTTCACAAATGGCCTCCACTGGGTTTAATGTTTTTACAATTCGAATGATCGTGCATGGAATTATTGTACCGGATTCATATGCCGCAGCAGCATTTTTTCAATTTCGACCAGCGGCACCACCCACGCGGCCAGCAACGTCACGATCAGCCAATCCTGCAACAACAAACCGGTCACGCCGAACAGCTGTTGGGACAGCGGCAGGTGGGTGAACAGCAGCTGCATGGCGATCACCGCCATTGAAGCCAGCACAGCCGGGCGCAGGCCAACAAAAAACGCACGAGTGAACATGGACTGGCGCAATCCGCGACAGGTGAACAGATAAAACACCTCCATCAGGACCAGCGCATTGACGGCGACGGAGCGCGCGTATTCAAGAGACGCACCCTGCAATCTGTAGTGCTTGAACAAGGCAAATACAATCCCTGCACCGAGCACACCCACCGCCAGCACGCGCAGCCACAATGCAGCAGTAAACAGGCCTTGCTCAGGTGCCCTGGGCGGGCGCTGCATGACATCGCTTTCCGCGCGTTCAAACACCAGCGCCAGTGCCAGTGTGATGGTGGTCACCATGTTGATCCACAGCACCTGCGCCGGCGTCACCGGCAGCACGTGTCCGATCGCAATGGCGACAACAATCACCAGCGATTCAGCCAAATTCATGGGCAATTCAAAAGCCATCGATTTGACGATGTTGTCATACACGGTGCGGCCCGCTTTGACCGCGTGCACAATGGTGCTGAAATTGTCGTCCGTGAGGACAAAATCCGCGGCTTCCTTGGCCACGTCTGTGCCCTTTTGGCCCATCGCCACGCCGATGTTGGCGGATTTCAGCGCCGGCGCATCGTTCACGCCATCGCCGGTCATGGCCACCACATGGCGGTTGCTTTGTAACGCTTTGACGATGCGCAGTTTGTTGGCCGGACTGGTGCGTGCGAACACATCGGTGTGTTCCACTTCAATGGCCAGTGCCCGGTCTGTCAGTGCATCGATGGCCTGACCGGTCAGTTGCCGCGATACATCCATGCCCAATTCGGCCCCGATGGCTGCGGCGGTGAGCGGGTTGTCGCCGGTGATCATCTTCACGCGGATGCCGGCCCGTCGGCAGGTGGCGACCGAGGCGATCGCCTCGTCGCGCGGCGGATCGATGATGCCGACCAGCGCGAGCATCAACACGTCGTGTTCAATGGTTTCGGGGGTGAACTGACCGGGTTCGGTCACGCGATCCGCGCTGGCCAGTGCCAACACCCGCATGCCTTGCGCCGCCATTTGTTCCATCGATCGGTGCCACAGCGCCAAATCGATGGCTTCAGGGCCGCTTGAACCCAGCTGGCGGGTGGCCCGGGCCAGCAACTTCTCAGGCGCGCCTTTGATGCACGCCAGCCACACGCCTTGTGGATTTTGATGCAAAGTGGCCATGCATTGCTTTTCACTGTCAAATGGCAGCGCATCTGTGCGCGGCCACTGAGTGTTCAATGCCGTCAGATCCAGCCCCTGTTTCATGCCCAGCACCAACAACGCGCCTTCGGTGGGGTCGCCATGCACCACCCAGTACGCGTTGCGCTGTTGCACCCGTGCGTCGTTGCACAAAACGGCCACCAGGGCTGCCTGGTGCAGGGCCACAGATGCGTCCGGTAACGAGTCCAGCGTTGCGTCCATCGCTTCAATCTGTCCGGCTGGATCAAACCCCTCACCGCTGAGACGAAATCGTCCGATGGCCGTGTCGATGCGCCGGGCGGTCATGGCGTTGGTCGTCAAGGTGCCGGTTTTGTCGGTGCAAATGACGTCCACAGAACCCAGCACTTCAACCGCCGGCAAACGCCGAACCAATGCATTCTGGCGCGCCATTCGTTGCACACCAATGGCCAGGGCAATGGTCACAATCGCTGGCAGGCCTTCAGGGATGATCGACACAGCAATGCCGATGGCGGCCTGAAACATGTCGGCCCAGGCCAGCTTGTGCAATGACACACCCAACAACGCCGTCGCCACTGCAAGCAGCAGCACCGCGGCGGTGAGTCGGCGTGCAAACGCATTCAACTGCCGTTGCAGCGGCGTGGGTGCAAACGTTGCCTGTTCGACCAGCGCACTGATGCGGCCCATCTGCGTGCGCACGCCGGTGTGTGTCACCAGGCCGCGCGCCTGACCCCGCGTCATCAGGGTGCCTATGAACATCATGTTGCTGCGTTCAGCCAGCGGCACCGAAACATCCAGTGGCGCCGTGTGCTTCTCGACCGGGAGCGATTCTCCTGTCAACGCCGATTCATCGCAGTGCGCGTCCCTGGCAAACATCAGACGCACATCGGCCGGCACGCGATCGCCGGCCTGCAACAACACCACATCGCCGGGCACCAGTTCGCGACCATCCACGAGGGTTTGCACACCGTCGCGCAGCACCGTGCATTGCGCCGTCGACAGATGCACAATGGCCCGCAGCGCGTCTTCCGCTTTGCCTTCCTGTATGAACCCCATCAAGGCATTGACGATCACCACCGCCAAGATCACACCGCTGTCGACGAAATGCTGCAACAACATACTGACGGCCGCGCCGATGAGCAGCACAATGATCAGCACGTTGTTGAATTGCAGCAGAACACGCAGCCAGGCCGGTTTTGGCGGCGCCTGAGGCAAGCTGTTGTTACCAAAACGCTGACGCAATACACTGACCTGCTGCTGCGACAGGCCCTGCTCTCCTGAGGACAACGCGCGGGCAAGGTCCTCAACGGAGCGGCTGTGGGGGTCGGACATCGTGCTCATGTTTTACAGATCGAATTCACTGCATTGACAAACCTGTGTTTTGATCTGTCAGTATGCCGCGCCATTCAATGAAATTGAAAATTTACTGCATTAAATGTGATGCATGTCAATGATGGCCGTTCATGTGCTCAACAACAGCTTTCATGTCACGCACAGCAATCAAAGTGAAAACAACAGGCATTTCGTCAAAAGCCCATGGCCTCTCAAACACCGGATTTGGGTTTTTTTTGCAGTTTGCGCTGCAAGGTTCTTCTGTGCATACCCAGAATTCGGGCGGCCTGTGACACATTGTGTCCGCACTGTTGCAATACGGATTGAATGTGGTCCCACTCCACCTGGCCCAATGTGTGGCGCGGCAACAGGTCGCTGTCTGGCGCGGTGTTGTGACCATTTAAGGCCAGCACCACTTGCTCAACGTCTATCGGCTTGGTCAGATAATTCAAAGCCCCCATGCGAATGGATTCGACTGCGGTGGCGATGCTGGCATATCCGGTCAGAATGACGACATTGAGGTCAGGCATCTCATCCAGCAACATGCGACAGGCATGCAATCCACTCTCACCCGCCAGATTGAGATCGATGATTGCATGGCTGTATTGAGTGCCAGTGTTCAGCGCTGTGTCGATTTGCTGTAAATCGTGCACCGCGTGCACTTTGAAACCGTATTCGATCAGCCAATCAGACATGACCTGACAAAAAGGACGATCGTCATCAACAAGCAACAAGTGCTGGATTGCTTTCATGCAGCCCAAACCCGCGGGAGTCGAATCGTCACACGCCCGCCTTCTTCTGATCCCTGCAGTATCAGCTCACCGCCCGCATTTTCAATGACGCCACGACTCAGGTGCATGCCAATGCCCAAGCCAAATGTTTTCTCAGAATGGCCAGTGGTCACCAGATCCGGGTTAAAACCGGGCCCGTCATCAAAAATGTGCAGAAGCAGTGAATGGCGATTCGGCGATTCAAGTGTGCAGTTCACAATTTTGGCGCCGGATTCACAGGCATTGTCGATGTGATTTTTGATGGCTAAAATCAAATTCTGATCAACCAGCAATTGCACATCATCCGCACAGCAATTGCGCCACTTCACTGCTGCTCTAACATGCGCTTCTTGGCATAAACGCATGAACTCTTCGGTGTGCACAATTCTGGACTGAATCGATTCGTGATGCCGTGACACCGAGGTGAGATTCTGTAAAACCGCTTTGCAACGCATCACTTGTGTTCTCATCACTTCCAGATCATCGTGCACAGACGCATTGTCCCCCATTTGTCGCTGGAGTTTTTGTGCCAACATGTGAACGGTGCCCAACGGCGTGCCCAATTGATGCGCTGCGCTGGCAGCCAGCATGCCGAGACTGACCATTTCACGGTTGCGAGCACGCAGGGCCCTGGCACGCAACAATTGCCGGTTGGTGCGATTAAAATCACGGATCAATCCGCTGATCAGCCAGGTCAACAACAGTGCGATGGCCATAAATCCCAACCACATGCCAATGATGTGCTGAGAAAACGCACTGTCTCCCCCATGCATCGTTGCATGCGAAGTGTGGCCGCTGCTATCCAGCCATAAAAGGCCGGTATACAAAGCAATCGTCAAGGCGGTCATCCAACGCGTCAGTCGCACCGACAACGCCGTGGCTGAAACCACCAGTGGCACCAGAAAAAACCACAAGAAAGGGTTGCTGGAACCACCTGTGAAATAGAAAAAAAGAAAAAACTCAAGCACATCGAAAATCAACAACCAATACATGAGTTGTTTCGATGCACTGTTTTGCCGTGTGTAGTACAGCGCCAACACATTGATGGCCGCATAAACCAGTATCAGCCACAACGCCGCTGGATTGCGCACCAAATCCTGCCACCAAGCTGTAAATAACCAAACAAGACACTGTCCGGAAAGCACCAGAAAACGCACCCGTGTCAGCCTTTTAAACAAACGATCAACCTGCATGTTCTTGTGTAATTATTTCTGCCTCAAAAGTCTCTTCGCGCTCGCCAATTCATCGGACCGCAAATTCACAAAGGTCCCGATGCCGCCCCATGAAAGTGCCGCCATTATAAGGGACCATTGACGATGTGGCACCCATCGAAACGCATCGCTGCAGGTTTAAGCACGCACCGTCATTACTCGGGATGAATTCTTGCCAAGCTAAGTTGTTATTAATTTTGCAAAAAACCGCAACTCAAATTGTGCACAGCAAGACACAGACCTGGCTGTCGATCGTCCGGTGCGACAATTTGTCGCATGGACTCAAACACAGGTGACGACCATCATCTGCCCGTTTTTCCCGGAGTGACCACATGAGACCACTGATCACCGCCGCATTGGCTGCAATGGGTACACTGGCCAGCGCTGACGGCGTCGGCATTCATTCTCGCGTGGATTCACATGCCCCGATCGGCGTGATGGGCGACCACACGCACCGGATCGGTGAATTCATGTTTTCCTATCGCTTCATGCGCATGCACATGTCGGGCATGCGCGACGGCACCGACAACCTGGAAGCTGAACAGGTGTTGCAGGATTTTACGGTCACGCCGGTGCAGATGGACATGGAAATGCACATGCTGGGCGCCATGTATGCGCCAACGGAGCGGTTGACTTTAATGGCCATGACGCCGTATGTGCGCAATGAAATGGTTCATCTGACGCGCATGGGCGGTGTGTTCACCACCGAATCATCCGGTCTGGGTGATATCAAATTGTCTGGACTGTACACACTCAGTCAGATAACCGGGCGTCAATGGCATATGAATCTTGGATTGAGTGTACCCACTGGAAAAACCGATGAACGCGACGCCACGCCCATGTCCAGCAACGCCCTGTTGCCCTACCCAATGCAACTGGGATCCGGCACATGCAACCTCACACTGGGCATCACCCACAACCGTCAATAGGCAAAAAATTCGATGGGATTTCAGGCCATTCACCTGGTCCGTCTTGGAGAAAACGACGACGACTACACTTTGGGCAATGAATGGCAGTTGAAATTATGGGGTGCGCATGTATTTTCAGAGACACTCAGTGGATCGTTGCACCTGAACTGGCTGGATCTTGGAAACATTGACGGGGCTAAACCCGGGCTCAATGCCAACAGCTGCTCCAGACAATTTTGCCGCCCGCAGACTCGATCTGGGCCTGGGGTTGAATGTTTTAATGCATTCCGGCCATCGACTGGCGATAGAATACCTGAAACCTGTGCATCAGGACCTTGACGGCCCACAAATGCGCCTGGATGATTCCGTGGTGCTTGGCTGGCAATATGCTTTCTGATCCATAAATAAAACGCAGACAGCGCTGTAAAGAGCGCTGTTTCTGGGGATGAATCATCCTGTTGACTGGCCTCGCCACACCCACAGCAGAATCACCAGAGGCACGGCCACCATAGCCGTGCCCAGCCAATCCACCCAGTCATCGGCCAGCAGTGCTGCCAGCAAGCCGGTCAGGCTCAACGCGCCGATCAGCACTGGCCAGCGGAAAATTTTTAACAGCGATTGGGCATGCCTTGTGTTCATCGATCCGCCCTGCCTGGCACCGACGTGGCGGCGGAGCTGACCGCGCGTCGCGCCCACCACAACCACAAGCCTCCGATCAGCACCGCGATGGCGATCAGATCCAGCACCGCCCACACCCCTTTCAATGCCAGGCCGCCGTAGTCACCAAAATGCAGCGGCCGCGACAGCGACAGCGCCTTGGCGTACCAGGGCATGCGCCTGAGCCCTTTGAATTCACCGCTGCGGGCATCGATCAACACCGGCGTGATCAAATGCTCGGTGAGCGGCGTGTTGCCGTGCAGAAACACCGCGTAATGCGCCGCGGTGGAAAAACCGCTGCCTGGAAAAGCGACAAACTGCAACACGCCATCCGGTGCCGCCTGCACCGCGCGTTGCACGGCGGCGTCCAGCGAGGCCATACGCGGCCACTCCAGCGGTGCGCTGCCTGCATCTGCGGTGTCATCCTGTTGCGCGATCAAATCCGCCAGATCGCGGGCTTTCCAGGTGTCGATGATGGGTTTTTCCAGCGTGTTGATCACCCCGCTCAATCCCACCACAAACATCCACACCAGCGCGGCAATGCCCATCAGGTTGTGCCAGTCCAGCCAGCGCGTGCGCTTGCTTTTCTGCGCCCGGATTTCGGCAAAGCGAAGCCGGCGCATGAACGGAGCGTACAGCACCACACCGGAGATCAGCGCCACCAGAAACAGCAGCCCCATGAAACCCAGAATCAACATGCCGGGCAATCCCAAAAACAAGTCGGTGTGCAACTGCAAAATGAAATCCATCACCCCGGCGCCAACGTCCGACGGCGGCACCAGATCTCCGCTGGTCAGATCAAATGAGGCAAAATGCATGTCCGCGCCGGCTGCGTCCGCACGGGGCCCGCTGGTGACATTGACCACCGGGCGGTGCACATCAAAACTGAGAAATATCGGCGCTTCGCCAATGCGTCGTTGCAGCGCGATGTCGACGATTTCATCCAGCGTGTGGTGCGCCCCGCCGGGGTTTTTTGCGTGCCAGGTGTCCGGATTCAGCCAGGCATCGATTTCATCGTGAAAAATCAACGGCAATCCAGTCAGGCACAGCATCAGCAAAAACAGCGTGCACAGCAATGAACTCCAGCGGTGCAGCCAGGACCAGACGCGCACTGTGCGGGCTTTCATAGACGCCGCCTGCGGTCTATAAATCCACCGAAGCGGTCATGAACAGGGTCCGTGGCGCGCCCTGAATCAGGTAGTTGGCACCCGGAAATCCGCCGCTGGAGGCCCAATATCCCTTGTTGGTGAGGTTGTCCAGACGGGCCCGGAATGTGACGGCGCGTCCGCCCAGTTCGGTGGCGTAGCGCACGCCCAGATCAAATCGCGACCAGGCCTTCAATGCCACCGTGTTGGCCGCGTCGGCCCATTGTTCATCGCTGTGCACAAGGCGTGCATCCAAGGTTAAACCGTCGACAAACGGCAGGTCCCATTCGGCGTTCAGGTTGAGTTGCCAGTCGGGCACGCCAATCGCGCTGTTGCCTTCATTCACCCCGCCCTCGGTGTGGCGCAATTGCGCGTCTATCAAGGTCACACCGCCGAGCAAACGGACGCCTTCAGCGGCTTCGCCAAACAGGTGCAGTTCCACGCCCTGGTTGCGTTGTTCGCCCGCCGCCTGAAAGCGGTTGTTTTCGACCAGCGCGCTTTGCTGCGTTACGCTGAACAGTGCGGCGCCTGCGCCCAACGCGGTGCCTTCGTATTTCACACCCAATTCAAGCTGTGCACCGTTGAACGGATCCAGGGCTTCGCCGGCGTTGTCAATCGGCACGCCGCCGCTGCTGGCCGGCGCCACCGCCCCGGCTTGCAGGTTTTCCGCGTAATTGCCGTACCAGGCCAACGCCGCCGAGGGGCGGTACACCGCACCGAACACCGGCGTGATTTTGCTTTCATCGTAGGCCGACAGCACCTCACCGTTGTTGTAATCAAAGGTGCGCGTTTCTATGCGCTGGTGACGCAGGCCGGCGGTCAGCAGCCAGTGCCCCTGATCGATGCTCAGGGTGTCGGCCAGGGCCAGTGAGCTGTTTTTGACCCGTTCGGTGGTCAAGGGATGATTCAGATCACCACCGGTAAAAAAATCCGCCGCCGGCAGTGCGGCCAATGGCACCGGTGCATATAGATTGCCGGCAAATGGCTCAAGAAAACTGGACAAGGCGAAGGCGTTGTCCGATTCACTGTCGATGCGCGCCGCAGACAGCACCACGGCGTGCTGCACAGCACCGGTATCAAACACACCGCGCCAACCGGCATCGGCTGAGAACACGCCGTCTTCGCGGGCATTGTCAAAACGATAGGCGGTGGTGGTGCCGTCCGCCAGCACACTGGGATTGGCCAGCACATTGCGCTCTTCGCCGCTGCGTCCGCCGAACGCCAGCCAGGCACTGGAGCGGTCGCTGAAATGGTATTCAGCGCGCAACACGCCGAACAGCTGCTCTTCATCGGTGAAGGTGCCCGGCTGCGCGTAATTGACCTCCGCGCGCGGCGCGATCGGCACCGCACCCAAAGGCGTCACCTGCGGTCTGGGCCGGTCGATGCGGTTGTCCTGATAACCCAGATCGGCCGACAACTGCAGGCGTTCACCGCGAAAATCAGTGCCAAACGACAGCGCGGTCAAATCCCTTTCTTCATCGTTCACCGCGGTTTCGCCGTTGCGCCCGATGGCATTGATGCGCACACCCCAGGCTTGGTCGCGACCAAAGCGCGCGCCATGATCCACAGCGCCGTACCATTGGCCGGCCTGCTCAAAGCCCAGTGTCAGTCGACTGAAGCCTTGGCCAGTGGCGCGTTTTGGCACCAGATTGACGGTGCCGCCGGAGCCGCTGCTGCCGGGTGCCGCGCCGTTGATGAAGGCGTTGGCGCCGCGAAACACCTCCACCCGTTCAAGCAATTCAGCGGCAACAAATTGTCTCGGCAGAATGCCGTACAGTCCGTTCAGTGTGAGGTCATCCGAAAACACTGGAAAGCCGCGAATCATGTACACTTCCTGAAAATTGCCAAAGCCTTTGGTGACCCGCACCGCCGGTTCATTCAGCAGCACATCGCCGATGCTTTCGGCCTGTTGCGCCTGGATCAACTCTTGAGTGTAGGCGCTGCCACTGAAGGGTGAATCCAGATAATCCAGGTTGCCCAACAGACCGGCCCGGCCGCCGCGCGCCACCTGCCCACCGGCGAACACATCGGTCAATTCGACCTGGGAGTAATCGCCGGTGACGGTCAGTGCATCCAGTTCAGCCGCATCGGCTGATTCTTTTTCGGTGAGCGTTTGGCCCTGCGATGCAGCGCTGATGCATGCGCTGAAAATGAAGGCGTGAAATTGAATTTGACGGCGGTGTTTTGTGTTCATTGGCGAGATCACCATTGCAAGAAAGATGCAATTGTAAATGATTCGCATTAAGATTCAAGTGCTATTTGACTGTGACTTAGAATTTCAAACCCTTCTCCAACGCATCA
>JBNLBT010000056.1:0-21345 GCA_050303435.1 Marinicellaceae bacterium
GTTGTACTGGCTGCTGGTGTTGCGTCCGGATGAAAAGAACCGTTATCGGCGCAAACTGGACATCATTCGGCAAAAACTGGCGCGCATTCGGCAACGCAAAATCGACGCTAAACGCGCGGAACTTCGCGCCAAAACCGAAGTCCTGAAAGCCAGGCGCACAGCCCGCACCGCGGACAAGAATTCAACCGGAGTCGAATGCGACGCAGACGCCGGCGACCGCTGCAATGAAACGCGCCGCGATTGATCACAGAATGGACGGGATGCAGCGGATGATACAGCTATGATAAGCAGCGAAACACTGTTCAGAATGGAGCTTAAATTAAATGTTTAAAATACTGATTATATTGATTTTATTCACTGAAACTCTGTTCGCCCAAACGGCGGAGCCTGATTTCAGTGACATCGAGTCCACCGGCCGGCAACTGGCCGATCTGGTGCGCGACAAAGACGACCGCAAGCTGTCGTCGTTTGCCAACGGCAAAGCCGTCAAGCAATTCCTCAAGAACTCCGGTTGCAAGAAATTCAAGTACAAAGCCTATGTGACGTCGCGCGGCGATGAGATGACCGTGCACCTGATCGCCGACAAGAAGTACCACGCCGTGGTCGGACGCCACTACAGCGGTCCACTGCTTGACAACACCGTGCCGCTGGATGATCTGCACGCCTCAACCGTGACCTGCCTTGATCTGGGCCCCGGGGTCAAACAAAAGATGCAAGACGGCCTGCAAATCGCCAGCTTCACCACCACCCACTTTGAAGCGCTGCCCAACGCCTACCACGTGATGCAGAATCTGCTGACCGAAACGCCGCTGTACGTGTTGACCGCCGAGGCGATTTTCAAAATCGAAGACGGCGCGGTGAACCGGGTTGAAAACGATAAACAGTGATCCAAGGCAATCGCTTGACCCCATTTGTGCGCCAATTGCGAATACAGTAAATAAGGGGGCGCAGTTTTGACAGCGCAGCGAATTAAACAGGCCAGGCCATGAATATAAACACAGCATGAAGATTTCCAGCAAACGCCACACGTTGTGGCTCCTGACACTCACCTGGGCATTCACCGCCAACGCCGTGCGCGACGAATCGCCGCACGACAAACCTTTTGTGGGCAGCTGGACGGTGCAACACACGCCCACCTGCAAGGAAGACTACCTGTTTTTGCGCGATGGCCGGCTGTTCATTCGCAGTGCAGAGGAAATCAACCACTACCGTTATCGGGTTGAACACAAAACCGGCGATTTGTATGTGCTGCAATTCACCAAAATCATCAACAACCGCCGGCCCGACTGCGAAGGCGATGTGTACCTCGGTGCATTTCCAAAACCGAGTTACCAAGTCAATCTGTCCTACGACCGCAACACCCATGAATTGACCCTGGCGACCGCCCTGGATGACCCCGACAGCGCACTCGGTCCATACATGGCCGCGGAACAACCGTTCTCTGTGGAAGAATTTGACATTCACAGCGACGTCAATGCCCCAGCCAGCGCATCCGCTGATGCGCCATCCAAAGCTGCCAACGAAGAACTGCAACAGCTGATGCTGCAAGCCGGCGAAGCACTGCACACCGGCGCCGAAGTGTTTCTGGGCATGGCCCTGCAGGGCGTGGATGAAACACTCGAACCCGAAGTGGCCGCCCTGCTGGCCCGACCGGTGCCGGACGTGCTGGAGGACAACGGCTGGATTTATCAGTGGGGCATGGATCGCTATCCTGATGAGGTGTATGCAACGGGTCTGGCCATGCATCACGCCTTGTCAAAAGACCAACCAATGCGCCCAAGAGAGTTGAATATCAAGTGGTCATACATGGATGTTCCAAGCAGTAAGGATCTGGGGTTGTGTTCACCTTTGGAAGCCGCCTGCCTGGTGAATTTATTGAACGATGCTTCTGGAATAAGTGATGTGGTGTATGATTACCGGCTCTGGCACGACCGCTATTTGCAATTTCTTAAGTTCGAACATTTCAGCAAGCCTTTCAATCGGTTTGCACAGAATTACATCAACGAACCCAGCTTCTCCCCACTGATGATCGGTGAGAGTTTACAGATGTACCAAACCATACACCGTTGGGAACGACACCCCAATCAACGCTTGACCCAATCCTTGCTGGATGAATTTGAAAACTTAAAACGCGTGTTCAGAAACACGGACCAAACGTTTCAGAAGCTTTTGGCCCTGGGACGGGTTGGGCGCCATTTAGAGCTGCTGAATTTGTTGTGCCAGCACGACCCCGAAGCCTGTCCGGCCGAATTGATGCAATCGCGATTGTCCGAGTTGAGCAATGCCGACATGAATGTTGAACTGATGAAGGAAAGAGCATGGCTGTATCAACTGAAACTGGTGCACGCTGGCATGATGCGTCAAATTCAGGAGGAACTGGCCAGAGAAGACGTTGAATTTGAGTACGCCAACATGATAACCAATGCCTTGATCGGCAGAACGCCCAATTTGCTGGCCAATCGATATTACAACCTGGAGTATCTGCCGAATTCGCTGGATCTGGTTCGGCCACTGACCGACGCTGTGCAAGTCAATGAGAATGAACTGCACCTGGAACTCAGCACCACGGATGAACTGCGCAGCGACTTGGATAGATTTTTGTTGCAGATGCTCTCCAATCGCCACAGCGCGCATCAGATGAATATCAAACGCCACAAAATCAACCTGCGCATGCGCCTGTTCAAGGCATTGATGCGCCACGGCAGCGTGGATAAGTTGCTGCAGGCGGCCGAAGCCGGCGATGCGGAACTGCTCAGTCCGTGGGATGGCAGCGCGCCGCAGCGGCACGATGGGCAATTGTGCTACAAGCTGCCCGAGACCGCCAGCGGACAGGTGTGTCTGGATCTGCTGCCCTGAAGTTATGAGGCGCAGCGGCTGAATTAAAACGCACTGCAGTGTGGTTGCACGTCCTCTCCACTGCGTGGCAAGATTTAACCTCAATTAAACACCTCGGTGGTATACTTGCCAACGGAGCAGCCGGCGGCCAGGCGGTTGCAATACCAAGCCAACCGACTGGATGGAGAAGAGGACATGCAGAAAGAAGTTGTTGAGCCAAACGTTGAAACACTGGCCGATGCCCAGACCTTTGGACAGGACGGCCTGAACGACCGGTTCATCGCCGTGGTGTACGATGAATTGCGTTCGCTGGCGCGACGCAAGAAAAACCGCCAGAGCCCGGCCCTGCCGCTGGACACCACCGAACTGGTGCACGAGGCTTGGCTGAAACTCACCCAGCACAAACAAAGCCCCAACGACCGCGGACATTTTTTCTCTCTGGTGGCCATGGCCATGCGCCACGTGCTGGTGGATCTGGCTCGGCGCGAATTCGCTGCCAAGCGCGGTGGCGGGCAACTCGAAGTCACATTCAATGAAGAGGTGGCACTGGATGAATCGCAACTCAGCGAATGTCTGGCCGTTGACCAGGCGCTGGTCAAACTCACTGAGATCAACGAGGGCCTGGTGAAGGTGGTTGAGTGCCGTTATTTCGCCGGACTGACCGAACAGCAAACGGCCGAAGCTTTGAACGTCACCACGCGCACAGTGCAACGTCACTGGCGCCGCGCGCGCATGTGGCTGCATCAGTTTCTCAGCCCCGAAGCGGCGTGATTGAACGCGAGCAATGGCAACGCATTGACGCCCTGCTCGAGCGTTTACTGGAGACCGAACCCGACGCACGCGAAGCGCTGTTTGCCGCCGAAAAGGTGGATGAAGACACCCGACAATTGCTGCTCAACATGTTGAACAGCGAGGCGATGCCCAGTCGCCTTGATGAAACCCCGCTGCTGCACAACACCGACCTGCTCGGCGCCTTGCATCGCCGCAGCAGCGAAGCAACACAGCGCGGACAAACCGTCGGCGTCTACACCCTGGATCAATGCCTCAGTCGCAGCGGCGTGGCCGAAGTGTACACCGCGCACCGATCGGATGGACAGGCCGAGCAGCGCGTGGCGATCAAATGGCTCACCGCCGCGCACCGCGACAGTCACTGGCTGCAACGCTTTGAGCGCGAACGCCGCATACTGGCGGCTTTGAGTCACCCGAACATTGCGCAATTGTTGGATTTGGGCAGCAGCGATGACGGTCGCCCGTATTTTGTCATGGAGTGCATCGAAGGAGCGGCACTGGATGCACATTGCATCGATGCACGGCCCGATTTGCGCGCCGCACTGCAGCTGTGGTTGCAGATCGCCGACGCGGTTGAATACGCGCACCGCCACGCCCTGATCCACCGCGACATCAAGCCGGCCAACGTCATGGTCGATGGCCATGGACAGGTGAAGCTGCTGGATTTTGGCATCGCCAAAGTGCTCAGTGAACAGGACAATGACCAAGCGCAGTTGACGCGCACCGGACTGCGGCCGATGACCCTGCCCTACGCCAGCCCTGAACAAATCGCCGAAGCACCGATCAGCACCACCACCGACGTATATCAACTCGGTGTGTTGCTGTATTGGTTGTTGACAGGCTGCCTGCCACACCGCGTGCAAGGCGACCGGCGCATGGACTGGGAACAGGCGATATTGCACGTGTTGCCGGACAAGCCCAGTGCGGCCTTGGCGGCTGCCCAATCCGCTGACACAGCACAAGAATGGCAGCCACCCTGGACATCGACGCGCCTGCGCGGTGATCTGGATGCGATTGCGCTGAAGGCCTTGATGAAGGAACCCGAATCTCGTTTTGCCTCAGTGGCGGCGATGAGCGCCGATGTGCGTCGGCACCTGCGCGGTGAAGCGGTGCTCGCACGGCCCGGCGGTCACTGGTACCGTACGCGCCGCTGGCTGCAGCGACATCCGGGCTTGAGCATCAGCAGCGCGGTGGGCATCGCTGCACTTTCAGCGCTGTTAACCTATCACATTCACACCCTCGGCCAGGCCCGCGATGAAGCCCTGGCCGCGGCGGAGAAACAGCAACAGATCGCCCAGTTCATGGCCGACATCTTCCGCGCCGGCAACCCCGAAGTGTCCGGCGATCGCGCCATGACCGCGGTGGAATTACTTAAAAACGGCGCCGATCAGATAAGTGAAAAACTGCAAGACCAGCCGGCAATACTTGCGTCAATTCAACAGGAAATAGCGCTCGGCTTGTGGACCATGAATCAATTGGATGACGCCGAGACTCTGTACTTGGCTTCATTGGAGAATTTAACGATCTCGGGCGCCGGCGATAAAGAGCTGGCAGAAATTCACCAGCGTCTGGGCTCTTTTTACGAAGAGCAGAAAGAGTATGAAAAAGGTCTGCACCATCTCAACACATCTTTGCAATTGCGTCGCACAGCCAAGGGCCTTGATCCCTTAAAAACGGCCTATAGCTTGCACGATTTGGCCCATTTGAACAATCGAATGGGAAGAAAAGACATCGCCAAGTCGCTCTATTCTGAAGCCCTGCAAATCAAACGCAAGCACGCCCCTCCTGGCAGCACCACCGCGGCCAGCACTCTGGTCAATTTGGCCCTGTTGCTGAAAGAAGAAGGGGCGTATGAAACTGCAGAAGAAATGACGCGTGAAGCCATCGCACTGTATAAGGCAAATCCAGACACCCTGCCCGCACACCTGGCAGCGACGTTGACCAATTTGGGTTCGCTGTTGAGAATCAAAGGTGATTTTGAAAACGCCCTTGTGGCGCTTCTTGAGGCCAAAGACATCAAAATCAAAATGTATGGAGCGAATCATCCGCGCCTGGGATCGACGTTCAACACGCTGGCAGCCACCTACGCCGAGATGAAGCGATTTGATGCGGCGCGAGAATGGTACCAAAAAGCCATTGATGCATACACTTCAATTGAAGGCGTTGTGCCACTGAATACGGCAACACCCATGACAAATCTGGCCCATGTGGAAATCGACGAAGGGCACTTGGACCGGGCCATCGAGTTGTTTCAACGCGCCCTGCAGATCAGATCGGCTGAACTGCCCGATGACAACAGCCGGGTGCTGACTGTGCGCATAGGCCTGGCATGGGCTTGGGCTTTGCAAGGGGATATGCAACAGGCCATACCCTTGATTCAAACCGTCGTCGAACAACTGAACTCTCAACCTGAAAACACGACCCTGTTGCCTTACGCGCTGCTGACTCAAGCCAAAATAAACTCCCTGACAGGTCAACACGCCATGGCTGAACCTGTTTACCAGTCGGCTTTGCAAAGTCGCGTTAAATTATTTGGAGCGGATCATTTCAAAACTGCTGAATACCGTCTGGAGTTGGCCAAAAACCTGTTGCGCCAAGATAAAGTTGCACAGGCCCATGCCACATTGGAACAACTCATGCAACACCACCCAACGCATCCCCTGGCGGATCAAGCCCGGAGTTTAATGGCGTCCTTGTGATGCGTGCCTGTCAAGCAACAATGTTCTGCTGGTGTCACCGATCGCCGTGACTTCACCCGCGAGCACAAATAACCTCACTTTAAAATAAAAACTCATGTGTCGTCATTGCACGCCGCTTCACGTGAGTATTGAACATGAATATTTTCAATACAACACGCCTTGGCGCCGGGCGTCAGCAGACAGTCAAGCGTCATCGAAGAATGAGTGCAGCGCAAAAAAATGCAACCACGCTGCGGTTCTGGATCACGGGTGCAGGCCTGCGCTGCCTGTGCATCGCCGGTGCACTGCTCGCCGGCCCGGCACAGGCAGGGACGTCAACCCGCGGTGGACTGCTGTTGCGCGTGGGCTCGGACGCGGCCTGCGATCACAGCACGTTGCAGGCGGCGCTGGACGCCAGCAAAGCCAATGGCCCAGGCGTTGATCTCATCTGGATCTCAAAAAACCACAGCGACACACAAATCAATGCCTTGATCGAAGATCAATCCGTCACCATCGTCGGTGGCTTCGACGACTGCCAGGCCACAGCAGCATCGGGACACACCGTGCTGGACGGCAGTGGCGGCGCACTCGCCAGCGTCATTCGCATCCTCACAACCACTGCCGACCAACCGCAATTCATCAACCTGGAGCATTTGACGATCAAAGGGGGCGAAGACAGCGGGTCAGGCGGTGGCATCGACATTGCCGAGGCCGCGCAAGTCAGACTGACGGACGTGCACGTCAGCGAAAACCATTCCACCCACGGCGGCGGCATTGCCCTGCACGGCAGCAACAGCCGACTGATCCTGGCGCAAAACACCCTGATCAACAACAACACGGCCAGTGGCGATGGCGGTGGCATTCATTGCTCCGGCGGCATCGTGTTTTTCAATGAGGGTTTGATCATACTCAACAGCGCCGGCCGCGGTGGCGGCGCCATGGTGACCGGTGATTGCCTGTTTCAACAGCTGGCCGGCGGCATCAACGCCGGCACAATCCTCAACCAGGCCACGCTGGCCGGTGGTGGCATTGCCGTAGAAAACGGCCAGGCGATCCTGTTGGGCAGCGCCAACAGGACGGCTCTGGTGTCGCTCAACTCGGCCGGTTTTTTTGGTGGCGGTTTGGCACTGATCCAACAGGCAACCGTGTCAGCCAGTCATGCGCACATCACACAAAACGAAGCCGCCAGTGCAGGTGGCGGCGTGTATGTGGGCAGCAATCAGAACGCATTCAACATGCAACAAATGAATGCCATTTTTTGTCCCGACGGCCACTGCTCATCCTTGAGTGACAATCACGCAGGAGACTCCGGCGGTGGTATTTACAACGCGGGCCTGTCCTTCATCAGACAAACCTTGATGCAGAACAATTCATCCGAAGACAGCGGTGTCGGCAGCGCCGCAACGGCTGCAGCGGGACAATTGATCCTGGAAGGCGATGTCATCACCGGCAATCACGGTGGCCAACATGTGCTCAGCGGCGGTGGCGGTGGGCATTTAACCGTGGCCCATGTGAGTGTGGCCGATAACGCTGTGAACGAATCCTTGATTGCACTGCAATTGAATGGCCAGCCGGCGGCCAGCTTCAATCTGCTCTCCAGCCTGCTGGCCGATGATGCAGCCACACCCATTCTTTCGCAAAGCAGCAACACCCCGTTAACACTGGATTGCCTGCTGGTGCATGAAAGCACCACACTGCCGGGCGCCACCCGCACACAGGTGGGCCCGCCCGGTTTCGTGGACCCGGCCAGCAACAATTATCATCTGAGCGAAGATTCATTGGCGATTGACTTCTGCGACGACAGTCAGTATGTGCCCCTCAACGATGTGGACAATCAAACACGCGGCTGGGACCACCCCACGGCACCCAACAACATGCCCGGTCACGTGTTCGACCTGGGCGCCGATGAATGGCGCCGTCCAGATTTGATTTACCTTTCCGGCTTTGAGGCCGGAATGTGAATGTTCTGTTCTGTGAACCAGGTAGCGAAAACGGGCCCTCGCCAGGCGAGCTTATGCGCTAGAATGGATGCCACTGACAACCATTCCGAGAGGGAATCATCGAATGAAAAATTTATTGAAATTGGGCGCTCTGTGTGTGGCAATGGCGGGTCTGACGGCCTGTGGATCGGATTGCACTGAAGAAACTTTGCGACAAAAATCCGTTGAACTGATGCAGAAAATGCAGGAATTGTCGCAATCCGGCGATGCCGCCAAAATCATGGCACTGTCCGGCAAAATGAGCAAATTCCAGTCACTGGCCAACGCCAAACCGGACAATCTGGAAGAAGCCTGCGAATTGATGGATGAATTGATGGCGGAATTGTGATCTAAACGTTTTCTGTCAAAGTCTCAAAAAAAGCCCGCTATTGCCGGGCTTTTTTTTCACCTGTTGCGGTCGTGTGTATGCAAGCCATGGCGTCCAACGGCCATTTCAGGACCCCTGTCACAATTCCATCGGCACGGCGCGCTTACAATGCCGATGCAATCACAGCCCGGAGATCACCCCATGAATACCCTGGACCTCACGCGCATCGGATCGCTGTTGATGCTCATCTTGTCTGCTCCGCAGGCCCTGGCCGGAGGCTCAAGTCAGGCCAACGCCGTTTCGCAATATGGCGTCACCTGGCAATTCGCCGTAGATCGCCCGGTCGGCCAGTTCGCCAACGGCGACTGGTGGGTGTTGGGTCCGGTTGAAATCACCGCGATGACGCCGGCGTACGACGGCGCGCGCAACGGCTGGCAAGTCAACCCCGCCGCCGGCCCCAATCCGCAGGGCTTCGATGACCGCATCCAGGTCACCTTTGATGCCGCCCTGGTGCCGCCCCTGCCCTACACCGCGCAGGCCGGCGAGTCCATCCTCAAGAGCATTTCCGGTGATGGCCGCTGTTACCCGGACGACGACCCGAGCACGCACCCGTGCTTTCTGGACGTGGTGGCGGTGTTGACGGTGTTGGACGAAATCCCGCCGGGCAACGGCGCCGAAGTGTTCAGGCCCTCATTCATGGCCGGCACCGCGCGCACATTGTATCGCGTGGCCGATTTGCACACCGAATTGTTGCCATCTTTACCGGCGGTGGCCGATGCGCCTGATCTGGCCTTTGTCGAGAACCAGTTCAAACGCCTGCAACTGGACTACACCAGCCAATACACCGGGCGCTATCTGCACCCCGCGCAAAACATGTCGCAATACGGTTCGGACATCGCCGTTGACACCAATCTGGGCGGTTTGCGCCTGATGCTGGACGATCCGCTGAACGACAAAATGCCGGCGCTGATCGCCTACGTGCAGGCCGGCATTGATTTTTATCACATGCTCGACGCCGGCGCCACCTGGCGTCCCAACGGCGGGCATTTCGTTGGCCGCAAGTTGCCGCTGGTGTTCGCCGCGGTGTTGCTGGACGACGCCGACATGCGCGCCGCCATCGCCGCCCATGCGCTCAACACCTTTTCCGAAGACGGTCACACCTACTACACACCCAACGGTCTGGCCTTGTGGGGCCAGGACAAATCCGAATCCGACTACTGGCGCCGCATCACCCAGAACGTCGGTTCGCGCGACATCCGCGACCCCTATGGATACGTCGATGGCGGCGGCAGTGAAATCGGCGCGGCCTATCAGCTGTGCTGCACCTCACAGCCGTACAAGGGCGCGGCGCTGGGCGCCCTGTTGTTGCCCGGTGGCAAGACCCTGTGGGGCAACAACGCCTTCTTTGACTACGTCGATCGCTGGGTCGAATTTGGCGTCTGGGCCAGCCCGGATCCCTGTACCCTGCAGGACCCCGTGGTGTACACCGGTGTCTGCGTGCCCGGCGGTGGGCGCTGGACCGCACTGCACGGCACACGCGCCGATCAGGGCGATTACCGTCACCCGTTCGTGGACGCCATGTGGGCCGCGTACCGCGACAGCGTGCCCACCGACGATTTGATCTTTGCCCACGGCTTCGATTGAAGCGCACGGGCTTGCACAGGCAACGCTCGGCGCATTGAGCCGGTCGCCGCGATTGTGTAGAATGGACCGCTTTGAAACCCGTCCGCCTGCATGCAATTTTTCAGACTGGCATTGGTCCTTTTCTCCGGAGTCGTTATGGCCGAGCAGCCCCGCATTGAATATCATCTGACCGTCACCGACGCCGCGCACCACCTGGCCGAAGTGCAAATCACCTGGCCTGAGGTCACCACCCGGGCACTGGAAGTGCAGTTGCCGGTGTGGCGCTCCGGCCGCTATGAAATTCTGGATTTGAGCAAAAACATCAGCCGTTTCAGTGCGCAGCACCCCGACGGCGAGCCGATCGCCTGGGAACGCATGGACAAAAACACCTGGAAGCTGCTGCTCAACCGGGCCGGCGCTGTGCAGGTGCGCTACACGGTGTACGCCAACATGCTCAGTCACCGCGTCGCCCACATCGATCCAACCCACGCATTTGTAGACGCCAGCGGTGTGTTCATGTTCGCACCGGCGCAGCGCGACCGTGCGCTGCAGATTGAACTGAGCGTGCCGGACGGCTGGCGTTCGCGTTCGGGGATGCCTTCATCGGCGGCACACCGCTTTGTCGCGGACAACTACGATCAGCTGGTCGACTCGCCGATCGAATCCGGGGAACACCTGTACACCGAATTCAGCGTTGACGGCCACGACTACGGACTGCTGATCTGGGGCGCTGGCAATCACGACATCGACGATTTGCAACAGCAGCTGGCCAAACTGCACCCGGTGGCCGGCGAATTGTGGGGCGATTTCCCGTTTCAGCGCTACCTGTACATGTACCACGTTGGCGACGGCCTGCGGGGCGCCACAGAACACGTCAATTCAACCATCATCCAGCGCAACCGCGACGAATTCCGACCGCGCAAGGATTACCTCAAGGTGTTAAGCACCAGTGCGCATGAATTCATCCACACCTGGAACGTCAAGGCCTACCGGCCCGCCGGCATCGCGCCGTACGATTACAGCGGAGAAAATTACTCCGACCTGTTCTGGATGGCAGAGGGCATCACCAGTTATTACGATGAACTCTTTCTGCTGCGCGCCGGCATCTACACGGCCAAAGAATTCTACGCCCGCCTGGCCGACACAATTCACGATCACCTGAACAAACCGGGCCGCACGGTGGAATCGCTGGCACAAACCAGTTTCAACACCTGGCTGTCGCGTGACCGTCAGCAGTTGCACAACGACTCGGTGAGCATATACCTTGAAGGCTCGCTGGTGGCCTGGGCCCTGGACCGCGAGATCCGCGTCGCCACCGACAACGCGCGCAGTCTGGATGACCTGCAACGCCTGCTGTATCAACGCCACCGCAACACCGACCGCGGCTACCGCAAAGCCGATGTGCTGGCGCTGCTGCAGGAAATCACCGGCCAGTCCATGGCCGATTTCTGGGCCGCGCACGTGGAAGGCACCGCCGCGATTGATTTCGATGCCCTGCTGGCGCATTACGGCCTCGAACGGGTGTTCGACACCGACGAGGACGAATCCGCGGCGAGCGCATGGATCGGCGCCAAACTCGACAGCGGCGATGGCCGCGTGCTGATTCAGGCGGTGGACCGCGACGGCCCGGCCTGGCGCGCCGGCCTGAACGTCGGCGACGAATGGCTGGCCATCGACGGCATCCAACTGCTGGCCGATGCAGCCAGCGACCGCGTGGCCGAACTGCCGCTGGACCGCGCGGTGGAGATCCACTACTTCAGCGCCGGACGCCTGCAAAGCAGTCAACTGCAAGCGATCAGCGATCCGCAACCCGAATTCAAGATCCAGCCGCTGGACAAACCCAGCAAAGCGCAAAAACGCGCGCACCAAAGCTGGAGTGGGCATCAAATCGATCCCGACTGAACATTCAGCCGCTTGACGCATCGCGGCCTCCGCGCGCGCGTGATTCTCCCCCAATGCCGGTTAATCTGTGGCCCATCTCGCAGAATTCGTATCCCGCAGCGGAAAGCTGTATGTATTCATGCGCGATTCATTTATCATAAAATCGAGCGAAATGACGGGGATGTATGACACGATTCGAGCAGGCACACAGGCACACCCAGGGCACGTCTATGAACACTGGCCAGTGCTGCACGCACATCACCGGGTGCCGCAGTGAGTGACGAGCAAAACACCGATCTGTGGCGCCAAGCGATCAAACTGTGTGAATCGCTGAGCGATTTGCCGCCCGCAGAAATTTTTGAGCGGGTGATGGGCATGGACCTGTCGCCCGAGTTGCAGATCAAGGTCCTGAGAATCCTGGAAAACATGTCCGATAACGCGACTTTGCTGGTGGACGCCGACTATCAGGCGCTGGTGGACAAGCTGCGCGTCGGCGAACACCTGATTGATAAAATCATCGACGCCTACCGGATCAAACGCCTGATCGCCCGCGGCGGCATGTCCTCGGTGTACGAAGCCGAACACATCAGCAGCGGCCACAAAAAATCCGTGGCGATCAAATTTTTGTCCCCGTTTGGGATATCAGAAAAAGCCATCGAATTGTTCAACCGCGAACAGCTGATTTTGTCCAAGCTCAACCACACCAGCATCGTGGCGTTTCATCACAGCGGCCTGACCGGCGACGGTTCCCACTATCTGGTGATGGAATACATCCCCGGAGCCACCGGCATTGTCGACTACTGCGCCACCCATGGCTGGGATCATCGACGCGTGGTCGAACAGGTGCGGCAGTTGTGCGATGTGTTTGCCTACGCGCACGCGCGCGGCGTGATCCACCGTGACATCAAACCGGCGAATATTTTGATGGATGAGGCCGGACACATCAAAGTGATCGATTTTGGCATCGCGCGGCTGGAAAGCGATCAAAGTCAGACCATGACCCAGGTGTTCACCCCGGATGCAGCGGCACCAGAACAGCTCTTGGGCCTGGGTGTGAATGAAAAAAGCGATGTGTTTTCGCTCGGCGCCTTGCTGCTGGAAATGCTCAGCGGGGAAAGACCGCTGCCCAAAACCGACGTCAAAACCTACCGGCCTGAAGACGATGTGCGCCATTACAACGCGGTGTTGCAACGCCACGAGATGGACGTCGATTTGCAGAACATAGTGCGCACCGCGATGCACGTGGATGCGGACAAACGCTACGCAGACATGCCCGCTTTTGCCGCGGATCTGGACAACTGGCTGCACAACCGACCGGTCAACGCGTCACCCGACACGCTGTGGTATCGCCTGCGCAAACGCTATCAAAGCAATCGCACCATCAGCGCACTGCTGCTTTCATTGCTGGTGTTGGGACTGGCGTCTTTATTGCTTATTCAGACGCTGGACGACAACGCCCGTGAAGCCGACGCGCAAACACGCAGCGCTCGCGCATTGATGGAAGCGGTGTTTGAACAGGCGGATTTGACCACCGCACAAAACAAATCGGCCAGCGACGCACTGATTGCTTCGTTTGCCGCCATCGAATCTAAACAAGGGGCTTTACTGGACGCCGATCCCGAATTGAAATACCTGTTTCATCATAAACTTGGCGACATCCACAACACCCGGGGCGAATACGCAATCGCCTTGCGGCACCAGCAAACCGCTCTGGACGCGCTGGGCCTGATCGCTCCGTTTGATGACGATCGACATCTGGAATTGTACACCTCGGTGCTGCACCTGCAGGAGACCACTGGTGAATACCAACGCGCCCTGGAGAGCGGACTCAAGTTGCTCGATTTTCTGCGGCAGCGGCCACAATTGGCGCCGCGACATCGGCTGTCGATGTATTATCTGTTGAACAAAATTTATCACTACATCAACGACCTGGATTCGGCCCGTGGCATCGGCATTCAGGCCACCCAATGGATGGCAGAGCATCCTGAAATACCGGCCAGGAATCGATCGCAAATGCTCAATTCCATGGCGGTGGTGAATCGCATCTCAGGTCAGAGTGATTTGGCCGAACTTCAGTACATCGAAGCCATTGAACTGATCAAAGATGATCCGGATTCAGTGATCAATTCGGCCTCCATGTTGATGAATCTGGCCATTCTTAAGGGCCGCAGCGGCGATCTGCAGGCCTCGGAACGGTATTTTCTCCAAGCCATTGAACGGGTCAAATCGATCGACCCCGAGCACGTGATTCTGGGCGACATTTATTTGCCTTACACCACACTGCTGAACCTGCTGAAGCGCCGCGATGAGGCACTGTTTTACGCCGAAGAAGCCATGCGACTGCTGGCTGATCACGGCACCAGCAAAACCCGCGCTGCGGCGCACGCCAAGCTTGCGCTGCTCTACATGATGGTCGATCAAATTGACTCGGCCCTGCCGCATCTGCAGGCCGCGTTCACTCTGCAGCATGCGCTGTATGGACTGGATCACCCCCTGACCCTGGGCAGTGTCAACAAAGCGCTGTGGATCGCTCTGGCACTGGAGGACACGGCGCCGGCCGAACGCCTCATTGATGCGCTGAATCGGCGTGCTCTGATTGGCAGCGCCGACAGCCTGGCGGCCATACGCCTGGCGATTCAAAAAGCCTGGCTGCAGCACAGCGGCAGTGAAATCGAACACATTGAAGCGGCGGTGCCCCAGGCCCTGTATGCGCAGAAAGACTGGCGCGACGAGCGCAATCGCGCGTGGCTGCTGGCGCGTCGAGATGAGGCCAAAAACCTCAACAAACCCCTGGAATACACCTGGTTGACCGTGATCGCGGCGCAACACGGGCTGATTGATGGCCACACCGCCATTGAGGCCTGCCAGGACAACGCCGAGTGGCGTTACGTCTCGCAGACCGCCAGCAAAATGGCTTTGATGCGCGCCTGCATCGCGCGCTTGCCCGCCAACGATGTGCACGCCCAGGGCATGGCGGATCTGCTGCGTCAGTGGCAAAACAACTTGAGCCAGCGGCGCGCACAAATCGACGCCCTGGTGAATGCAATCCTGGCACAAATCGCACCGGGCGCCGATGCACCGACGCCATGATTTCAGGCACATGTGAAATCAAGCGCAAACTGCTAAACTGTTGTTATGGAAGACAAAAGCAACAATAAATCCGCCGTCCGTGTTGAACACATGGGGCCATTGCAACGCAGCCTCAGGGCATTCGGCCCGCTGGGCGCCGGTTATCTGCTGGACGCCGTGGATCTGCTGACTTTCGGGCCGTTGGGGTTCTATTTGGGCCCATTGCTGGGCGGTTTGCTGGGTTTGTGGATTGCCTCGGTGTACGGCCTGGGTTGGCTGGGTCAAACCGCTGTGGTGCTGCTTGCCGCCATTTATTGCATGCTGCCGATGACTGAATTCATGCCCCTGGCAACCATCGGCTTTGCGCTGTTGCGTTTCGCCGAAACACGCCGGGTGGTTGAGTTGCCGGACGAAACTCAGGACGATTCACAGGACTGAAGAACTTTACAACGGCAATTTCAGGCCCACCCGCGCGACGTTAAAGCCGGCCCTGCGCACGCGATGACTGGCTTCTGAGTCGGGGTTTAACAGCGGGTTTGAATGGTTCATATGAATGAACCAGATTTTGTTGCGCAGCTGCGCCGGCGAATCCGCCAGCATCTCCATGGTGTGGGTCACCAACGGGTGTGGAATCTGGCTCAGATCACGCCCCGGCAACTCATCGGCCGAATAGAACGTGGCGTCCAGCAAGGCGTAGTCCACCGCATGCAACAGTTCTGGCAAATTCCTGTCCCAGTCCGACCAGCGGTCAATGTCCGGCACAAACAGTGCGGTGCGTTGAGGACCGCGTATGAAAAAACCCACGGTTTCCGAATACTCATCGCGGTGCGGCACCCGCACGGGTTCGATCGCGAGCGCGCCCAGGCGCGTGGCGACGCCCGCGTTCAAGGCATGCAATTCGATGTTGCGTTTGTCCACCAGCTGGCCCCAGGGCCCGTTGCGGCGCAGAAATTCTGCCATGCGCGGCATCGCATACACCGGCACATCGCGGGCGCCGGCGGCTTCATGGCCGAAATGCATCAAACCGGTGTAGTGTCCGATGTGCGCATGGGTCAAAAACACGCCGGTCAGCTTGAACTCTGACTGCGGTGCGGCCATTTCCAACCGGTGCAGCTGCTCGGGCAGATTGGGGGTGGCCTCGAACAGAATTTTCTGCGCCCCTGGCGCATCGATCACCGCCAGTGAGGTCGCGCCGATGCGGCGTGCCGGGTCATTCCACGCGCTCTGACAGTGCACCCGCTCGCAGCCGGCCTGCGGCAAACCGGCGTCCTGGGCGGTGCCCAGAATCAACAAATGCACCGCCGGCGCGATCTCCTCAGCGGCGTACACCATGGAAACCGGTGCCCATGCACCACACAACAATAATAAACACATCAAGACCGCATGCATTGCGCGTGACTCCGCTTCAATCGCATGCCATGGTATCACAGCCAATCCCCCTCTCCGCGTTTTTCCGTGCACGGGCAGCGCACGCAAAAGGCCCCGTTGCGTGCGCAACAGGGCCTGTGATTTTCCAGCCACGGGTTGGGGCCAGGTTCAGAACATCGACGCGATGCGTTCGATCACGCGCGGGTCGTCCGACTGACTGAGCCAGAACAACGCGGCTTTGCGCACCGCTTTGGGCTGTTTCACCGACAGCAGATTGAACAAGGCGTCTGTGCCCATGGCGTCGGGCAACTGCGACAGCACAAAAGCGGCGTGTTCGATGTCCTGTTGCGCGGCCTCCTGCGACAGCCACTCAAGCGCCTGCGCACGCGCAGCGGGCGCGTCCACCTGACCCAGCCAGAACAGCGCCGTGTGACGCACTTTCTGATCCGCATCGCCGGCCAATGCGCGCAGGGCATTCAAGGCTTTGTCGCTGCCAATCTGCGACAAGGCAAAGACCGCCTGTTCTTGCGTGGATGCATCGCTGTGGCCCACCAGTGACAACAGCCAGTCGCTGTGATCGGTGGTCTCGTCCTGACTCAGCCAGAACACCGCGTCGCGGCGCTGGTCCCGGTCCGCGTCCTGCATGACAATGTTCTTCAGCACACGCCAGGCCTCGGCTTCACCGGTCTGCGTCAGAGCAAAATTGATGTGCTTGCGCACGGCCCCGTGCGGCAGCTCACCCAGCAACTCCTGCAAGTGCGCCAAGCCGTCCGGACGCGCGTGGCCCAGCCAGAACACCGCCTGTTCTGCGCCGTCGTTGTCCACATCGCGTGCCAGGGCGTCCAGCACGTCGCTGGCGGCATCGAGGGCGTGCAGTGCCAGCGCATGCAAAGCCTGATCGGTTGACTGGCCTTTTTGCGCATGCAATGACTGCAGCCAGGCAAGACTGTCTTTCTCATTGGCCGCTTCCAGCCAGTGCACGCGCTGCCCGTCGCCGTGCAGCGGGCAGGCATCGCCGATCACCAGCATGCGTTGCACCCGTTGACTTTTGTCTTGCTGCACGAACACATTGATGTGGCTGCTCTCGCCTTCTTCGCTGCGTGTGCCGTACACGCCGTGGCGCTTTTCCGCAGCCAGGCTGCAGCCTTTGGGCGCAGCGGCTTCGTCCCAGTCGGACGCCCAGCAACACACATTGCCTGTGCCCTCGGTGGCCGGCACGCGCCAGCCGTACCAGCCGGCACCGGCGCGTTGCGCCACAACGGCGGGGTCCTGCGTGTCGGTCACCGGGATTTTGTCAATCGCCGAGTGCACAGGGGCACACATCAGAGCGCTGCTCAGCAATGTGGTCAATCGCCAGGCTGTATTCATTGGTCACCTCCCAGCTGATCCAGCCAATCATCGGAACCCAGAATGCCCAACATCTGGATGATTTCTTTTTTGCGTTCGACATCGGGCGTGAGTTTCAGCAAGCGCTTCAAGCCCTCGGCGTCCTGGCGAATCAAGTGATACTGCAACACCACGTTGCGTGCCTCGTCGTCGCCCTGCATGAAATGATCGGTCAGCATGGAGGCAGGCACCTCGGCGTCAGTGACCGCCAGCGAGTGCAGGATGTCGTTGCGCTGTTCCTCGTCGCTGCTTTGCCGGTACATGGACAACATGTCCTCAGGATCGGCGGTCATGGCCAGCATGTGGAACAGGTGCCGCTTCAGCTCGGCGTCGTTTTCCTCGGCGTACAGGCTGCGCAGGGCGTCGCTCTGGCCGTGTGACATCAACGCGGTGATCAATGTGCCTTTGCGATCGGTGTCCTGCTCGTTGCGGTACATGCGCAGGATCTGCTCGGCCGGCACGTTGGTGCTCAAGGTCAGCGTCACCACCGCGGCTTTCTCCTCATCGCTGCGGGCCTCGTTGTACAAGGATTCTATGTGCGCAGGCAGATCATCCAGCGGCGCCATCATCAGCATGGTGATTGCCTGCGCGCGCTGTTCGGCGTCGTCGGAGGCGCGTATGAACTGCAACAGACTCTCACCGTCTCCGGTCAAAGCCAGGGCTTCCAGCACCACCGCGGAATCCAGCCCTTTGGGCGGATTGCGCAGCATCTCCTTGAGTGGCTCAGCTTCGCCGGTGATGCCCATCACCCGCACCATTTGCTCCAGCAACTCCGGGTCTTTTTCCACTCTGAACAGCTGCATCAGTGCGGTGCTGTTGTTCTGATGGATCATGCCTTCGATCAAGGCCGAACGCATCGCTTTGCTGTCAAACTCCTGGTACAGTTTCTGCAATTCCTCGCGCGTCGCCGGGTCGTTCTGGAACGCCAGCATTTGCACCGCGTTGCGCGCCAGATTGTCGGACGGGCCTGAATGCAGAAAATCCAGCAAGGCTTGGGTGGACTGCGGGTGACCGCTCATGCCCAACAGCTGCAAGGCGTTCATGCGCACCGCTTCAGAACGGCCATCGCGCAACAGTTCCATCACCATCGGCAGGCCTTTTTCCGGGTTGTTGAGCAGGATGCTTTGCACCGCGTACAAACGCATCTCTTCGTCCATTGCGGCTTCGTTGACGCCTTTGTTTTCTGACAACTGCTGCAACATCACGCGGGCGTCGTCGGCCCAGTTGCTTTGCGGGTGTTTTTTCAACAGCCGTTCCAGCGCGGCCTGCGCCTGGGATTTCTTGTGGTCACTGGCCAGCGCGCTGGCCTGCCAGTACAAGGCCGCCGCGGCCAGTTGCGCGTCGTTCTCAGCGCGCTTGAACGCCGCCACCGCCGAAGACCAGTCGCGCGCCTGCAGGGCTGTGTGACCGGCGTCGTATTCGGCCTGCGCCTTGGCGTCGGCCTGCGCCGCCAGCGCAACCCCGTTCGGCGCCAGCAGGGCCACCATGCACAGCGCTGTGAGCGCCGTTTTCAATTGTGTTTTCAAGTGTGAACTCATGTTCATTGCCTCCAGTTCCTGGAGCGGTGCGCCTTGGCACTCGGCTCCGCTGATGAATCGCATCGCGTGTGGGCCGCGTTGTTCAAATCGATGGCCCGCGCGATGGCTGTTTTACACGACCGATCAAATCACCTCATCGGTCTTGGCCAGCCGCCGGTTCAGACTTTTCACCTGGAATAACAGGGTGTTGTTTGTGAAGTTTCTGATCGGCTGTCTGAGTGTGGTGCCGTTGTTGCCGCCCTGGTTGGCCAGTTCCAGCAACACCGGTTCAAGTTCTGTCAATGTCTGTTGCACGTGCGGCGCCGAGCCATCGGCCAGCAAACGCCGGTACATGCGATTGGAAATCAGCAGTTGTTGCGCCCGCTGGCTCAAAACGTCGCCATCCAAACCGGCGTCGCCGTTGCTGATTTGCATCAGCAAGACCTCGGACTGCGATAAATGCCATTGCACATTTTCCGAAACAATGCGCTGCTGCACCGCCGTGAAATCCAGCGCCGGATCACGTTCCGCAGGCAGCATCACCCGCTGTGTCAGTATCACCGCAAGCAACACAACGGCCATCGCCGCCAGGGAAAAACGCGGCACCTGCAACCATTCGTGCAGACGCTGGCGCCAACCCGGCGCTTCGATGGTCTGCAGGCGTGGGGCGATTTTCAGCCACAGCTGCTGAGAATAGTCGTCCGGCAAGTCCGTCTGCGCCAGCGCTTCGTCGATGCGCGCCAGGTCGCTGTTCAACTGATCCAGTCTGCGGCACGCCTCGGGGTCTTCAAGCAAACGCTTGAGGGCTTCCGGGTCGTTGTGTCCATTCATCTGGGCCATGAGTATTTCAAATTCTTTGTCGCTCATCGTTAAATCAACTCGGTGGTTAAATGGCGGCGCAATTTCTGCACCGCGCGAAACAGGGTCTGTTTGCAGGCGTTGCTGTTGACCTTCAGGGCGCGCGCGGTTTCCGCGATGCTGTGCCCCTGATGGTGCTTGAGGGTGAACGCCAGCCGTTCGGCGTCGGACAGGCTGGCCATCGCCTGCTGGATCGCGCGGTTGATGTGCAGCCGCCGATCGGCGGACGGCGCCGGGTCAACCGCCGGCAGCGCCTGTTCACTGGACACCGTGCAATCGGACCCGTGGCGCTTGTTTTTGCGGATGTGGTCAATCGCCGCGTTGCTGGCGATGCGCAACAGCCAGGCGGAAAAATGCCCTTCGGGTCGATAGCTGCGCAAGGCGCTGTGTGCCTTGATGAACGTGTCCTGCGCGATGTCGTCGGCGCTTTCGCGCTGCCCGGTGAAGCGGAAGGCCAGTGCATTCACGGCTTTGCCGTAGTGCAGCACGATGCTGCGAAAAGCACTGTTGTCGCCGTGCGCGGCGCGGGTGATGATGTTGGGATCCAGTTCGTTCATTGCACCGGATAAAACGCAGGCGGTGAACCATTGGTTAGCGCGGCGATGAAAAAAAAGTGAATTTTTAAAATGGGCCAGTGCATGCGCTCCATTATGTCCGCAATCCGCGGACTGTCAATGCGCCGGCTGGGGGTCAGTCGCTGCGCGCCGGCGCTTCGAATCCATGGCGGTAAATCAAATCATCCGCCGCGCGTTCGTGCGCACCGATGTCAATGCCCGCGGCCTGGATGCGCGCGCGATTGAGAAAGTCTCGCGGCCAGTGCTGCGCCGGATCGCCGGGGTAATCGGCGTCATTGCTGTAGCGCGCCACAAACATCTGATACACATCGTGGGCCCCGCTCTGGCCACCCGCAGTGCCGGCATCGATGGCGTCCGATGCCGCGCCCAGATCGTAGTTCCTCTGACTCGGGGCAAGGTATCCCGGATCGCCGAGGATGTTTTGCTGCGCCCAGCCGGCGGCGTTGAGGTCGGCCAGTG
>JBNLBT010000057.1:0-21241 GCA_050303435.1 Marinicellaceae bacterium
GGTGTCCTGCTCATCTGTGCCAACAGTAACGGCTTTGTCTGGCAGGTGATAGAGTGGTTCGGGGTGAGAACCTTTGCGAAGTTCGCGGACAACTTTAACAATATCCATCCAGCGGCGCGTGCCCCGCCTCGCGCTCATCCAGCGCGTCCCAATTGACCGCTTGCCCATCGGCCAGGCGTTCCAGCAGTGCGCGCCAATCGCTCATCGCGGGTCGATCCACTGGGCCAGTTGTTCGAGCGCGCGGGTCACCGACATGCGCGCCGAATTGGCCGAGGAAAAATCCAAAAGATCGGCGATCTCCGCGTACGACAGGTCCATTTCCAAACGCAAAATGACCGCTTCGCGCGATTTGTCGGACAAGCGCGCTAGCGCGCTGTGGTATTTGTCCAGTTGCTCGCGTCCGATGGCCTGTTCCAGCGCGGAGGGCGGCAGGTCATCCGGCGCCGGACCGGCCGCCTGCAGCAGCTGTTGCCGGCGGTTGAGTTTTTCAATCTCGCTGTGGATCTGATTGCGCAGAATTTGTCGCAGGTAGGCGAGGAAGGCGCCGGGGCCGCGGGCTTCAAAATCATCCAGACGGTGCAAGGCGCTGATCAGGGTGAGTTGCACCACATCGGCGGTGTCGGTCAGATCGCGCGTGATCGCCGGCAGCCGGCCGTGCGCCCAGCGCGTCAGCACCGGCAGAAACAGTTTGAACAGGCGTTCGCGCGCGGCGCGGTCGCCGGCGTTGGCCTGGCGCAACAGACTGGCGGTGGATTCCGGTGTGGCCTTGGGTGCGGTCATGACGCCTGGGCAGTCCTCTGCGGGCCGGCGGCGGCGCGGCATGTTGAACCGTGAGACCGGTTGTCCGCGCTGTCCGGCAAAAGGAATCATTTTACCGCAAAAAGTGTTTCTGGCCATGCGACTTGAGTCGACCCGCAGACGCTGCGATCAGGGGTTTAACGGCATTTCAATCAGGCGCGTCTGGAAATGCCGGCGGCTGATCAGATCGCTGCCCTGTTCCACCGCGCCGATGTCCACCTGCCAATCCACCACCCGGGTGCGGTCGATGTAATCCTGTTCGGTGACGTACCAGTTGTGTTCAAAGGGGATCATCGGTTGCGGCGCGGACGGCGGGCGGATGCCGGCATTGATCAGTGGTGAGGTGATCTCCGGTTCATAAAAGGCGCCCAGTTGCGGGTCCAGTGACAGGTTGTTTTGCAGGTGTTCGGCGCTGGCGGGGATGGCGCTGGAAATGTTGTTGTGGTACACGAATTCCTCGCCATTGCCGGCCAGGTGCAGATCGACCGCGTCGTTGAGCCACAACAGGTTGTTGGCCAGCATCGCCTGCGAGGTGCCGTTCACCTGCAGCCACAAACCGCCCACGCGCAGGGACGGTCCCGGGTCATTCACGCTGTTGGAAAGAAAGGTGTTGTTGGTGACGTAGACGCCGAACTGGTTGCCCTGCGCGATGTAGGCGGCGCCACCGGTTTCGATGTCGTTGAACTGGAACAGGTTGTTGACCAGCCACAGCCGTTCGCTGCCGGCCACGTATAAACCGGCGCCGAAGCGCGCCTCGTTGCCGATGAAGGCGTTGTTTTCAATCAGCACCGCCATCGGCCGGTTGCCCGACAGATCGGCGTCGATGTGCAAACCCCCGCCGTCTTCAAACAGGCTGTAGTCGCCCCAGCCGTTGCTGAAGGTCAGATCGCGGATGCGCAGATGCGGGATGCGGTGATTGATATTGATGACCATCACGCGGTGCTGGCCCTGGCCGCTGAGGGTGGTGTGGAACACCTGCGTCGGCTGCCGCAGACGCACGCACTGGTTGCTGGCATTCAGGCTCCAGCCGCCGGAAATTTCCAGCGCGTCGGCCTCATCGTCGGTCTGGTAGGTGAAACCGCCGCCGGTGCCCAGATCGGTGGTGGGATAAAAGCCTTTGACCACTTTGATGTGATCGGCCTGGGTGTTCAGTTCCGCGGCGATCAGCGCGCCCTGCAACTGCGCGGCGGTGCTGACGCAAAAGTCGGTGGCGGCACACACCCCGCCCAGTGCCAGCGCGCACGCGGTGTAAAAAATTTTCAAGATGTTCACACGTTTTCTCCTGTTGTGAAAGGTTCACCCGGGTTGGCTGCGCCACCCGCATCCACCCGTTAAAGCGCACGAGTTGTGCCGACAACACAAATTTTTTACGCAGACACTGTGCCAAGCGCTGTGACGCAAAATTCACGGCAATGACACGCAACGGACATCCCCGGCGGCGACAATGCGCCGCATGAAAGCGCGCAAAATCATTCTCGCCACCGACAAACCCTACGCCGATGAGTACGAATCGCTGCTGCGCGATCTGTACCACCGCCGCATCGAGCTGTTCTGTGCCTGGGGCGCGCACTGCGAGCAGTGGGAACTGGCCATGGAACTGTTTGTGCCCGACCCGGTGTGGGTGGGGCCAGGGCGCCACCGCATCACCGCCATCAGCCACGTCGATGCGGGCTTCGATGAAGTCATGGATCTGGCACGCAACTGGCAGGTCAGCCACGGTTCAGACGCGGTGGAAACCATCCGCTTGTAGTCCACACATCGCCTCCTCCGCTCAAAGTTTCGGCCACACCGGCCTGGATCTCAGGTTTGACTCAATGCTGTGATAAGATGCCAAAAAGGCGAATTTGAGGCAGGACAATGACGGCAAAAACAGTGATGGCGGTGTATCGCCCGAAAACCCCGCAGCGGCGTTCTGAACTGGAACAGTTGGTGACCGAACACTGGCCGGTGCTGGCGCAACAGGGGCTGGTCACGGCGCGCCGTCCGCTGATCATGCGCGCCGCCGATGGGTGCGTGGTGGAGGTGTTTGAATGGCGTTCTGAGGACGCCGCGCGCGCGGCGCACGACGATCCGGTGGTGCAGGCGCTGTGGGACCGGTTTGCCGCGCTGTGCGAGTTCGTGCCGCTGTCGGACCTGGCCGAAGCCGACCGGCCGTTTGCCGAATTCACCGCGCTGGGCGGCGCGGCATGAAACCATTGCGGCGGGTTCTGTGGCCATGCTTTGCAGCAATACTGGGCGTGTTTTTGACCGCATGCACATCCCGCTACCAGGCGATGTTCGAAGGTTCGATGCGCATTGGATATGATGCCGAATCGGTCGGACCCAATGTGCATCGGATACGCTATGTTGGCACCAAGGACGCCGATTATGCGCTGCTCAGACGGCATTTATTTCGATACGCCGCCAGCCTGTGTGACAAAGACGCCCTGATTACAGATTACAGCGAAGAGATGGAGGTTCTGACCATCATAGCGCACGGTTCCAGGGTGCACCGCCACCGTTATGTGACGGCCCTTCTTGAATGCAGCGAATGAACCCCGTTTGCTGCGTGAACGACTCAGTCGCCCTGCCAACGAGTCAGAAGTGTTAACCCAGCGCCGTCACTTGAACTGCGTGGCGGTCATTGGGCCGATGTGCACCGGCAGCCATTCGATGATTTCAAACGAACGAACCTGCGACATCTGTGACCACAGCAGTTGATGACCGCGCGTGCCGCGGAACAGGGCCACGCGTTTTTGGAAACGCCGGGCCTGTGCTTCGCTGGCGTCCTGCAGTGCGCCGAGGCGCACTTTCAGGCGCATCGCCGGCGGTTGCGCAAAGCGGCCTTTCAACAATGACCCCAGCCAGAACAGGCGGCGGTCGTTGACCGCCATGATGGTGGCCACGTCACACTGTTCGGCGTTGCGGGGAATGCGTTGGGTGAATTTCTGAAAAAACCAGCCGCGTTCGGGGCTCTCCAGCACCACCGAGCCGATCGGGGTGAGGTGCGGGGTGCCGTCGGCGTTCACCGTGGCGATGGCGCAGTGGGTGGCGCGGGCAAACAGGGGGCGGATTTTCTCTTTAAACAGGGTTTCATCGACGCGCATGGTGACCTCGTGTGGTTGCAGTGAAAAGCGCATGACATACCTTGAGGTATGTTAAGGCGCATGATAGCATACCTCGAGGTATGTTGGAACTTATTTTAACTGTAAACAGTTATGAATCAGGCGCCACGGCGCCGCCGCATTGAGGTGCAAATGAAACCACTGCAGTCCCCAGAGAATGATCAGCGCAGCGCGTGGCTCAAAGCCGGTCTGGGCATTCTCGACCGCTCGGGCGCGCAGGCGTTGAAAATCAGCGCCCTGTGCCAGGCCCTGAAGCAAACCAAAGGCGCGTTCTATCACTGGTTTGGCAGCAAGGAAGCCTACGAGGACGCGCTGTTGGGCCATTGGAAGGAACGCTACACCCAGGCCTTCATTCAACAGGCCGAGCACGGCCGCACGGCGGCTGAGAAACTGGCGCTGCTGGCGCGGCAATGCATCGAAGGCGTGCTCACGGGCGGGCGCCTGGAATACGAAATCAATGCCTGGGGCCGGCGTTCCGAGGCGGTGCGGCAGTACATTGAGGCGGTTTACCGACAGCGCTACGACTACCTGCTGCACCTGCTTGGCGAGATCCACGACGACCCCCGCGTGGTTGAACAGAAGGCCCTGCAGTTGTACTGTCTGATCATTGGTGTGGACTTTTTTTTCAAACCCCTGGATCGCCGACAGCTTGAGCTCATGTTTGCAGAACATCTGCAGGCGGAGTGAGGCTCGGTGCTTGGAATTTTCAGGAGATGAACGACAGAATGAAACCCTTCCATTTGTCCCTTGCGGTGCCCGATCTGGCATCGGCACGTGCATTTTATCAGGGAGTGCTTGGCTGCGCGCCAGGCCGGGTCAACGTCGACTGGATCGATGTGCACTTTTTTGGTCATCAGTTGACCCTGCACCAGGCCACGGCGAGTCATCCAGCGCAGGCGATCGACCATTTTGGCGTGCTGCTGGATTGCGCCGAGTGGCGGGCGCTGGCCGAGGCCTGCCGGCAACACGGGGTGCCTTTCAGTCTGCAGCCGCGCGTATTGCAACGCGGTGAACGCAGCGAATCGGGCAAGTTCATCGTGCGCGACCCGGCCGGCAACACCCTGGAATTCAAATACCCGGCGCGCGTGGCCGCGCGGTAAAACCAGCCCTCGCCTGCGTCGCTGGCACCGGGTATTCAGGGCATTGATCACACGGGATGACCAGAAGCGGCGCGCAACGGCGCTATAATGGGGAATACACCAGAGAGAGAGAGGTACCTCATTGTGAACAAGATTTCGATGCATTCAATCCTTGCGCTGTGGGTTGTGGGGCTGCAAAGCGCCGCCGCGGTGCACCTGTCCAGCGACGACACGGGTCAGGTGCTGCTGATGCCCTATTACAGCGTCAACAACGACTACAACACCCTTGGCATCGTGCGCAATCACGGCGATCAGGTGAAAGCCCTCAAGGTGGTTCTGCGCGAAGGTCGCAACGGCGTTGCGGTGCTGGGCCTGAATGTGTATCTGGCCCCGCACGACGCCTGGACCTTTGCATTGGTGGCCAGCGAGTCCACGCGCGCAGGGCACGCGGGCGAACCCAGCGCGCGCCTGCTCAGCAACGACCCCAGCTGCAGCACCCCGGCGGTGCCACCGGACGGGGTTGAGTTATTTGACTTTGGATTCTTCGCCGACGCGGTGCTTTCCAGCATGCAACGGGTGCGTGAAGGCTACATTGAAGTGTATGAAATGGGCCAATTGGATCCGGCCACCGGTCTGGGCCACGCGGCCGGTTTCAATGAGTTGGCCAACACGCCACGCGATTGTGAAGCCTTGATTGAAGCCTGGACCGTGCCCGACGGCGTGTGGATTGCCGATCCCAGCGACGAATTGATGCCGGCCGCCGGCGACATCAGCGCCAATTTGACGCTGGTCGATGTGGCCCAGGGCACGGATTTCACCTACGCCGCGCGCGCGTTGGCGGATTTTTATGCGCCCGGGGCGGTGCTGCATTCGACCGATTGGGACGTGCCGTCCCTGCAAGACGCGGCGCCTGTCAGCCGCTTGTGGCATCGCGGCGAATGGCTGGATCACCAGTGGAGCGCGGGCCACCAGGCGGTGAACGCGCTGTTGATGGCTGAAGGCGCGCGCAGCGAATACGACGTCGACGGATTGATCTCCGGCAAAGCCGAATGGGCGGTGGCCTTTCCGACCCGGCGTTTTGACGTGAATCAGGGCGCGCCACAGATCGGTGGCCCGTTCTCTCAGGCCTATGTGGACGGGGTGGGCAGTTGTGAATCGTATGATCTCACACCGGTGGGCCGGGACGGTTTGATCTCAGTGATTTCCATCCTGCCACCGCCACCGCCGCAGCTGTGTTGGGCGGTCACGGTGCTGGAATTGAGCGCAGAAAACGACATCAATCCGGACGAGCCCAGCGGCCTGCTGGGTTCACACAATCTGCCCAGCCGCCTGGAATTGAACAGCACTCAGCTGAGCGCCGCCGCCGGTGAGCTGTGGATCCGCTGGCCAGACAGCAGCGGGGTTGTGCTGGAAGTTGAAAACGGTCCGGACATCCAATACCACGGCTTGCCACACCTCGGCGTGCTGTTCCAGCAATACCAAAACCGCAACGCCCAACCGGGTGTGCTGGCGAAATACGGCCACGCGGTGTACAGTCGTCCGGACCGCCGCATCGAGGCGATCAATCCCTGAAGCACGCCCTGTCTCGCCGCAACAGTGGTGAGACAGGGCGCGATTGTGCCGGGATCAAAACACCATCACTTCGATCACCGCCTGGGTGATTGGGGTGCCATCGGCGGTTTCCGCCACGCACACCACCAGATTGGTGTTGCCGAGGAAACAGCTGGCGTTGATGGTGATGAAATTCGCGCCATCGGGCGTGAACCATGGCGCGTTGACGCTGAGGTAGGCGTCGCTGGCGTCGAATGGCAATTGCACGATGCAACGCGGCGTGTTGGTGCCCAGGGTGATGTTCAGCGGGTCGTCGTTGACGTTGTTGAATGAACGGATCATCGAGGGCGAAGAACCGCACGCCATCTTGAATCCGGCCTTGGCAAAGCCGTGTCGGTCGGCCGGTTGCCGCACCGGGCCGTTGACCTGCAGTCCGGCCGCTGGCGGTTCGGCGATGGAACCCACGGCCAGGCCGCCGTTGCTGGCCACGCGCAGGCGCGTGATGTTGCCAACCATCACATGCATGGCGTCTTCGGCGTTGCCGCTGTGCACCAGCAGTCGCGCTTCGCTTTCGAAACCGCTGCCCACCACCACCTGGCCGCCAAGGCGCTGTATGCCACCGATGAAGGTGGTCCAGGGGTGAAACAGCGCATTTTCGGCGAACTGGGCCTGGATGGCGTAGGGCGTCGAGTTGAACCGCTGACGCGGTGTGAGCACGGTGAAGTCAGGTTCGCCTGGGCGCTGAATGCGGGTTTCCAGCCACACTTCATTGCCGTTGAAAGGGCCGTTCCCCAAATTCACTTCGACACTGAACAAGCCGCGCACGACCTGCACGCCGTTGATGATGTCGCTGGCCAGGGCCGGACCGCCCGTGATGTTTTCATACACCGTGAACTGCATATTGTAGGTGCCGTTGGCGGGCGCGTTTTGGTCCAGCAACTGGCCCTGGTAGGTGAAGCGGTTGCCCACGTTGTTGCCGCCGGCGTGGACGCTTTGCAGGCAAGTTGCCAAAATGAGCAGCGCAGCAATTGCGCGCTGTGTTTTTCTATGTGGTAAAAAATTTTGCATGATTTATTCCTCCTGTGATGCGGGCGGGAAAACAACCGGATCGAGCCCGTCAAACCAGATCAGATCGGTTTGTGGAGACCAGAAACCGTGGTTCAGTGAATATTCATCTGACTCAATCGGGTTGACCAGGGGTTGCCCCAGGGTGGCGGCGAGGTGAAGTTGTTCGGAAAAAATGACGCCGCCGCCAGCGCCGATCTGGGTTTTTTCCAGGGTGAAATCGCCGCCGGATTGCCCCTGCGCACACGGCGTCAGCAGCAAGCCCGCCAACAACCACCCTCGATGAAATTGAAAACGTGAATTCATGATTTATCCTCCTTTCATGGGTCGCGCACAGCCGGGGCGGTGCGGACACTTTCAGCGTAGGCCGCGGCTCAACAAATTGCTTGACGCCGGCCGGACAATTTCAGACATATTCAGACGCGCGGGGCGGGCCGGCTTGTTGCACTGCATTTGTCGGGCAAATGTCCTGCAGTTGTCCAGCGCCTGGGGCGGTGAATCAGGCACACTGACGCAACGGGTCCGGTGCAGAGGCCGATCAACCCGCTTCAATCATTGATGGAGGTTTTGACATGAATAAAAAAACAATCGCGCTGTGCGCCGTGTGCCTGGCCACTCACGCCGTCGCTGGTTCCGTGGGCGAGCCGCTGGATTCTGCCTTCACCTATCAGGGTGAACTGATCGTCGACGGCGCGCCGGCCAACGGCGTGTTCGATTTCAGCATCGGTTTGACGGAGGACGCCGTTGCCGGACCGGCGATCAGCGTTGTGCTGTTGCAGGACGTGGTCGTGAGCGATGGTTTGCTGAACCTTGAACTGGATTACGGGTCAGGGTTCACCGGCACGGCCTACTGGCTGGAAATTGCCGTGCGCGCGGGCGACAGCATCGGCGCGTTCACCACCTTGAGCCCGCGCCAGCGGGTGGCGGCAACGCCGTACGCCCTGCACGCGCTGTCCACCCAGTCCGGTGATGCGTTCTGGTATCCGGTGGGTGGCGGCATTGAATACGACCAGGACGTCAACATTGGTGACTCACCGCTGTCACTGAACGCCGCCTTGCACGTGGAATCCAGCGCCGGCAAAAACCCCATTGAAGTCACCGTGGACGGCGTGCGGCGCCTGCACGTGCACGACAGCGGCGGGTTGTCGGTGGGTACTCAGTCGTCTCCGCCGGCGTCTGGGCTGCGGGTGGGCGGTACGGCCTTGCAGGCGGCCAACGCGCACGGTTTTGTCAAAGCCGCGGCGCGCATCAATTGCGGCCCCGGGCTGGACAGCAACGCGGTGGCGTTTTTCAATCTGGTCAATGGGCTGAATTTTTCCTCCAGCAGCGCCGGTTTTGCCGGTTTTTGCAACGTCAGCGTGGGCTTGAACATGGATTTCACCTATTTCACGGTGTCCGCGCAACCGGTTTCAGGCGTCAGCGCTGGGGACGCCGTGGGCGCCAGTTGTTCCATCGTGGACAGCCAGACGCTGGCCTGTCAGGCGTTTCATCTGGGCAGCGGCAATCCGGCCAATGCGCAGTTGCAGCTGGTGTTTTACTGAATGCGGCGAAAAACCGCGGGTGCGGGTGTTTTTAAAATCCCAGCCCCGGACGGTTGACGCTGAGGCGATACAGGCCCTGGCGCGCAGTGATGTACAGGGTGCGGCCGTCGCTGCCGCCGAAGGTGCAGTTGGCGCTGTTGCGCGGCACCGGTATTTCACCCCAGAACGCGCCGTCCGGCGCGTACACGCGCACGCCCGAGGCCACCGTCACATACACGTTGCCGTCGCTGTCCATGCACATGCCGTCGGCAATCGACAGGCCGCTGATCAGGGTGCGCAGGTTGGACAACGCGCCGGGGTCGGCGCCCACGGTGTCCACATCAAACACGCGCAGGGTGCCGGATTGAGTGTCGCTGAAATACAGCAGCGTCTGATCCGGTGACAACAGCACGCCGTTGGGCTCATTGACGCCGATGGCGCCCATCCATTCGGCCACCAGTGAGCCGTCGGGGCGCCGCCGGAACAGGCCGTTGAACGGCAGTTCGCGGTCGTTGGGGTTGCTCAGGCCATAGCTCGGGTCGGTGAAATACAGACTGCCATCGCTGGCCAGGGCCAGGTCATTGGGTGAGTTGAAGGCGTCGCCCAGATAATTGTCAATCAAGGTCGTCACCGCGCCGCCGGCGAGGGTCAGGGACACGCGCCGCGACTGGTGTTCAGCGGCCAGCAACAGGCTTTCGCCGTTCAGCAGCAAGCCGTTTGAGCGGTTGCTGGGCGTGCGGAACACACTCACGCCGCTGGGCGGATCGAGTCGGTAGATGGTGTTGCCGTTGATGTCGGAGAACAGCAGATGATCACCACGCCACACCGGGCCTTCGGTGAATTGAAAAGACTCACTGACCAGTTCAACCGCGGGCAAATTTTCCAGCGGATTGCACAGCGCTTCAATTTCGATGTCATCGATGTGTGTGAATTGATCGATCGGCGGGTTTTGCAGGGAGGACCAGGAATCCACGGCGATGCCGCCACTGAATTGTTGCAGCGTGGCGGTGTCATCCAGCACGCTGACCTGCCAGGCGGCCGGTTCCGGGTCGGCAAGGGGCCACATCTTGGCTTGCAGGCGGGTGTGCGTCGGGTCCTGTTGGTGCACGCGAAAACGCACGCGGTAATCCACCCCGGCCTGCGGCGGTGGCACCGCGCCGCTGCCATTCAGCAGCTCCTGTTCACTGCCGTCGGCCTCTTTCCACAGGCTGATGCCCGGTGATCCGCGGAAGCTGCCTTCCAGAAACACCGCGTAGCCGCCGTGCGGGCTGCCCGGATCCAGGTAACTGCCGTCCTGGCGCAGATAAAAGCCGATGCCCTGGGTGGCGATGTCGTTGAAGCGAATGGTGAACCGCGCTTCGGCGTCGCTGTTGGACACCGGGTGGTGCATGCGCGCCAGCGAATAATTGCTGGGGTTGGGGCGCAAGCGGGCGGCGCCGGCCAGCACGTCGGCCTGATTGACCCCGCCGGTGGCGGTCCAGGTGGCCGGCCAGCTGGACGCGTCCGGCAGGTTGAAGGATTCGTTGTGCAGTCGCGTCGATGCGCTGTTGCTGGAATCAAAATTGTGGCCGTAGATCAAGTCCAGTGGGCAGCTCGATGGCACACCGGCAACCGGGGGCGCCAGTGCCATCAGACTCAACAGTGCAATGCTTGGTTTGAATCCTGACATGATTTGAAGGGGTGTGTCGGCAGATTAATCACCCTAACATCAAATCAACCCCGCTGTTGTGATGCATTCGTCAAAATCCGGGAAACATGCGCGCGGGTTCAGTGCGTCTTTGCCAGGGGTGATAAGGTGGCACGTCCATGTGCCGATGCTCAGATCGTCGGCGCACACGGCGCGCCGACGAAGCGTCTTCGTGAACCGCCGCTGTGCGCGGTGTTGGCGCTAATCAAAATCGTCGGCAAAAATCAGGTCGTTGCCGCCCTGGCCGGCCACATCGCCGTTGTTCGCATCGCTGTTGTTGGCCGGCACCGGATCGTGCTCATCAGCGCTCACTGAGAGGCCGAAATTGAACGGGCCGACATCGTCGATCACGAATTGCGCGGTCATGTTTTCGCGTTGGGCAAAGTCCAGCTGGGTGATCTGGCACACGGGGTTGTTGCAGTGATCGCCGACGGCCCACAACAGCGTCAGATTGCTCATCGACGGGGTGAGATTGACTTGGGTGGCGTTGTTGACCCCGCCGTTGATGGCGGTGATGGCGTAGGTGACTTCCTGGCCGGCAAAATACGGCGGATCGGTGAGCAGATTGACCTGCGCCACCATGTCCGCGGCGGGGTTCAGCGCGCCGCTCATGATCACTTCGTTGTCGCCCGGTGATGAGTCCTGCTGCCCGGCTTCGACGTACACGGTGTGTTGCCATTGGCTCGGCTGACCGTTGCTGCCGATGATCGGCGCGAACATGTTGGCGGTCAGGTCAATCTGGGTGAACGGCGGCATGGTGCCCAGATCGCAGGGGATGCTGATGCAATTGCCCAGACCGATGTAAATGCCGCCCGGCATTTCGGTCCACAGGCGCACGTTGGAGGCCGCTTTGTCGCCGGTTTTGACAGAAATTTCAAAACTCAGAAACTGATCCGAATAGAACGGCGGCGACTGATTGAGCGACATGGAGACCGCCAGATCGGTGTCATCCACCGCGCCCTGGTTGCCGGTGTCGTCGTAATTGTTGCCGGGGTTGACGTCGGTCTGGTCGGCATTGACCTGGGCCGCGGCATTGAACGAAGCGGCCGTGACCTTGGATTGCACGTCGATTTGCAGCGATTGACCGTTGCCCAGGCCGTTGATCTGGCACACCGTGCCGACGGTGCCGTTGCAGCCGGTGAATTGCAGCACGGTCAGGCCGGTCGGCGTGATGGCCAGATTGAGGTTGGTGGCGGTTTGTTGACCGGCGTTGTGCACAATGGCGCGGTGGGTGATGATCTGGTCGATGAAATACGGCCCGGCGGTGATCAGGTCCATGTCCACCGACAGATCGGCGCCCGCCAGGATGGCGCCGGTGGCGGTGTCTTCATTGTTCTGACCCGGCTGGTGTTCATCCGGGTCGTTGTGATTCGACGCCAGCGTCGAGTGCGCTTCTGCGGTCACTGAATACGGGCTGAAATTGTGATTGCCCATGCTGGCGGTGAACGGCAAGACGATCTGCTGGCCGGCCGTGAGCTGGTTGATCAGGCAGGGCAGCTGGCTGCACAGGCCGGAGTTGACCGCCTGCAGGAAAAACTGGCTGCCGCTCAGGTCCACTTCTATGGCATTGGCCACACCGGGCCCTTGATTGGTGATCACCAGTTGAGCGTCTATGGTCTGATTGCTGACGTACGGTGCCGGTGTGAGCAGATTCACTTCGATGCGCACGTCGGCGGCGTCGGTCACCTCGTAGGCGCCGATGTCGCATTCCGCGCCGCGCGTCTCGCCGCGCTGGTCTTCGGCCAGACAATACGCCGGGTCGCCGGCGTCGACCGCGATGTTGCTGTAGTGCAGCGCCCGCGTGCGGGTGAATCCACCGTTGTCGGCCAGCGCGAACAGCGTGATCGGTTGCGACGGGCCATGGCAGCTGCTGTTGATGAAAATGTTGTGTGTGTCCACTGTCCACACGCTGCCGGTGGTGAAGCAGTCGGTGACAAAGATTGAATTGCTGGCTTCAATCACCGAGTCGTAGATTTTCATCCTTGCAGACATGGTGACGTGGTTGAGGGTGACCAGGGAGTTGTCGCTGAAATGCAGTTTGCTGACGTGGCTGTAGCCGGGATCCGGGTAGGCGAAGGTGGTGTTGCTGATGTGCGCGGTGGTGTCGTGACCGCCCACCCCGTCGATGGTCTCATACACCAGTGACTGCTCCAGGTACAAGGTGCCGCCATTCACGTACAAGCCATCGCCTTCGTCGTCTGAGCTGTTGTCGTGAAAATACACTTCACTCAATTCCAGCAGGGTATTTTCCGCGAATAGGGCGCCACCACGGCTGGAAAAGGGCACTTCAGCCACCTGGGCTTCGTTGTCGCTGAATTCACAGCGCTCGGCGATGAGGTGGCCGTTGCGCACATTGATGGCGCCGCCGCGCGCGTCTTTGACGCTGTTGAATTCAAACTGACAGTCCAGCAGAGTGACGGTGGCGTCGTCGATGTTCAGGGCCGCGCCGCCGCCGGCGATGGCGGAGTTTTTTTCGCCGTTGAACAGGCGCACGCGCTGCAGGGTGAGGTCGGTGTTGCTGCCGTTGACTTTCATGATCGGGTGGTCGTTGTCACCGCTGATGTGCAACAGGCCGCCGGCGCTTTGACTGCGGATGGTCATGTCGCTGTCGACGGTGGGCAGCTGGCCTGACAGCACCACGATCCAGTCGTCGGGTGCAATGATGGTGTCGTGGCCCGATCCGGCGCTGCATTGACCGCGCGGCGCGTCGGCGTTGGCGGCGCGAATGGCGTCTTGCAGAGTGCAGCCGTTGGGCCCCATGTCGATGGTGGCGGCCATGGCCTGAAAACCGGTCAGTGTCAAAAATAACATTGCTGTGCGCATCGCATCCTCCTGAATGTAGTGATCCGAGTTCATCCTATTCGAAGGCGCCCATACAAGTTCTGAAAAGCGCTTGAAAAAGTTCTGAAAATTCACCGCCGCGCGTTGCGCGCAGCGTCGTGCTAGAATGCAGCGCATGCAACAGCACTCTTCATGTCCACAAGACTCAGAAGCCGGGCGTGCGCGACGCGGCGTGCGGTCTGTGCTTGGATTTCACTGGCTTTTGCTGCTGTGTCTGACCGCGTGTCGGCCCAGCGATTCTCTGGCGCCGTTTCGCAGCGACGGGTGTTCGATGTTTCCGGACCGTTCCCCGGTCACCCAGGCGGATTGGTGTGGCTGTTGTTTTGCCCACGATCAGGCCTATTGGCGTGGCGGCACACAGCAGCAGCGTCGTGCCGCCGATGACGCGCTGCGGGATTGCGTGATTCACACCACCGGCAACGCCGCTTTGGCGCAGATCATGCACGCCGGGGTGCGCTCCGGCGGCAGCCCGTACTTCATCAATGGATACCGTTGGGGCTATGGTTGGGGTTACGGTCGCAACTACGCGCCGCTGAGCGCGGCTGAAAACGCCCGCGCGGATCAATTGCTGGCCGAGTATTTTCAGGTCGGGGATGCGCGCGTGTGTCAGCAGGGCGCCGCCCCATGAATCTTTGCAACATTTTCACGCGGAACTTGGTGCCCCGGAGCGCTCCTGCGGCCACGCTGCTTGCGCTGTTATCGCCGGCCGCCCAGGCCACCGGCATCGCGCCACCCTCCGGGGTCTGGGTGTTGTGGCTGCTGATTGTGGCGGTGTATTCGCTGTGTTGGCTGGTGCTGCTGGGGCTGCTTTACTGGCTGGGCAAAAAAATCTCCGACGCAAGGGCAACGGCCCGTTTTTCACACCCCGGTCGCTGGGGGATGCGTCTGCTGATCGCGTTGTATCTACTGTTGTCTCACGCGGCGGGCCTGTTTGTGCTGCTGGGCTCCAGTGGCGGGGTTTCAGGCTGGCTAGCGGTGCGCGTGGGTGCGGCTGCAGTGCTCGCTGTGGGTGGCCTGCTGGCGGGCGTGGGCTGTGCGCTGCGTGTGCGCACCTGGGGCTTGCAATCGGCCCGCTTCACCGCCGGCGCACTGGCGGTGTTCTGCGCCTATGCTGCGCTGCGCGAGGGGCTGGGCTGGCAACACACCGCGGCCATCGGACTGGGCGTGGCCGCGTGGCTCTACCTGCGCCGCGCGAAGCCATTGGTGGCGGGGAATTCCGCTGCATGAACTGGCTGGCGCACGTGCTGCTGTCGCGCGACGAGATCGATCACCGCCTGGGCAATCTGCTGGCCGACCCACTGAAAGGGCGTGGCTGGAAAGGCGCCAGTGCGGCGCTGCGTGAAGGCATGGCCTTGCACCGGTTCATCGACAAATACACCGATCGCCACGCGGTGGTGCAGCGGGCCAAGGGCCGGCTTGGGCCACGCGGCCATTTGCGCGGGGTGGTGATCGACCTGCTGTTTGATCATTGGCTGACGCGCCGCTGGGATGCACATGTGCACACGCCGATGGCTGAGTTTTTGCGGCGATTTGAGACCGACGCACGGGCCCGTGCCGAAAGCATGCCGGTGCCGGCGAGGGACTTTGTGCAACGCGTGACCGACAGCGGCGTGCTCTCCAGCTACGGTGACATGGGCGGTCTGGAACAGGCCCTGTTGCGCATCGACCGGCGCGTGTCTGAACGCGTGCGGCGGCGTGAATCGGCGCACGCACACCTGCCACAGATTGAACAAAACTACCGCGCGCTGGGCGCTGATTTCAGCGAATTTTTTCCGCAATTGGTGGCGCAGTTCAAGGCCCATCCGCTGGGCAGCCCGGACAATCACAGCCTGCGTGAGTCCTGAGAGAAGGGGCGCGCGTTCTGAGCCTTCAGTTGAGTGTCACACGGGTGGATTCATGGTTCAGATAAAACCACCAGCCACTGGTCACACCGTCCGGGCCGATGTCGCGGTCGTCGTTGCCGCTGCAATTGCCGCTGCCGCCCGGCAACAGCGCCGACAACGGCAAACCGCCCACCAGCGGTAAATCCGCAGGCAACAACACGTTTTCAGCGTCTGATTCAGACAGGAATCCCCGCATTAATCCCGCATCCAGGTCGGATCCGCCGAGGTGACGGGCGGCGCTCTGCAGGCCTTGCAACGGCAATTCAAAGCCATCCAGGTCCAGCACCAGGTCTTGCGCATCGCTGACCTGACAGGGCGCGGGGGTGTCCGCCACCGGTGGCGTGTAACCGCCGGTGGTGCCGGCCAGCGGTTGCAGACAGGTGCCCGTTGGCATCGGTGTGGAGACGGTCGGTGTCGCCGCCGGACCGGTTTCGCTGCATTGCGTGCCGGTCTGCGGTGCGCTGCACACCGCCTGCAGGCTTTCGACCTGCAGCACACGGGCGCTCAGATCGTCCATGCGGTCGGTGTAAAAACGGTTCAACAGATTGAGGTCCAGCAAACCGTCGCCGTCGTCGTCGCCGGCGATGCGGTTGTTGATTTCCTCGTTGAACGTTGCGGTGACATCGCTGCACAGCACATCCAGCACCAGCACAAACAGGTGCGGGTCGCGAATGTCCAGCGCGGTGACGCGGGCGGTGACCAGCGGTTCATAGCCATTGCTGAACACGACTTGGGCGCTGAGCGGTCGGGTGCTCAGCAGCCACAGGGCAATTAACACAAAACGCACGAAATGGACTCCCCAGAATTGTCTGTGCACATCATAGCACAGCCGCTGTTCATCGGGCGGCGTCCTTGGCGTCCGCTGCGTTGTCTCCAGCGGTTATTCTCTGCGCCGAACAGACCGACAGAAAGTCGCGCTGCAGGGCGTGTGTGGTGCCGCTCAATTGTCCGTTCTGAAAACGGAAGCTGCTGTGGTATTCGCCGCTGGCATCGGCGGTCACGAAGGCCCCGTACAACACACCGGATTGCCATTGCAGACGGCTTTGGCGCATCGGCACGTCCGCGTGATAGAACGCCCCGGTGAAATGGGCGTCGTCAATTTGGGCAAAGCGCAACAGCGCGTACACATCGTCCGCGCGGTCCGCCGGGGTCAGATCGACCTGCCAATCGCCGAGCAGTTGATTGGCGGCGCTGGCATCGGCGCGCGATTCGACCTGTGCACAACCGGCACAGCATAAAAACACAATGAAAAGAAAAGGATGCATGGCATGGTTCCTGAGTGAAAGCCCAGAAGATACCCGCTGTTTAGCCGCAATGCGTCGCAATTCATCGGATGAGACCTTTTTCAGGTTTCATCCGATCAATCGACGCCTTGCAGGCGCGCCTTCAATTGCCGCGGCGAAATGCCCAGGTGTTTCTTCACCGCGCGGTTGAAGGATGCTTTGGAATTGAAACCGGCCTCAAAGGCCAGGGTGAGGAGGTTGTGACGCCGGTTGTGCTCCTGCCGCAGCAGCGCCTGCACGGCCTCGACGCGCCAGGCATTGATGTAATCATTGAATTTGACGCCAACCACGCTGTTCAGGCATTGGCTCAAGGCGTGCGGTTTGACGCCCAGCGCGCGCGCCGTTTGTGGCATGGTCAGGGTGGGTTGCGTGTACAAATGTTCAGTGCGCATGCACGCATCCAAAGCCTTGGCCAGCGCCTGCAGTTCCGCGCTGCGGGTCGGGTCGAGCTGATTTTTTCGGCGCGCCATGGTCTGGTCTTTGCGTTTAAATCCCTGCAGGCCGAGCCAGTAGGTGAGCACGGAAACACCGATGAAAAATGGATCGTAGAGTGTGCGACGGGTAAAGAAATAGGCGTCCGAGGTGGACAGGCGGTGCAGCAACACATCGCCAATGAGCAGCAGCAACACCGCCGCAAAACCGTATTTGAAGGCGGCCAGCAGGGTGTTCAACCAGCGCCAGGATTCATCCGTTGCATCGCCGTTGTCGTTGAGCTGTTGCAGCCGCTTCTGTGCCATGTGAGCGTAGGCAACGATCAAAGCGGAGGCCACAATGTACACGGTGGGCTGGTTCATCCACAGCCAGTAACCCCAGTAACCCAGCCACGACAATGACGCGCGCGTGCCATCCCAGGACAGGTTCTGCAGGCGCACAAACAGACTGAAACCCATTTGCAGCAGCAGCGGCAGCGCGTGCGGCCAGTGCGCCAGGCGCAAGCGAAAATTCGGGCGCAGACAGGCCAGCACATAGAAATACAACAGCGCGCCCAACGCCCAGCTGACGTCCAGTGCCAGGTAATAAAAGCCGTCGTAAAAGCCCACCCCGAAATGCCGCAGAATCTGCACCAGCAAACGCCAGGTCAGCGCCATCAGCAACACCGCAAGCAAGCGGTTGGCCAGGCGGTTGCCGCTGCGGTTGCGCCACAAAAGCACGCTGAATACGGCCCCCTGCACTGCGCCAACGGTCAGCAAAGAGACGATCAGTGTGGTCCAGGTGTTTGTGTTCATAGGGGTCGCATCATGCCGACCCCCATTGTACTGACAAGCCCCGATGCCTGTCCATTCGATTGAATCCGCGCGAGGCGCCTCGGGGCGGCCTGGGGCCTGTCTGTGCCGCGTTTATTCCTGTTCGAAATCGCTGCCGTGAATCAAATCGAAGGCGGCCAGGCCCATGATCAGGCCGGCGCCGGCGGCGCGGTCGTGTCCCGGCGCGCCGACGTCCAGCGCGGAGCCGCGCAGCACCCGCTGCAGACGCGCCACCGGCGTGGGGCCAAATTTGTGCAGATACAGGGCGATGAATCCGGCCACGTGCGGGGCCGAGGCCGAGGCGCCGAAAAACGTCAGAAAATTGCTCGAGCCGGTGCTGACGCGGTCGGCGGCCACCAGATCCGGTTTGCGCAGCAACACCCCGTTGGCGCCCAACGGGGTGCCATTGGCGTCGAAAAACACCCGGCGGTAGCCGTCGGATGTGAACGGTTCCGGTGGGTTGGCCGCGCCGCCGGTGAACGGCGCGCCGGCGGCGCTGTTGACATCCACGGCGCCCACGCTGATGGCCGTGGCGGCGTCGTTGTGGCCAAAAATCTGCCCGTCCGTGCCGCCCTGCAACAAGCCGCCGTTGCTGTTGATCTGAAACGTTCGATCGGCGCCGCTGAATTTGACCACCACCAGATGTGAGCCGGTGCGGTTGATGTCGTTGAGCAGAATTTCCAGCGAATCGTCGTCGCCGTCTTGCACATTGGTGGACGCATCGAACACCGTGGTCATGCCGGGGCTGAGCAGGTACACGTCGTAGTCATCGGCCGATTGCCCCGCGGCGTTGGCCCATTTCAGGGTGATGGCATTGCGGGCAATCGCCGCGTCGGTGAGGATGGTGATGAAATTCTGACCATTGAAGGCGTGCGCCGAGCCTTGCAGTCCGGCCAGCGGCCCGGTCAGTGCGGTGCCTTGAAACAGGCCCTCATAGACGCCGGTGAAACCGCTGTCGAGGTTGAAAAAATTGCCCGAGGCGACGACGTAATGCACGCCTGAGTCGGTGACCGTTTTGATTGCCTGTTCAATCACGCCCGGCTGGTACAGCGGTTCGGTGATGAAGAACACGTCGTCAACAATCACCTGACAACCGGCGGCGGCCAAAGCCAGGATGTTTTGCGCGGTTTGCGAGGGGGTGTCGCCGGCGGTGGCAAACATCAGGGTGGCGCCCGGGGCGATGTCGTGAATGATTTCCAAAAGTGCGGTGCCTTCCGAGCGGCCCGGAATGCCGCTTTGACCCGGCAGCACGGTGACATTCAAAGGCAATTCACCGAGGTTTTGCAGGGCCTGCAATTCGTCCACGCTGTCGGAAATGGCGCACACAATCACGCCGCTGCCGTCAACATTGAACAACTGCCTGACCTGATCAAAGGTGTGTGCCACATCGCCCTCGGTGACGATGGGCTGACCCGCGCCGGCCGTAGGCGCAGCGGTCACTTCTGCACTGAACATCTGCGCCTGCGGGATCGCCGGTTGCGCGGTGCGGATGGCCAGCACCGACGGGTCTTCAGCCAGCGTCGTGAGCGCCGTCAGCGGCGCATCGGCCAGCGCCCATTCGTGGCCCAGGGCGTGCCAGCGCAGCGACCCGCCAATGGCGTGCAGCACTGCATTGAGTTTGTCGACGTCGCGGTGGCGAATTTCCACCGACACGGTGGTTTGTCGCGACAAATTCAGTCCCGCGCGCAACTGCGGCAGGCGGTCAAACAGCGCGTCCCCATTGCGGCGTTTGATCGCGTACAGCAGTTCGCTGGAGATTTTTTTCTCGGCCACGCTGCGCTGCTGTTTTTCCTCAATCAGCGCGCGCAGTTGCGCCGCGGCTTCGACGCTGATCTGCGTTTCTGCGGCCTGCAGCGGCGCGGCCGTTGTGCAGAACAGTGCGGCGGCCATGAGGGCGATGAAGCGCGCGCGCCCGGTGGTCGGGGTTGAACAATTGAATGCGGTCATGTTGATGGACTCCTGTGACTGTGATGAACCATGTTCCGTAGCGTGTTTGCGCTGAGTGGAACGCATACAGACGATACGCACCAAGGCCGCGCCGTGGTTCGGAGCGGTGTTGAATAGTGCCAAAGGGTTCACAAAAAGACCGCGCTCATGCGCCCAGAAAGCGCCATGATGGATTGAAAAGGCATGCTTTTCTTGGCGTGCGCCGGTATAATACGCGGCTTTTTACAAGTGCACCTGAGGAGACACGCATGTCCCTGAAACACATTCCCGTGGGCAACGATGTGCCCCACGACATCAATGTACTGATTGAAATTCCGCGCAACGGCGAACCGGTCAAATACGAAGTGGACAAGGATTCCGGCCTGATTGTGGTGGATCGCGTGATGAACACCGCGATGCGTTACCCGTGCAATTACGGTTTTGTGCCGCACACCCTGTGCGGCGACGGCGACCCGGTCGACGTGCTGGTGATCATGCCGACGCCGTTGTTGCCCGGTTCGGTGATCAAATGCCGCCCGGTGGGCATGCTGAAGATGACCGATGAAAGCGGTGAAGACGCGAAAATCATCGCCGTGCCGGTGAACAAAGTGTCGGGTTTGTACCGCCACGTCAGCGACGTGCGCGACCTGAATGAAGTCACCCTGGACACCATCGCACACTTCTTTGAACACTACAAAGACCTGGAAAAAGGCAAGTGGGTGAAACTCGAAGGCTGGGGCTCTGTGGCCGAAGCCAAACAAGAGATCCTGGATTCTGTCGCGCGTTTTGAACAGGCCGAGGACCAACCGAATTTCTGAGTGGTTCTGCACCGACGCATGAAGACCCGGCCGCTGCGCCGGGTTTTTTTTGACTGGATGGTGTGCACGGGCGGCGCGCGGGGCTACAATAAACCCCGTTTAACCGATGATGAGCATCGCCATGTCCAACGTCACCGAGGGTGCCTGCCTGTGCGGCGAAGTGCGCTACCAGATCGACGGCCACATTGGCCTGTTTCAATACTGCCATTGTTCTCGCTGCCGCAAAGTTTCGGGCAGCGCGCACGCGTCCAACCTGTTTGTGCGCCCGGAGAATTTCCAATGGCTGCAGGGCGAAGCGGCGGTGCGCCGTTTTGAACCGGCGGACAGCAAGTATTTCGCCAGCGAATTCTGCAGCCGCTGCGGTTCGTCCCTGCCGTGGCTGTCAAAAAACGGCCGCGTGCGCATCGTGCCGGCCGGCACGCTGGAGTCCCACCCCGGCATC
>JBNLBT010000058.1:0-20739 GCA_050303435.1 Marinicellaceae bacterium
CCCCTGCAGCAAGCGCGGCTGAGACTTTATAAGATTGGCAACAATATACAATCCTATTCCAGCTACAGCGATGCGCAGGGCCATTTTATCTTTGACAGCATTGAAACCGATGAATACCTTTTGGAAGCCGAATACAACAGCAGTGAAAGGCATGAAAAGGTCTACTACGACGGTTATGTGTGCGGATACAACTGCGATAAGTCACTGGCCACCCCCATTGTTGTGTCGCAGAATGATCACCTCACAGGCATTGACATTGAATTGCCGAAAAAACCAAGCGTCACATTTGACCCGGTGCGCTTTCCTGATGGCAGTGCAGTGAATGATTTCGAGGTCAAATATTATCCGGTCGGGTCGAATCAGGAAATCCGCGCTTTGTCAATTCACAACGGTCAGGTGCCGCGTGCGTTTCTGCCTGCCGGTGAATACCGTTTTATTGCTGTATCCTCAGAGTCCGTATTCATGCTTTCAACTGCATATCCTTCGTTGGCCTGTGATCCAGCCCTGGTCAGTGATTGCCTGGCTGCCGCCACAACGGTTCAGTTGCAACCCGGCACGGACCATGTGCTCAACGATTTCATTGTTCAGTCAGGTGGCAGCATGTCTGGACGGGTCGTCAAGGCGAGCGATGATGCCCCGATTCAACAAGCCCAAATCTCACTGTACAACGAGGCGGGGCTGTTCCTGATGACTGAATACAGCGATGCGTTGGGCCAGTTTTCATTTAATTTTTTGACCTCCGGTGAGTATCGGGTGGTTGCTTCCAATGCGTATTGGGACACAGGGCTTTACATTCCTCAAGTGTACGCGTTGCATGATTGCCCGGCCGGATTGAACGACGATTGTAACCAGTCTCACGGACAATCCATCGCTCTGGCCTTGGGCGATCAATTTGATCAGTTGAATTTCAGTTTGATGGAAAAACCCCAATTGAACGTGCGCTTGTATGACTACACCACACGGGAACCCGTCCAAGGCTTCATCAAGGTGTTCACCACCGGGGGGGATCCCGTGTCAGTGCACAATTCAAATCAAGCCGGTCAGTTGACTGCGCATCTGTTTGCTGGCGAGTATTTTGTCTTGGGCATAAAAAATACAAGCGGCTATGCCGCGGTCGCTTACCCTGAGGCACGGTGTCAGAACATCAATTTCAGCACAAGCTGTGAACAGGGCATGTTGCCCGTTCAGGTCAGCGACGGCGTCGTACAGGCCATTGAGTTGTATCCGCAGCTGATCCAGGGCATCACCGGTTATGTGTTGAATGCTGACACTGGTGAACCCGTGCCACAGGTTCAGCTTGACTTCTGGACGCCCGGAGCGTTTCATAGCGGCAGCACCGTGAGCGCGCTCAACGGCGGCTTTGTGTTTACAAAGCCGTTTATTTCCAGTGAATTGGTGGTTTCAACCGATTTGACGTCCGCGTTTGGATTCAAAAATGAGGTGTACCGCGATCAGATCTGTGTGCAGGGTTCGGCGATGTCCGGTGAATGCACATTGGATTCCGCAGAAGTTCTCCCTGTGCCCCAACAGGACGGTGAACCGATGGTCATTTACATAGAGCTGGACGATGTGCTGCATGCATCGGGATTTGAACTGGATGCGGTGTTTGACTGACGGGTTGGTCGTCTGACCGTCGGATTTGGCGGGCACGGGCATCAACAAAATTCGATGCATGTGCTATGATTTCAGCAACCAAAGCTGAATGCTCAAGGCATCAATTGAGCGTCGATTGCATGAACAGTGAAACCCATTTCAACGCCCCTTGGGGCGCCTTGCTTAAAACCATCACTTTATTGTCCGGTGCGCTGCTGATTGCTGTCAGTGTTTACGGGCAGTGGTATTTTGCTCAGCGCGGCGATGCGGTGCTGCAGATGGCTTTGTTGTTGCCAGTGATGTTGCTCATCGGCGCGGCGTTGTTCACCGTGCGCGGCTACCGACTCGTTGGGGATGACTTGCGGGTGCAGCGTCTGGCCTGGGACACCGTGATCCCACTGCGCGGCCTGCAATCGGCCGCAGTCGATCCACAGGCCATGCACAAATCCCTGCGCACCTTTGGCAACGGCGGCCTGTTCAGTTTCAGCGGCCGTTTCTACAGCAAAAAACTCGGCGCCTACCGCGCCTACGCCAGCGACCCCAAACACGCGGTGGTGCTGAAGTTTGAAAACCACACCGTGGTGGTCACGCCCGGGCGGCCGGACGATTTTGTTGCACAGCTCAAACCGTTCACAGGTTTTGAGGTTGAGAAAAATCGTTAAATGATACTGGTCAGACGGTGATCGCTCTGTTGAATTTAAAGCGGGATTAACCCATGCTCTTTTGGATTGTTTTGTTTGTTTTTTTGGTACCTCTGCTCACTTTTCTTGTCGCACGAAGGGAGGAATTGCGTTCAAGGAAAAGGCGATTGAAGAAAATTCAGCAGAGGCTTGAACAAAAAAAATTGGAGGCCATCCAATTGCAAGACGATGATCATTGAAATTGTGCAATAAACACAACCGATCAATGACACAGCCGCATGCCGTGGATGCGACGTTGCATAACGTAAAAAATAAATAAATGAAACAAACAGGTCAAATTGAAATGAAATACATCGAAGTGGACGTGCGCACCGCCATCATCAGTCATGGCTTTGATGCGGAAAACCGGCCGATTGAGGAACGCGTGAATGAACAGGATTACGTGAAAAAAGTGGTTTCGCTCAAGCGCATTCTGTCGGTCAGTGAGCAATACATCCTGGTCAGCGCGCAGGACGGGCGCGAGATGTATTGGGAATACCTGGGCACATTGCAGGACATCAAGGATCAACTGGCGCGCATGGATGTGCCGGTGGGGTGATGGCTTCAGAACAATAGATTTTTGAGCCTGGATTTTTTCCTTTCACAAGAAAAATCAGTGCGGTGAGGAGGGCATGAATCGAATGCATAGAACGGTGGTTTTTTTGTTGGCAATGGCTGTGGGGCCGGTCCAATCCGCTGAAAGAGGCCAGGCCGGATTGCAGCTGGAGTTGAAAATTGAAGGCATGTTCAGCCCTGAGATCGAGCGCGCCGTGGTTGCTGATGTTGAAAAGAATTCCGCGGCTGAAAAGGCGGGCATTGTGCCGGGGCAAACGGTGCTGAAAATTGGTGATTGCGCGATACCGGGCTGCAAAGCCTCGATTGCAAAGGAAACCATGAACCAGCCGCCGGGTGAAACCGTGGTGCTGGTGTTGCAAAAAGAAAACGGCGAAGTGTATACGGCGAGGTTGGTGCTGCAGTGAATTACGGATACACGCAATTGGCCACCGATTGGAATGAGCGTGATACCAAGGGCATCGGCGTTCGCTGGCTCAAAGCGGTGTTGTTTTTTCTCCCGCGTGCCAATCCCGACCAGGAAAAACTTTATCCATTTGTGGCCAAGTGGTTGCTTGAAATCGATGAAAACGGTGTGCCATTGCGCGAAATCGGTGTGGATAAGAACAACGCGCCTTTATTTGCTGCACCCAACGATCGAAACATGGGTTTTTGGACGGATTGCAATAAAACATTTGAATTGGATGAATTGGAAAACTCCACTGCGGAAACGTTTGAAGCGTTGTGGCAAAGGATCACCTGCAATGATGCATAAGACAAGTTGATAAAGTGTTAAAACATGAATGAAAAAGAAATCAAGGCCGGGTTGGCGGTGACGCCGGGGTATCGGTATGCGCGCCGGGTGGGTGAGCGTTTGTTGATTGCGGGGCAGGTGCCGTTGGATGGTGGCGGTGCGCTGGTGGGTGTGGACGATCCGGCGGCGCAGGCGGGGCAGTGTCTTGAGAACCTGAAGATTTTGTTGCGCTGTCATGGTTTTGATCTGGCCGATGTGCAGCAACTGACTGTGCATGTGGTTGGGCCACGCGAACACCTGACGGCGGCCTGGGCTGTGGTGACTCGCTGCTTTACCGAGGGTGTGCCACCGGCCACATTGCTAGGTGTGCCGGTGCTCGGGCACGCCGGTCAGCTGGTGGAGATAGACGCGACGGTGATTCACGCAGGCTCGGAGTGAGTGCTGTGAGCGCGCCCGAGTCCGTTGATCGATTGCCGCTGTGGCGCGCCTTGTCTGAGTTGTTTCTGGACGTTGAATGCACGGCGGACACGCGTGCATACATTGCGCGCACGGTGAGAGATTGTGGTTTGCCGCTGGCCGAGGTTGAACGTGTTTTGTGGCACGAGGTGTTTCCTGTGCTTTCGGCCAATTTCAGGTCGCTGGCCGGCGAATGGGCCGGCTGGTCGGATGACTGGCTGTTGCACAATGTGCAGATCAATGATCAATCCGGACCGCCGCGCGGTTCACGCGGGATTGTTCGCGCCGTGCGCAGTGACTGGCAGGCAGTGCTGCAACGCTTGCAGGAAAATGTGTAATCCCGGCCGGGCCGGTCAGCTCAGCAGGGTGAGCAGCAGCCGTCGGGCCGAGCCGCGGTCGCGGTGTTCATTCAGATAGATGCCCTGCCAGGTGCCCAGCGCCAAAGCGCCGTTGCGCACCGGCACGCTCAGCTGACAGCCGAACAGTGAAGATTTGATGTGCGCCGGCATGTCGTCGTCGCCTTCGTATTTGTGCTGATAGGGAAAATCGCGCGGCACCAGGTGTTCTTCAAAATCCCTGAAATCCGCGCGCACGCTGGGGTCGGCGTTTTCGTTGATGCTGATCGAGGCGCTGGTGTGCTGCAAAAAGCAGTGCAGCAGTCCGGCGTTGACATCATGCAGATCGGTGCCCAGCGCGGCCAGCACCTCTTCGGTGATGATTTGTGCACCGCGTCCGCGGGTGTGCACGGTGAGGGCGTACTGGCGGATCATTTCAAGGCTTTCCAGGTGAACAGCGCGGCCAACAGACCACTGATCGCGGCCGAGGCCGGCACCGTGTCCCACAGCAGGTGCCGTGCATCGCCCAGGTACAGCACCGCGCCGGCGATCAGCAGGCCGCTGGCCAGCAATGCGTGGATGATTTTGTTGTGTTTTTTGCCGTTCAGGCGGTCCTGTTTTTCCCGTGCGTAGCGCAGGTGGCGGGGCAGGGGTTTGGTGCGGTGGGCGAAATACTGGTACATCAATTCCGGCAGTTCGGCGCCGTGCTCCAGCCATTTGGGCAGGTTCTGGCGCACGCGTTCCAGCGCGCCCTGGGAGCCGTAGTGTTGTTTCATGATCTCGGCCAGAATCGGTTCGGACACTTCCCAGATGTTCATTTGCGGGTACAGTTGGCGACCCAGGCCCTCGATGTTCAGCAGGGTTTTCTGCAGCAGTACAAATTCCGGTTGGATGATCAGATTAAAGCGTTTCGCGGTCTGGAAGGTTTTCAGCATCACTTCGCCAAAGGAGATTTCCTCAATTGGGCGGGAGAAATACGGTTCACAGATGGTGCGGATGGCCGCTTCCAGGTCTTCCAGATTGGTGTCCGGTGGCACCCAGCCGGATTCCACGTGCAGCGCGGCGATGCGCTTGTAGTCGCGTTTGAAAAACGCCATGAAATTGTTGGCCAGGTCGGTGCGGTGGCCTTTTGGCAGCGAACCGCAGATGCCGAAATCCAGCAGAATGATCTGTGGGTTCTGGGGATTGTCGGGGTTGATGAACAGGTTGCCAGGGTGCACGTCGGCGTGGAAAAAATTGTCGCGGAACACCTGCGTATAAAACAGGCGAATGCCTTTTTCCGCCAGCACTTGCAGGTTGATGCCGGCCTCCAGCATGGCCGGCGTGTCCTTGATGGAAATGCCGTGGATGCGTTCCTGCACCATCACCCGGCGTTTGCTGTAGTCCCAGTAAATCGCCGGGATGTACACGTCCGGTGAATCGGTGAAATTGCGGCGCAGCAGCGAGGCGTTGGCCGCTTCGCGTTGCAGGTCCAGTTCGTCGTAAATGGTCTTTTCAAATTCGGCGACGATTTCTTCCGGGTCGACCTGCACTTCGGTTTTCCAGTATTTTTTGATCATCCGCGCCAGCGACTTGAGCAATTCCACGTCTTTGCGGATTTTGCCGCGAATGCCGGGGCGCAAGACCTTGATCACCACTTCATCGCCGTTGTGCAGCTCCGCTGCGTGCACCTGGGCAATCGAGGCCGAGGCCAGCGCCGTGGGGTTGACCGAGCGAAACACCTCATCGCAGCTCAACTGCAATTCGGACTCGATGATCGGTTTGGCTTCGCGCCAGTCAAACGGCTCAACGTCGTCCTGCAACGACTCCAGCGCGCGGGCGATGCGCACCGGGATCAAATCCGGGCGGGTTGACAGGGCCTGACCGAATTTGATGAAGATTGGGCCCAGGGCTTCCAGCGCGTTGCGCAGATTTTCGCCTTCGGACAGGCGCTTGTCGTAGCGACGGCCCAGCGGGGCAAATACCGCGGTGGCCTTGAGCAGACTGAACTTGCCGTTGTTCGGCAGCAGGCGAATCAAGCGGTAAGCGGCCACTGTGCGCAGGATGTGGAACAACCGCAGAATTTTCATCGCGCGGCGGCGTCCAGCAGTGTCTGCAGGCGACGTTCCGCGTGCGCCAGATCGGCGTTTAAATCGTCCACGGCGTCGAGGAATTCTTCCATTTCATCCGGGTGGATCAATTCGCGCGATTCTTCGGTCAGGTAATCCGTGCCGTTGCGCAGCAGCGATTGCAGCAGCGACTGGGCGCGCTGGCCGACGCCGGTGAGCACCGTGGCCATGCGGTGACCGGGGCCGTCGCCGAACACGCGGCACAGGCCTTCTTCCCAGTCCGGCCGCAGATTTTTTAGCCAGTCGGCAAAAAACTGTCCGGTGCTGGCGTCGCCACTGATCTGCACCGGCGGCAGTCCGGCGATGTGTTGTTTGGTGCCGAGTGCAAACAGGCCGGTCGGTGTGCCTTCGATGCGGGTGTCGGCCTCGCCTTCGGGGGCGTCAGTGAATTTCACCTGCGCCTCGTCAATCACCAGGCGCAGTCGCAACTTGAGTGGCTGGATCAGCAGTTCGATGCTTTTGCCGCGGTGCGGCTGCAGCGCTTCAGCGGCCGCCGGGTCCAGTTCAATGATTTTTGCCAGCGCGCCATTCAGGGCGTCGGTGAACAGAGCGGTTAAAGGTTGTGTTGTGGCCATATTTAACTCGCGTAACCGGAATGGATGGCGACGATGCCGCCGGACAGGTTTCTATACTTGCAGCGGATCAGTCCGGCCTGTTCAAACATGTTTTGCAGCGTGTCCTGGTCCGGGTGTTTGCGGATGGATTCGACCAGGTACTGGTAGCTGTCGCGGTCACCGGCAATCCATTGCCCCAACCGTGGCAACAGTTCAAAGGAGTATTTCTCATAGACTTTTTCCAGCACGCCTGAGTGCACTTTGGAAAATTCCAGCACGCGCGCCTGACCGCCGGGTTTCAGTGCGCGCGCCATCTCGTTCAGCGCCTGCTGCTTGTCGGTGACGTTGCGCAGACCGAAGGCCATGGTGATCAGGTCCAGTGAATTGTCTTCAAACGGCAGCTTCTCGGCGTCCATTTGCAGGCACTCAAAGCGCCCGAACAGCCCGCGGTCAATGAGTTTCTGTTCGCCCACGGCCAGCATTTCGGCGTTGATGTCGCCGATGATGACGCGGCCTTTGGGGCCCACCAGTGGAATCAAACGCTCGGCCACATCGCCGGTGCCGCCGGCCAGATCCAGCACCACATCGCCCGGGCGCACCCCGGCGGTGGCGATGAAATGGCGTTTCCACAGGCGGTGCACACCCATCGACATCAAATCGTTCATCAAGTCGTATTTGCCGGCCACCGAGCTGAACACCTGGCCGACCAGCTGTTTTTTGTCGTCCAGTGGCACTTCGCGGTAGCCGAAATGTGTGGTTTTGTCGTTCATTGGTTCTCAAAACGTTCGCGTTTCAATCGAATCAGCGCGGAAATGTCCTCGTCGCCGAAACCCATGTCCATCAAATCGCCGTATTCTTTCAGGCCTTGTTCGATGATGTCCAGTTCGATGCCCAGCTCAGCGGCCGTGGTCTGGCAGATGTTCAGGTCTTTGTGCAACAACGCCAGCTTGAAGCCGACGTCGTATTCGCCCTTGACCATGGTGGCGCCGCGGTTTTCCAGAAACCAGCTGGCGGCGGCGCCGCCGGAAAACACTTCCAGGGCTTTTTTCATGTCCAGATTGCATTGTTCGGCGAATGCCAGCGCGGTGCACACCGTTTGTGCGATGCCGGCGACCATGATCTGGTTGACCGCCTTGGTGGCCTGGCCCTGGCCGACTTTGCCCATGTGGGTGATTTGTGAGCCGATGGCGGCGAACACTTCCGAGGCGCGTTTGTAGTCTTCGCGCTGTGCGCCGATCATGATCGACAGGGTGCCGTTTTTGGCGCCTTCAACGCCGCCGGACACCGGCGCGTCGATGAAGCCGATGTCGCGTGTCTGCAGTTCTTCGGCCAGTTCGCGTGCGGTGTTGGGGCTGACCGTGGAGCAATCGATGATGACGCTGCCCGGTTGCAGGTGCGGGGCCACTTCCGCAACCACCTGAGCCAGGTCCGGATCGGCCGACACACAGGTCAACACGCAGTCGGCGCCGGTGTACAACTCGGCCGCGTCGCTTGAGTAAGTCAGTCCCAGTTCCTGGGTCAGCGACTTGGCAATCGCCGAGGTGCGGTTGCGCACACCGCGCAACAGTTTGTGTTTGTGCAGATTGCGGGCGATTGGACGGCCCATGGCGCCGAGCCCGTACACCACCACCTGTTTCAGTTTATTGTTTGACATGCCCATCCGCTGTTTGCGAAAGCGCATATTATAGCAAGATTGCACGCCGCAGTGGCGCGCGCTGTGGTGCAAAATAAGGGCGCAATCAGTCGCCGCTCAAAGCCTTGAATTTTGCCAGTTGTTCGGCGCTGGCGGGTTTTTGGTGCGCCGCTTTCCAGTCCGCGTAGGGTCTGCCGTAGATGCGTTCTCTGGCGCGGTCTTTGTCCACCGGCTGGCCGAGCGCTGCGGCGGCGTCCTGGTACCAATTGGACAGGCAGTTGCGGCAAAAGCCGGCGAGGATCATCAGGTCAATGTTCTGCACGTCGCTGCGCGCATCCAGGTGTTGCAGCAGTCGGTCCAGCACGCGCGCCTTGATTTCGGTTTCATTGGCAGTCTGTGTCATGGTTGTGGCTCATTTTCAGGGTCTTCAGTCAATAAAATTGTCCACGCCGGTGTCGATGTGTCAAGCGTTTGGGTGGCCGGCTCCAGGCTGTGCAGCAGCACAGGCAGGGGGTCGGCGCGATGGCCTTCGATGGCTTGCACCCGCAGGGCGCTGAATTCAATCAGGCGCCGGGCCGCATCGACGCGCCAATACGGCAGCTGCACCGAGTTCGCCTGAATGACCTGGCCTGCGGATTGCCGCCAGGCCAGTTGCGCGATGCCAGCATCGCCGTGCAACACCGCGGTGTTGTCGCGCCAGGCCACATCGGCGGAGAATTGCAGTTCACCGGAGTCAATGCGCAGCGACTGTTGCGGCAAAAGCTGAGCGAGGCCGGGTACAGACAAGCCGTGCCCCTGTATCTTGAACGCGCCCTCCCCAGTGCGCGGAGTGTATTCACCCGACGCAGTGATCTCGCCGCCTTGCATTGCCTGCGCGCGGGTGTCCAGTTGCACCCGGGTGCCATCGGTTTGCAGTTGACCGGTGCTGATATCCACGCCCCAGGCGGCTTGTTCCGATGGTTCAGGGAACCACGAAAGCTGCAAGCCCTGCAATTGCAGTGTTGGCCAAACAAAGCGCCAGTCCGAAGCGTTGACTTGCGTGTCTGCACTGTTCTGAGACAGCGAATTGAGCCAGGCCAGGCTGTCCGGACTGAGCCGCACGGCGCCCTGGCGCCAGTGCCAGCGGCCGCTGTGCAGGGTTCTGGCGGGCCAGTCGAGGGCCAGACCTTCACCGCGCAACTGCTTGAATTCGCTCAATATTTGCGCGTCCAGCCGGGCGACGATGTCTTCGATGGACACGCTCAGATTGCGCACGCGCAGCGCATCGGTCCCACGCCAGTCAATTTCGCCTTCAATGCCCCAGTTCCGGACTTCTGCTTGCAAGGGCTCGGGCAGTTTGATCTGCGCCAGCAGCCAGTTGGTGTGTGAACTGGCCGCCGACACATGGGCTTCGGCGTGTTGTGTGCCGGGGTTGATCCAGCCTTCGGACTTAAGGTGTACCGCGCTTTGCTGCGTCGCCGCATCCGGTTGTAGTCGGGCAGAGAAATCCACGTCGGCGCGCAGATCGAGGTTGCCCAGACGGCGGGCCATGAGGGCCACCTCGTGCAGTTGCCAACCCCCGGTTTCATCCGCCCATTGAATTTCAGCGTCTTGCAGCTGCAAGCGATGCACCAGAACCTGCGGCGGATCCGCATCGGCGCTGCTGGCTGTGTGCGCACGCCAGCGCGCCCAATCGCTGGCCTGCACGCGCAGTTGCATGCGCTGGACCTTGAGTTCATCCAGAGTCCACGGGCCCAGCAGTGAGGCGGCCAGTTGCAGATTGACCTGCACGCGTTCAAGCCGGGCGCGGCTGCCGCCCGGGGCGTTGAGTTGCACGTCCCGCAGCGTCGCGGCCCAGGTGAACGGGTTCAGCTTGATCTGGCCGACCTGCAATTGCACGCCAAAGGCGCTTTGCAGCGATTGATTGGCGCGTTGCAGCAGCCACGGCGGCAGAAAGTGACTGACCAGCCAGGCGTACAGTGCGACCAGCAATGCCAGCAGCAGTGCCGCGATGTGCCAGCGTCGGACCCGTTTTCGCGGCGTGCCTGTCATGCGATCAGGGGTAGTTGGCTGCGGCCTTGCGCAGGGTGGCGGCGATTTTCTCACGCAACTCAGGCGGCGCCATCACCGTGGCGGCATCGCCGTAGCGCAGAATGTCCATCAGCAGTTCATGGTCCTGGCTGTAGGGAATGCGGATCAGCACGTGCTGTTCATCCAGCGCGGTGAGCTGTTGTTTTGAGTGCCACTGTTCGCGCACCGCCCACGGGGCCTTGTGCACATCAAAGCGCACTTCGGCGGTGTGTTGCGGTGCGCCGGAAAAGATGCCGTAGGAGCCACTGAAATGCTGCTTCATGGCTTCCGGGTCCAGCTTGACGGCGTTTTCTTGCTGCGGCGTCACGCGCTGGATCTGCTCCAGGGCAAAGGAACGGATGCCTTCGCGCAGGTGGCACCAGGCGTCCAGGTACCAGGTGTTTTTGTAGTGCGTCAGCTGCTGCGGCGACAGCACACGATGGCTGCGCTCGCCCTGCGGTGCGCGGTATTCAATTTCGATGCGTTGCGCGGCCTGTAGTGCGCCCAGGATGTGGGCAAACACGGCGCGATCGGGGTGTCTGGGCAGGGCCTTGATGATGCGGATGTGTCTGGCAGGGTGGATGCCGTGTTGTTGCAGCACCTCGCCGGTGGCATCCAGCAAACGCTGCAACGGCTGGCGCAACAGGTCGGTTTCCAGGTCTTCCAGCAGATTCACGATCATCAGCAGGGCCTGGATTTCAGCCGCGGTCAGGCGCAGGCCCGGCAATTCAAAATGTTCATCCTTGCGGTAGTAAAAACCTTTGTCTCCGGATTCCAGCGGCGCCGCGTAGGCGTCGCGCAGATCTGCGACGATGCGGTACAGGGTGGCCTGTGAACAGTCCAGGCGTTCCATCAGTGTTTGCTTGCTGACCGGATAGCGCGCGCTTTTGAGGATTTGGTCCAGCAGATAGATCCGGTCGGTTTTATTCATTGGGCCAGCTCGGGGCGGTTGCGAAAATGCTGCAAGGCAGCGGGGTTGGCCAGGGCGTCGGTGTTGTCCACCTCACCGCCATGAATCACCGTGCGCACCGCCAGCTCGACCACTTTGCCACTGAGTGTTTTTGGCACCTCTGGCACCGCCAGGATCACCGCCGGCACGTGCCGCGGCGTGGTGTTCTTGCGGATCGTGTCTTTGATGCGCAGGCGCATGGCCTCATCCAGTGCGTGGCCATCGCGCATGACGACAAAAAGCACCACCCGGGTGTCGTCCTGCCAGTCCTGACCGACCACCACCGAATCAATGATTTCCGGCAGGGATTCAACCTGCCGGTAGATTTCCGCGGTGCCGATGCGCACGCCCTGCGGGTTCAGTGTGGTGTCGGAACGGCCGTAGATGATCATGCCGCCGCTGGCGGTGATTTCCGCCCGATCGGAATGGCACCAGATGTTTTCGAAACGGCTGAAATAGGCTTTTTTGTAGCGCGCCTTGCCGGCGTCGTTCCAGAAATACACCGGCATGCTGGGAAACGCCTGCATGCAGGCCAGCTCGCCGGCCTGTTCAAACACCCGTTCACCGGCGTCGTTGAGCACCGCCACGTCCATGCCCAGACCCAGGCACTGCAGTTCACCGCGGCGCACCGGCAGGGCCGGGTTGCCGAGGGCAAAACACGAGCAGATGTCGGTGCCGCCGGAGATGGAACTCAGGCACACGTCGCTTTTGATGTCTCGATAGACGTAATCAAAACTGGCCGGCATCAATGGCGAGCCGGTGGAAAAAATGCATTGCAAATCAGCCAGTTCATGACTCTCACGCGGTTTAATGCCGGCTTTTTCCACCGCGGCAATCCATTTGGCACTGCTGCCCAGGTGGGTGATGCGGTGTTTGTCGGCCAGATCGAACAAGCGCCGACCGTCGGGGTAAAATGGCGATCCGTCGTACAGCACCAGGGTGCCACCGGTGGCCAGTGTGGAGGCCATCCAGTTCCACATCATCCAGCCACAGGTGGTGAAATAAAACAGACGTGAAGTTTCACCCACGTTGCCGTGCAGCACCAGTTCCTTGAGGTGTTGCACTAAAATACCGCCGGCGCGGTGCACGATGCACTTGGGCACTCCAGTGGTGCCCGAGGAATACAAAATGTACAGCGGGTGGTCGAACGGCAGCGGTTCAAACTGCAGCGGCGGGATCTCTTCGCCGGGCATCAGCCAGTCGCCCCAGCGCGCGGCGTTGTCAATGGCGCCCAGATCGGCGTTGGCGTCAACAAACCCCACCACCACGGTGTGCTCGATCGAAGGAATGCGGGCACTGATCTGGGCCACTTTTCCCAGGCAATCGTGCACTTTGCCGTTGTAATGATAGGCGTCGCAGCAAAACAGCACCTTCGGTTCGATCTGACCGAAACGGTCGAGCACGCCGTTGATGCCGAAATCCGGCGATGTGGAGGACCAGATCGCACCCAGCGCGGTGGTCGCCAGCATCGCCACCACAGTTTCCGGCACGTTCGGCATGAACGCCGCCACCCGGTCGCCGATGCCGACGCCGCAGCGGATCAATTGTTGCTGCACCGCACCCACCTGGCGGTGCAATTCGGCCCAGCTGAGGGTGCGCACTGCGCCGGTTTCGTCTTCAAAGCGGATCGCCGTGGCGTCGTCGTCGCGCACCAGCAGATTTTCGGCAAAATTCAGACGCGCGCCAGGAAACCATTCGGCGTCGGTCATGTGGCCTTCGTCGCGCAGTTCGCACTCAGGTTCGGTGTGCAATTTGATTTCACAAAAGTCCATCAAGTCGCGCCAGAACGCGCCGCGATGGGCGACCGAATGCCGGTGCAGTGCGGCGTAATCCTTCAGTTGCGTGCCGTGACGTTCATTGATGAATGCGATGAAACGCTGGATTGGCAGATCGTTGAGTTGGTCCGGACGCGGTTCCCACAGGATGGTGCTCATGCATGCCCCATTGCTAAAAAAGAGACCATTGTAGCGAAAAAGGCGAATGAATTAAACGCCGCCTGGCGGACCTCGGCCGCCTTTGCTGTGAAAAATAAATGTCGCAACGAGGCGCAAATCTTGTAATGACTGGTTGAGAGGAACGATGGACGTCGTGGCATTGAATTGTGCCCGCAGTGACCATTGACGGGTCATCCCATGCGCAAGCGACAAACGCCGTTCCGCTGTATCACAACATTCGAGGTAATCAAATGAACAAAGACAGTCAATCCTTAAACAGGCTGTATCGCGCACTGGCATTCGCCCTTGTGTTGCTGACAGGACCGCTGCACGCCGCATTCATCGATGTGGACCGCGCCCACGACATCGTCAATGACAGCGACGGCGGCTGCACGTTGCGTGAAGCGATTCGTGCCGCCAATGACAACGTCGCAGTGGACGGTTGCACCGCCGGCACCGACAACCAGCTGGACATTGTTTTGATTGAAGTGCAGGGACCGATCAACCTGAGCAGTGAGATCCAGATCACCGGTTCAGTGCTGCTGGCCGGCAGCGGCACCCTGCCGCAGCCGGTGACGATCAACGCCGGCACAAACCAGCGCATCTTTTATGTCAATCAAGCCGACAGCGGCGACGATTCACTGGCCTTGAACAATCTGATTCTGATCGGTGGCGCGCCAAGTGCTGGCAACGGCGGAGCCGTGTACATTGAACGCACCTGGCAGGCGGAAATCACTGCGGTGGATTTCATCGGCAACAGCGCCATGAATGGCGGTGCGATCTATCTGGAGGGTGTGGCCGCGAACAACTTGCTGATCGCAGAGAGTGGTTTTTATGACAACACCGCCAGCGCACAGGGCGGCGGCATCTACGCCAACAACAGCATCCGCGATGCGCTGGAAATTCGTGACAATCGGTTTATCAACAACGCCGCCACCTTCGGTGGCGCGATGTCCATCAGTGAATCGCTGGACGATCCGGTGGTGTATGACAGCAACCTGTTCAAAGACAATTTCGCTTCCAGCAGCGGCGGTGCGCTGGTGCTCAGCACCACCGGCGATGGACAGGACTATCTGATCGAAGACAGCGCCTTTCTCAGCAACACGGCGTTTTCATCCGGTGGTGCAATACTGGCCACGTTGCCCAACACCACCGTCAAGCTCAACAACAGCACCCTGGCTTTCAATGCGGCCAACACCGGTGCGGCGATGAAAATGAATTCAAGCAACCTGTTGCTGAACTTTTCCACCGTGGTGCACAATCACCCGAACAGCGCCGATGGCAGCATCAACATCCAGGCCAACGCCGTCTCGCCGGTGATCGCCATCGCCGGCAGCGTGGTGGCACATCCCGGCGCCCATGCTGTGTGTGCCGGTGACACCGGGTTCGTGCTGTCGCTGGGCAACAGCGTGCAATCCGACGCCAGCTGTCAGCTCACCGGCAGCGGCGACCAGACCGCCGACCCGAAACTCAGCGGCCTGACCGTTGCTGGCAATGGCCTGCCCGGCTTTGTGCCCACTGCACACTCACCGGGACTGGATGTCTTTGCAGGCGCGCCGTGCATCGACACCGAAGGCGATGCGATCAACTTCGACCAACAGGGCCTGCCGCGCGCCACAGACGGCGATGGCAACGGCACACCGGGCTGCGACGCCGGCGCTCTGGAAGCCCCGGCCGATACCGATCTGATTTACGCCGACGTGTTCGGGTTTTAGGTTTGAGCTGGGTATCGACAGAGGATTTAACATGAAGATTAACAACAAATGCACCATGGGATTGCTGGGTGTCCACGCGTTTCTGGTGTTTTTGTGTGGCGTGGCCGATGCCAATATCATTCTTGTCAACCAGGGCGGCGATGTTTTGGACCACGACCGTCTGTGCAACATCCGCGAGGCGGTGCAGGCCGCCAACAGCGATGTCAAAGTCGGTGGTTGTGATGCCGGCACACCTGGGCTGGATTTGATCGGCATCGGAGCACGCACCATTGAGTTGGAAGATGAGCTGTTGATCACGGATTCGTTGTGGTTGATTGGCGAGGGTGAAAGCAAGACCGTCATCAGCGGACAGATGCAGCACCGAATCTTTCGAGTGGACATGCGGTCAGAAGGCGGTGTTTTTGCACTGACCGGGATGAAGTTGAGCAAGGGCAAAGCCGATGATGGTGGCGCAGTGTATATCCATGACGCGGCTTCGGTGGTGTTGGATTCGATTCGACTGAGCGACAACCAGGCAAGAAAAGGAGGTGGGGTGTATTTCAGGGTTGTCCGGCGCAACGACCAAATGGAAATAAAAAACACCGCGTGGATCCAGAACAGAGCCGATCAGACCGGCGGTGCATTGCACATGTCTGATGTCAATGGATACGAGCAATACGGTTCGGTCATGATTGCCGATTCCCTGTTTATGATGAATGCATCAGCTGGTGCTGGCGGTGCGATTGATCTGGGCGTCAATCGGATGCAAATCACCGGCACCGATGTGAGCCACAATGTCAGCAGCATTGGCGGCGGCTTGAGACTGTTGCAGGTGGCCAGGGCTGAAATCGAATCCAGTTCATTCATTCAGAATCATGCCGCAGTCGAAGCCGGTGGCTTGTATATCCAAGCGGCCGGGGATGTGACCATTGCCAACTCAACGATTGCTGAGAACAGCGCGCACCGTGCCGCGGCCATGTATTTCGAGTCGGGGGAACTGTGGCTCACATCCAACACCCTCGCGGATGATTATTCCGGTGGCCCCAGGAATACCCTGTCGTTTCAAGACAGCACGGTGTACTACAGCGGCAACATCCTGAATGGCATTCGCGACAGTCAGGTCGATTGCGGCATGAGCAATTCCCTGGCGTATTCACTGGGTGACAATGTGCACGAAACAGAAACCTGTTTTGTGCCCATTGCCACGGACTTGTATGCGGATGCCAAATTGCTCAGAGTGCACAATCATTTTTCCGAGCCACCCATGCGGCACTTTATGCTGGCACCCGATTCTCCGGCCATAGACCATGGACAATCGGCGTGTCTGATGCATGCGGCCGTGGATCAGCTGGGGCATCCCCGCGCGGTGGATGGCGATGGCGACGGTGTGGCTCAATGCGATTCAGGTTCGGTCGAATTGCAATGACAGTGAAGCAAACAGGCGTGAGGCAAACACACATGAAAAATGGATACAACAGATCAATGAACCTTTGGAGGCATCGGATGAGAAGGTGGGCGTTCATCGGGCTTACAGTTTTGGCGGCTCCGGGTTCGGCGGCCATCATCCAGGTCAATCAGGCCGGCGACGCCCTGAATGACGGTGACGGGTACTGCAACATTCGCGAGGCGGTGGCCGCGGCCAACAGCAACGCGCGCGTGGGCGGTTGCGATGCCGGCACTGCGGGGCTGGACATTGTGCTAATTGAAGTGCCGGTCATTCAGCTGCAGCAGCGCCTGAACATCAGCGAATCTCTGTGGATCACCGGCAGCACTGTGCTGGCACAGCCCGCGGTGCTGGACGCGCAGAATCTGTCCACGGTGCTGCACGTGAATCAGGGCGGCGCCGCGCCGATTTTTGCCTTGTCCGATGTGCACTTGATGCGCGGACACACCGCAATCGGTTCCGGCGGCGGTCTGTTCATTCAGCGCAGCGGCGCGGTGTGGCTGTTTGACTGTGCATTCAGTGACCACAGCGCGGTGGACGGCGGAGCGGTGTTGGTGCAGCACGCCGAAACAATAGAAATCAGCCGCTGTCAGTTCACCGGCAACAACGCCGTGGGCGGTGCCGGCGGTGCGTTGCATGTGCAATGGGCTCTGACCGGTGACGGTTTACTGATTGAAGAAAGCGTATTCAAAAACAACAGCGCGCATCTGGGCGGTGCGGTGCAGCTGGGGCAAACGCTGTACGACGTGACGATTCTCGGGTCGCTTTTTCAACACAACCACGCCGACGCCGAAGGCGGCGCCCTGCGCATCATCAATCCACAGCAACACGCCCGGCCGGACTTGCACCTGCGTGGCAGCGCATTCATTGACAACGACAGCCCGCAGGGCGGGGCACTCAATCTGCGCACCTTTGATGCGCCGTTGCACATGACCAACGTGACCCTGTCCGGCAATCGCGCCACGCAGGGTGGGGCGATGCTGCTGATCAACGGCGGCGCGCGCCTGGCTTTTGTGACCCTGCACGACAACCGCGCAACGGATGTCGGCGACGGGCTGTTTGTGTTCAGCAACGGCGGACACCGCGTGGCCATTGCCAACAGCATCATCTCCGGTGCCACCGCGTCGCAGCATTGCCACGCCACATTTGGCGGTGGTTTCGATTCATTGGGCCACAATGTATTCGACGATGGCAGCTGCGATTTTGGTGCGACCGGTGATGTGCTGGGTGGCGCGGATCTGGAGGCCTTGTCCGTGGGTGGCAACGGTGTGCCCGGCCATCGCCCGGGGGCGTTCTCTGCGGCCGTTGACCGCGTTCCGGCCAGTGCATGTCGGGACACATCGGGGACCGCTTTGACACACGATCAGCAGAATCGCCAGCGCCCGCAGGACGGCGACAGAGACGGTACAAGTGAATGCGACGCCGGTGCGCTGGAGAGACCGGCGCGGCGTTTTTAGGCTTTTGACGATTGCATTAAAGAGACAGACCGGGTGTTTAAATCCTCACGTCCATCCTCCATCCTGGGCCTGTTGACAGGCTCTAGTGAGCCCCGGTCGTGTCTTTGGAGAAGGCGGTGTTTTGATCGTGCACCAGCGCCCAGCCGTGCTCAAATTTGCGAAACACCAGAAATAAATAATGGTCCAGGTGGTAGGGCTGGCCATTGCGGTCGGCTTCGTCGTAGGCGATTTCCAGCAGCGCCGTGCCCATCTGATCGGTTTCTTCAAGCGCCAAAACCTTGTAATCCAGTGTCCAGCCGGTGTCGGCAAACCAGTTTTTTAATGTGGACTTGTATTCATCCGTGCCTTCGCTGTAGCGACCGCCCGGCAAAATGAATGTCAGCCGTTCGCCGCGCGTCAGGGTTTCGACAAAGGCTGCATAATCGCGCGCCTGGATGGCGCTGAGGTGTTTGTTCAGGGTGCATTTAAAGTCGCACTCATCGGCCTGGGCGGCGAAACACACGGATAAACTCAACAGCAGCAGCATTCTTTTCATGGCATCATCCCGGGTTGTGTGAGTGGCCATTATAGCGACTCGGTGCCTGGCCTGTCATCCGCTGTGATATGATGCAATTTTGGCAATGATTCATGCACGCAGAAGACATCCTGAATTTCTGGTTCGTTGAAACCAAGCCGGCGCAATGGTGGCGCAGGGACGCGGCCTTTGATGCCCTGATTGAGCGCCGTTTTGCTGATCTGCACCGCCGCGCGGTGGCCTGTGAATTGTCCGCCTGGCGCACATCACCCGATGGCCGCCTGGCAGAAATCATTGCCATCGATCAGTTTGCCCGCAACCTGTTTCGCGAAGACGCGCGCGCCTTTGCACACGACCCGCTGGCGTTGGCGCTGGCCCAGGAAGCGGTGGCCGCCAGCGCGGATGCGGCCCTGCAACCGCAACGCAAGGCGTTTCTGTACCTGCCGTACATGCATTCGGAATCGCTGGCGATCCACGACCAGGCCATGCGTCTGTACGATCAGCCGGGGCTGGAGAATAACCTCGAATTTGAAATCCGCCACCGCGACATCATCCAGCGCTTCGGCCGCTACCCGCACCGCAACGCCGTGCTGGGGCGAGAATCCACGCCCGAGGAAGTGGAATTTCTTAAACAGCCGGGGTCGTCTTTTTGAGTCATTCAGCAGCCTCTCTGGTGTTGTTGCCCGGCATGGATGGCAGCGGCGCACTGTTTAAATCGTTCACAGACGCATTGCAGCGCCGCGCCTGTGTTGTTGAATTGCCGCAGTCGGGGCCGCAAAATTCACAGCGATTGTGTGACCATGTGGTGCAATCCTGCCCGCATGGTGATCTGGTGATTATGGCCGAATCTTTCTCCACGCATCTGTTGCCACTGCTATATGCGCGATTGCAAACGCGGGTGAAGTTGATGGTTGCGGTGGCGGGTTTTTTGCTGCCGCCGTGGCGCTGGGTGTTGCCCTTGGTCCAGCGATTGCCGGTTCATTCGGCGCTCAAATGGGCGCCGGGTCGCGGTGTGTTTCGCGGTTTTTTTTTGAATGTCCACGCTTCAGGGCAGCTGGTGGAAGAAATCATTGCGGTGATACGCCGCGTGCCTGCAGCGGTGATACAGCAACGGATCGCAGCGCTGCGCACCCTGGCGGGTTCACAAATAGAATCTGCGCCGCACTGTGCCGTGCATTACCTCAGGGCCACACAGGATCGGGTGGTGACGAAAAAGCACGTGAACGATTTTCTGCGTTGGGCCCCGCAATCACAAGTTGACACGATTCAGGGGCCACATTTTCTTTTGCAGACCCGGCCGGTAGAATGCGCCGCTTGGTTTGATCGTGTGTTGCATAAACATGGTCTGAATATTCCTCGCATTCACCCATGACCTGTCGCACTTACCCGCGCCGTGGCTTTGCGTTAAGCTGAATTCATTTACCGGAGGGCTTGGCGATGGAGTGGTTTTTCGGGGCGTTGGTGTTTCTGTTGTTGTTCAAAGTGGCGCTGGTGATTTTATTGCCGCTGTTTGTGGTGTTGTGGGTGGTGATGGCGGTGACAGGAATTGTCATCGGGGTAATTTTTTTCGGCGGATTGTTGTTGCTTAAGCTGTTGTTGCTGCCTTTTTTGCTGTTGTTGTTTCTGTGGCCGTTTTGTTGGTCGTAATTGGCGGCAAAACATGTACACTGGGAAAGCATGAAGAGGTATTTTTTGGCGGCAGTGCTGGTCCTTTCGGGCGCGGCGCAGGCGCAACTGAACGCTTTCCCCGAAGCGCAGGGGTTTGGTGCCTTGGCCAGTGGGGGCCGGGGCGGCAACGTCCTTAAAGTCACCACTTTGGCTGCCGCTGGTCCCGGCAGCCTGCAGTGGGCTCTGAATCAGAGCGGTGCACGCATCATCGTCTTCGATGTGTCCGGCCTGATTGTTTCTGACATTCACATTCCACACGGCGATGTCACCATTGCCGGTCAGACCGCGCCGGGCGCTGGCATCACCATCGTCGGACACCTGTACACCACCTACGATCAAGACACCAGCAACATCATCATTCGCCA
>JBNLBT010000059.1:0-20476 GCA_050303435.1 Marinicellaceae bacterium
GATCGAGAAACACCTCCGCGCCGTCGCTGACGTGCAAACCGCCACCGCGCGGGAAAAACCCACTCGAGCCGTTGATGCGGTTTTCTCCTATCTCCGCGTTGCCAAGTCTCAACAAGGCGTTTTCACCGGAGACGTACACCCCGCCACCGGAGGGAAAATCCTGATTCTCAGAGGCGGTCAGGCGGTTGTTTTGGATGCGGATGCGGGCGGTGCTGGCCGCCCCTGAAACGATCACCGCGTTGGCGTCCAGCAGATACAGCCCGCCGCCCTGCACGGCGTGATTCAGTTCGATGCGAAACGTGTCGGCGGACACCGAGAACAACGCGCAGCCGTGCGTCACAGCCAGGCCGCCGCCAAAAGTGGTGCTGGCAGCGTCCGATATGGCCGCGTTGCTGACCACACTGGTTTGGCCCTGGATGGTGATCTGGCTGCCGGCGCCGTCGCAGTACACACCGCCACCAAAGGCTGAACCTGTATTGTTTCTCGCCGTATTGCTCACCACGCGAACGTCTTTGAGAAACGCCCGCGCGCCGTTCAACACCGCCAGACCGCCGCCAAAGAAGCCGATGTTTTGCTGCAACAGCACGTTGTCCATTTGCAGCAGGGTGTCTTCACCGGCCACCGAGATGCCGCCACCCACCGCGCTGGTGAGTTGATTTTGAATGATCAAATTCTGCAACACCAGGTGTCCGTTTTGATTGCCATTGGAAAACATGCCAATCAGCGATGCGCTCTGTCCGCTGTTGCCGTCTATGGTGGACATCTGATTGGACGTGGGTTCGTCATCTGCGCAGTTGGCGAAACCGCCAATCAGTTCAACCCGCACATTCTGGTTCAGCATCGGTTGGGCGCTGAAGGTTTTGTTGCCTTGCAAATGCAGGCGCACGTGATCGGCGCCGCCGTCCAGCAACACCACCAGGGCTGAATTGAGATTGGTGAAATCGCAGTTGCCCTGTGTGCCCACAGAGGCCACGGTGGCGCCGGCCTGCGCGTGAAAGGCGATCGCGCACATCAGTGCGGCACTGAGCAGCGCCTGAGCGATCAAATTTTTTAAACCTGACTTGTTCATTTTGTACCTCGAATATTTATTTTTCAGGGCGTCAACGACCGCGGCCCAGAAGCGGGCGCAGGCGCAACGTCCGTTGATTAAAAAAACCGGTGAAATCCAAATCCCAGAGAGAGATTTTTGGGGTGGATTCAGACCCCACCGGCTTGTTGCTGGTCGCGGCGATCAGGCGCCGCTTTGGTTCATGGATTGCGTCGCATTGAGCGCGTCGCGCTGTCTGAAATACCAGGCGTCTTCGCCGTCCACAGCGCGCATCAGATGCAAGTCCAGAATGCGCGTTGAGGACCCCGGCGCAAAGCCGGCCTGACGCGGCCCTTTGGGCGAATTGCGAAACGTGCCGAAGAGCATGTCAAGCAGAGACAAATCACAGAAATTGTAGTAATGCACCCCGCGGGCGTGATGCAGGGCGTGGTTTTCCGGGCGCTGCACGATGTACCCAAGCCACATCGGCGTGCGCAGGTTGGCGTGCTGGAATATGGCAAAAAAGGTCAGTACCAGCAAGATCCAGGTGGCCACTTGCGCAGCCAGGCCGACCACAAACACCAGCGCCAGGGAGGTGATGAAACTGAAGCCAATGATGTCCCACAGACTGAAATAAAACGCGCCCAGCGCATCGATGCGTTCGGCGCTGTGGTGCATGCGATGGAACAGACGCCACAGACCGCGCTGACTGTGCAGCGAACGGTGCCATGCGTACAGCACCAGTTCATAACTGAGGAAACCCAGGACAAACTGTGCAGCCAATGGCCAGGCGGTCAGATCAAACAGCCGGTGCTCGGCCAACAGCCCGTCCCACAGCAGCGGTGCGTAGGAGGACAGAAAAAAGTACACCGTGAACATGCCCAGGCCGCGCAGCCACCAGCCGCGCACCTGCGGCAGCGTCATGCGCGGCCACAGGCGTTCAGCCAGAAGCAGCGCCGCGTACATGCCGGCCAGGGTGAGGCTGACCGGATGGGTGATCAACTGCCACGGCGTGGGCCAGGCGGCCATCGCTTCGAGCAGTGTTTCTGCCGAAGCCTGTCCACAGAGCAAAAGTGCGGCGAGTGCCGTCTTCCATTGATGAATTTTGTTTCCTGTTTGCATGATGTTTTCACTTATGTTGGATTCCCCTGCTGTAACGCAAAAAGTGCAAACCACCGCCAGCAGCGGCGCAGGTATCTGCTAAAATGCGAAACGGTTCTCAGAATTCTTCACATCATGGCCGAATCAAGCGACGACATCACACGCATGCTCAACGACATCCAGAACGGCTTGTCATCGGGTCAAAGACAGGCCATGGCTCAAACGGTGTACGCCGAGTTGCGTCGCATTGCGCGTCGCAAACTCGGCGGTCACTGGCACGACCGCACCCTGGACACCACCGCGCTGGTCAACGAAGCCTGGCTTAAGCTCAACGACAACAAAGAGCACGTGTGGCAAAATCGCGGGCATTTCTACGCCGTCGCGGCCACCGCCATGCGTCAGATCATCATTGACGAGGCGCGTCGCAAATTGGCGCAGAAGCGCGACGGCGTGCACGTTGAGGAGGACGTGGAACTGGCGGCGCAGGACGTCAGGCGCGCGGAGGAATTGCTGGCGGTGGAACGCACGCTGGAAAAACTGGCGGCGCAGTCGCCGGAACAGGCGCTGGTGTTTGAATGCAAATATTTCATGGGCCTGAGCAATGAGGAACTGGCGCAGGCCCTGGAATTGTCGGTGCGTTCAGTGGAGCGGCGCTGGCAACAGGCGCGCGAACGCTTCAAGACATTATACGAATGAATCGGCGCTCAGTCCGGCCCGGCCAAAGCGTCCAGCTCCGCTTGCAGGTCGGCGGCCGCGGGGTGCTGTTGCAAGGCCTCTTTAATGTCTCGCGCCAGACTCAACGCCTCGTTGAGTTCATTCGCTTCCAGTGAATCCGCCGGTGCACTGCGGTACAACGACAGCGCCTGGTGCATGGACGCATCGGCGCCTTGCAAATCGCCGCTGAGTTGCTGCACATCGGCAATGATGTGGTGATTGCGCGCGCGTTCCAGCAGCGACAGATCGTCGCGGAACAAATCATTCAATCGGGCCAGTTCCTTGCCCCAGTGCAGCGACTGGTCACTCAAATCCCCTTCCAGTTCACAGCGCAGCAAGTTGTAGTACACCTTGATCAGGTGGTGGCTGTCGGCGCCGTCCAGCCGTTGGTAGATTTCACGGGCCGAGTACAGATGCGTGCGCGCCTCGGCCGGCCGGCCGGTGGACAATTTGACGTTGGCCAGATTGATGTCCAACATGGCCACCGGAATGCTGTGCGCGCCCTGCCATTGCGCGGCGATCTCGCGCGCCTGGACAAAGTGCGTAGCGCTGGTGGAATAATCGCTTTGAAAGAAACGCACCAGACCAAGTGAATTGTGCAGGTCACCGGTCACCGGGTGACTCTCCCCAAAGGTGTTGACGGCCAGCATCAGCGCTTCTTGTTGAATGCGCTCTGCGGTTTCAAGGTCGCCTTTAAAAAGATACACATTGGCGAGATTGGCGCGGGTTTTAAATGCATTGCTGTGACCGGGCGGATACAACTCGGCGTTCAGGGCCTGCACCTGCTGCAAGTGTTCGATGGCCTGATCGAACTGGTTCAGACCGCGGTGGGCAAACGCCAGCACATTGTGCGCCTGCTGTTGCTGCCGGGGCGACAAATGCTGCGTCATTGTCAGCGCCGTGCGCGCCTGATCGATGGCCTGTTGCCTGTGCCCTTGATGCAAGGACAGATCGGCGCGAGTAACCCATCCATGCGCCTGCATAGCCGGCACCCGATGCGCGGCCGTTGGCTGCAGCGACTGAATGATCTCGTCGGCGGCCTGCAATTGATCCAGGTTGATCAGGCAATCGGCCAGCTGCAGTCGATCAATGGCCTGTTCAGCGCCATCGCTTGCGCCGCGCAAGCGGTTGCGCAAGCGCAATTGTTCACAGGCTTTCTCGGTCAGACCCAGCTTGCTGTAAATGCGGCTGAGCAAGGCGTGCATCTGCAGGCGCACCGCGGGACGAACCTCGGCATCGCCCTGCAGTGAAGCGGCCGCGTCGTCAAGAATTTCCCGCACCGTGATCTCATGCCCCGGCCGCGCGTCCGGATCGGCCGATGCCAGCACGTCGGGCAAAAACGCCGCCAGGGCGCGGGCTTTTTCGCTTTCATCCAGCGCCCGGTCGCGTTCCTGTTTCAACGCCCAGGTGTAGTACATCACCGCGCCCAGCAGCGTTACAGTGAACGCCGCCACCAGGGCAGCGGTCAGGCGGTTGCGGGCCAACAGTTTGCGCACACGGTACCAGTGTTCGTTGCGGCGCTCTGCGATCGGGCGTTGTTGCACAAACGCCTGCACATCGGCGGCCAGCGCAGCCACACTGGGGTAGCGATCGGCCGGACGGGTGCGACAGGCCCTGAGCACAATGGCGTCCAGATCGCCGCGCACATCGGCCGCTGCAATCGGCGCCGCCACGTCCACCCGGCTGGGCGGCGTGATTTCATGCCGGCAAATGCGCTGCACGGTTTGCAGGTAATCGCTTTGATCCACCGGGTGCGCGCGCTCGCCGGTGAGCAACTGGAACAAAACCAGACCCAGTTGATAAATGTCCGAGCGCACCGTGGTCGGCTGATTTTGCAATTGTTCAGGGGTGCTGTGGCTGAGCGTGATCGGTGTGGCGGTTTCATCCTGCGCGCGTTCCGTCGGCAACACCGATTTGGCAATGCCGAAATCCATCAGTTTCAATTGGCCGCTGGCATCCACCAGAATGTTCGATGGCTTGATGTCGCGATGGATTACCAGCTGTTCGTGGGCACAGGCCACTGCAGAACACAGTTGCGCAAACAGGGCCAGGCGCTGCTGTAAATCCAGCTTTCTGGATTGCACGTATTCAATCAAATCCTGACCTTCCACCAGTTCCATCACCAGAAAAGGCACGCCGTTGGCCGCCGTGCCGCCGTCCAGCAAGGTGGCGATGTTGGGGTGTATCAATTGTGCCAGGATCTGGCGTTCGCGCAAAAACAGGGCTTTCTGCGCAGCATTCAAAACGCCCGATTGCAGCAGTTTCAGCGCCCCCCGCTGGTGAAATTCACCGTCCACGCGTTGCACTTCAAAAACCACGCCCATGCCGCCGCGGCCCAGTTCGCGAAGCAATTGCCAGCGGCCGATGCGTTGCCCATTCAAAGCCTCCGCCGCGCCCAGAGGAGCGGCGCTGATTTTTTTCAGCACGGCCGGGTCCATGCCGGCACCGGTGGACAAATCCGGGGGTGTTTTTTTCTCAGGCGGGGTGTCGGACGGTTCGCTCATGCGCACATTATAACCAATCCGCCGTGCGGGGTTGCAAGCTCAAGAATGAAAATCAGATCCTCACAAGCGGCCTTCGCCGTGCACGGCTGAGCGCTTGGACAAGGCCTTTTCAGGCGTCAATTGTGCGGCGTTTTGCTGGCCGCCTCGGGCGCAAAACTGCCGCGCACGTAGGCCACGTTGCGGCGTTCATCAAGCAAATAAAACTGCACCATTTCATGATCGCAGACGAAACGCAAACGACTGGGCAAAGGCACCGCCTTGAGAAAATGCACGTTCTGATGCTGCAGCGTGCGGCCGGTCAGATGTTCCACCGCAAAAGCGCAGCGACTGGCCAGATACATGCCGTGCATGATGGGTTGATCAAATCCGAAAAGCCGCGCCGACAAACCGCTGAGGTGAATCGGATTGTAGTCTTTGGAAATGGCCGCGTATTGACGCCCCAGCGTGCCGGCCAATTCCCAGCGGTCAATCAATTTGGCCGACACTTTGCCGGCGTCGCGCGGCGCGGTCAACACGTAGGCCGGGTCGGCTTTAAATTCCACATCCAGCGGCTGCTTGAGCTTGAAGGCGTATTCGCTCAGACACTCAACCACCTGCTGATTGTTCTGGTAAAACCGCGTGCGAAAATACACCCGTGGAGACTGGCTGCCGGCGCGCGCGCTGAGCGCCGAGCCCACTTCCATGGAATAGTCGGCCTGCACATCCCAGGGGGCCAGACAATCCAGGCGGTTGGCCACATGGATCATGCCAGTGGGTTTGAAAGGAAAGTGTTTGCCGGACATGTAATGCAGTTGCGCCTGCTGCGCCAGCAGATAGAAAAAATTCAAATGCAAACGGCTGTCTGCACAGTCATGAAAGGCGTTGTACTTTTCAATCTGGCTGGGATCAAACGACTGGCTGTGATATTCCACTTCCAGTGCTTCGTAGTTTTCCGGTTTGGGTTTCCTGGCCAGGGCCACGCCGGCCTTGAGCATCAACATCGGGGTGGATGGCAGTTTTTGCGGATTCATACGAAGTCCCTCTAATGACATGACTTGCAACCAATATATCACCGCCCCAAGTGCGCAAACAGTGATGCAGATCATGTTTTTTTATTCACCGGCAGGGAAATTAATCCGCGCCCCTGTTCAGAGCGGGTCGGTGTTGCTATAATCAAAGGTGAATGTGTGGGGTGGCTAAAAAAATTTTGACCCATGGCTACAAGGAGCACACACATGACCACACAGACCGAACGTCTGAGCGTTTCCAGCAATATGGAAGGAAAGGATCGGACCGTACTGAAATCAATGATCGCTCTGATCAACACCAATCAACCCAGAGTTTGGCACGTCTGCCCGGGCAACCGTTCGGATCTGCACCTGCAAATGACGCAAGAAGACGGGCGCATCCTGGTCACCGTATTCTGTCGCACCTCGCAGAATGGCACGCAACTGAAATTCCCACTCAACATGCGGCATTTGAAATACATCATGGACGGCGTGTCGAATGAACTGGCCCTGCGGCGCTTGCCGGAAAAGGCGCCTTCGGAGGTCACCGAAACGCTGGCCCAGCGTCTGTACGCGCTGATTCACGGCCGCCACAAACACGCATTTATTTTGATCAGCAATGAAGCCATCAGCGTGTTGCTGGACATCGAAAACGGCATGGCCTACAGCAGCGACCTGGCCGGCGACGACCTGTATCACGAACTGGGCAATGGACCGGAATGCCGGATCTATGCGCTGGAGAAAATGGACGCGGAAATTCTGCGCTCCTATCGCCTGATGTTCAACGTCACGCTGGTGTCCTTTTTGTGGAATCTGGGCCTCATCCACCGGCGCGCCCTGCTGGGTGCACACGACATGCAAAGCACGCGTTTTCACCAGATGGGCACCCCGGCCTTTGCCGACATCGGCACGCACCCGCGTTTGCCGGTATTGATTCGCGCCCTCACCGATCAAGTCATGGATGCCAATCAATTGAAGCGCCACAGCCGGCTGCCGCAGTCCGAAGTCATCGCCTTTCTCAATGCCGGCATGCTCAGCGGCCTGATTCGCGCTGAAGTGACCGGCGTCAAACCGCGCCACAGCGATGGCGATTCGGCCGGGTCTTCATTTTTTAATCGCCTGCGCAAGAAATGGCTGTCCGTTCATCGCGACAAATTCGGCACCCCGGTGTAATACCGAAGCCGGGCCTGTTGGGCTCGGATCCTGCGCGCCTGAGGGGTTGATTTGCGTCTGAAATCACTGTGAACTGTGCTACACTGGGGCGGTTTATTCAGATCAACTTCTTGAGGAGCACACCATGGGTCAACAAACCTCCCCCACCACGCCGTTGGTGGGTCCGCAGATGCAATTGGCAGAGTTCACGGTCAAAGCACTGATACTTGGCATCATTCTTTCCATGCTGCTGGCCGCTGCCAATGCCTACATTGGACTGCTGGTGGGGCTGACGGTATCGGCCTCCATTCCGGCAGCCGCCGCCTCCATGGGCTTGCTCCGCCTGTTCCGAAGATCCACAATCCTTGAAAACAACATGGTGCAGACCGCGGCCAGTGCCGGCGAATCGCTGGTGGCCGGCATCATCTTCACCATCCCTGCGCTGGTGATGATGAATGCCTGGAGCGGCTATTCCTACTGGCCCATGCTGTTCATCGGCGTGGTCGGCGGCGTCCTCGGCGTGGCCTTCACCATCCCGCTGCGCCGCGCCCTGATTGTTGAAGCACAGCTGAAATTTCCCGAAGGCGTGGCCACCTCAGAAGTGTTGAAAACCGGGGGCATTGTCACCAACCGCGACGCCGAAGACGTTGATCCGGAAGCCCAGAAAGCGGCGCGTTCGGGCTTTCGTTCCTTGCTGCAATCGGCCGGCATCGGTGCCTTGATCAAATTGCTGGATTCAGGCGTCGGCCTGCTGGCCAATGGCGTGGCCGCCACCCAGGCCTGGTTTAAAGGCAGTTACCTGTTCACCGGCAACATCACCCTGTCACCGGCGCTGGTTGGGGTCGGCTACATCGTCGGCCTGAACATCGCCGTGCTGGTGTTCATCGGCGGGGTCATCGGCACACTCATCGGGGTGCCATTGAACTGGCTGTTCAACAACGAAGCGATCATGGTGAAAACCGGCATCGACGCGGCCACGCCGTGGAGTGAGTTGAGCAGCGCGCAATGGGGCGCACTGGCCGGCCAGGCGTGGCAGGATTGCCGTCGCATCGGCGTGGGCGCCATGATGGTGGGTGGTCTGTGGTCCCTGATCTCACTGGCCAAACCACTGATCAACGGCGTGAAAGCCAGCGTGCAGGCCTACCGCGACAACAAGAACAACCGCAGCGGCATTGCGCGCACCGAATTCGACACGCCGGTGCACTATGTATTGATTGTGGCTTTGTTGTCGATCGTGCCGCTGTTTTTTATCTTTCACAACGCCCTGGCCGAGTACCCGGATCGCGTGATGATCGCCACCGTAATGACCGTGCTGATGCTGGTGTTCGGTTTCATTTTTTCCTCGGTGGCCGGCTACATGGCCGGTTTGGTCGGCAGTTCCAACAATCCCATTTCCGGGGTCACCATAGCCACCGTCATTGTGTCTGCTTTGATCCTGTTGCAACTGATGGGCAATGAAGGTCTGGCCGCCACACTGGGACCGATCGCGGTGATCTACCTGGCCGGTCTGATCTGTTCGGCCGCTGCCATTGCCGGTGACAACATGCAAGACCTCAAATGCGGCCACGTGGTCGGCGCCACGCCCTGGCGACAGCAGGTATTCCAGGTGATCGGCGTGATCGCCGCCGCCACCGTCATTCCGTTGGTGCTGCACGTGCTTGACACCGGCTACGGCATCGGCCGACCCAGCCCGATGAACCCCGATGCCACGCCGCTGGCGGCGCCGCAGGCCGGATTGATGCAGGCCCTCGCCTCAGGCATCTTCGGTGCCGGCATCGAGTGGAATTTCATCTTCATGGGCTTTGGTCTCGCGGTGGCCCTGATCATTCTGGACACCATTCAGCAGAAGCGCGGTTCATCGTTCAGATTTCCGGTGCTGGCGGTGGCCGTGGGCGTGTATCTGCCGCTCGGTCTGTCGGTGCCGATCTTCATCGGCGGCTTGCTGGCCCACTGGGTGCGCAAGCGCTCGGCCAATGAAGATGAAGCGGTGCGTCAGCGGCGCGAAAACAGCGGCTTGCTGACCGCCTCCGGCTTGATCACCGGCGAAGCCCTGATGGGCGTGCTGGTGGCGGTGATTGCCGCCTTTGTGATGCCACTGCCGCTGATCCAGAGCTTCGCCCTGGCCGGTGTGCTGGGCATCGCCGCGTTGCTGGGCGTGATTGTTTACCAATACCGCAAAAGCATGCGCGGCTGAAGCACCGGGCGTTGCGCAGCCGCTGTGAAGATGCCGGTGGTTGCCACCGCGCAGCCTCTGCAGTAACATTTGCTTACAAATTCGCCAGGATTGCATCGGCGGGGTATAATCCCCGCCGATGGATGATGCGCACTTTCCAATGATATTTTCAGCGGCCTCAGCCCGGCGCTGGCTGCTCGTCGTGCTCACCGCTGGGGTGCTGACGGCTGCACACGCGGCTGAGCCCTCCGCCCCCGAACAACGCGAACGGTCCTGGGATCTGGGCATTGCACTGGGGTACGGCGTGAAAAGCAACCCGTTTGTCGGCGCCGACGACCTGCGCACGCCCCTGAGCCTTGACGTGGCCTGGTACGGCGAGCGGTTTTTTTTCGACAACGGGGATTTCGGTGCCACGCTGCACGACAGCCCGACACTGGGCATCAATCTGTTGGCGCGCTTTTCCAGCGAACGCATTTACCGATCTTATTTCAACGACCTCGCCATCAACACCATCACAGGCAGCGCCAATCCACCCGGCTTTGTGCCATCCATTGTGCCATCCACCGGCAGCCCATCAGAAACCGACATTGAGTTGCCGGACCGGGATTTCGCCCTCAACGCCGGCGTGGAAATTCTCTGGGGCGGTGCGTTCGGGGTGCTGCACGGTCAATGGACCCACGACATCAGCAACACCCACCAAGGCCATGAACTGTGGCTGGAGTACAGCCGCAGCTGGCGTCATCGGCGACTCTCACTCAGGCCATCGTTGGGCATCAGCCGCTTGAGTGAAAACCTGGTGAACTATTACTACGGCATCGACCCCGACACGCTGCCGATTCCGGTGCCTTACCAGGGTCAGGACAGCCTCAATGCCTTTGCCACACTGGGCATGAGCTGGACAATCAACGCCCATCTGGATGTGGTCGCGCGGATTGAATATGAACGCTTTGATTCAGCCATCCAGCGCAGCCCTCTGGTCAAAGACAACCACAGCCGCGCCGTGTTTGCCGGCCTGTTTTATCATTTTTAAAGCAATGCCCTCTGCCCTGCCAAACTTGAACCACTGCCTGATCTGCGCGCTGTTGACGTTTGGGCTGTCCCCGGCGATCGCGGCGCAGCCGAGCACTGAAATCAGCCTGCACGTGCAACCCAACATCTGCATCAGCCCGCGCGGTCAGGCCCATTGCATCAGCACGCTGCTGGTGACCTGGCAGGCGCGCGACGCCGATCATTTCTGTTTGCACAGTGATTACCGGGCACGCACCCAACTGGGGTGCTGGCAAGAGGCGACCGAGGGGCGCTACAAACACCACGTGCTGCTCAACAGTCGCTTGAACTATTGGATCACCCGGCACGGAGATGAGCGACCGCTGGCCGATGCCCAGGTGCAACTGGCCTTGCTCAAACCGCACCGCAAGCAACCGGCCAGACGCAGCCGCTTGCCCTGGAGCCTGTAACCATGCGAGTGGCGCAACCGCCCCTGGAAGCCCGCCTGCTGGTGGTTGAAGACGACGTCGCACTGGCGCAATTGATTGAACGCTTTTTCACCCGCGCGGGCTTTGCCGTTGAGATCGTCCACAGCGGCACTGAAGCCCTGGAAATGTGTCGTGAACGGCCACCGGAAATGGTGATACTTGACCTCAACCTGCCGGACATGAACGGCACCCGAGTGTGCCGTGCATTGCGGACTTATTACACCGGCTGGATACTGATCTTGACCGCTTCCAGCAGTGACCACGACCAGATCTTCTGTTTCGAGATCGGCGCCGATGATTTTGTCACCAAACCGGTGGAGCCCTGGGTGTTGCTGGCGCGCGTAAACACCTTGCTGAAGCGCCACAGAAAAGCCGACGCGGCGGATGCAACGGGTGACGGCGACTGGGTGTTTGGCACCCTGCGCATCCAGTCCCAGGCGCGCACCGCCACGCTGAATCGAAGACCCATTCAATTGACCACGCACGAATTTGATTTGCTGCAGTTGCTGGCCAGTCACGCCGGGCACATTCTTTCGCGCGATGACATCCACCGCGCTTTGCGCGGTTATGGCTACGATGGCAGCGATCGCGCCATCGATGTGAAGATTTCGCGCCTGCGCAAAAAGCTGGGGGACGACGCGACGGATCCGCAGCGCATCAAAACCGTCTGGGGCAAAGGGTATTTGTTCGTGCCGTCGGCCTGGAACGCCTGATGCCGCTCAATTTCGATGATTTCAAATTTTCCGGCCGACTGTTTTTTCGCTTTTATCTGTTGTTGGTGCTCGGCATTGTGCTGATCGGCAGTCTGATCGAATATTTGCACAATCGCCGGGTGCACAGCAGTTGGAATGCACAAATGCATGCCCTGTACGCGCCCCATTTCATTGCCATCGGAGCGGCCATCCAGGACACACCGGCCGATGCCCGGAGCGACCGAGTGGCGGAACTGGCGGCGCTCAGCGGTTTGCGCATGCGCGCACACGACTTGAGTGATTTCGCCGGCGATGTGGACACCCTGAACGCGCTGCAACAAGGGCAGATGGTGTCCCTGTACGACGCGGACGATCGCCTCACCCTGTACCAGCGACTCATCAACAGCGCGCTGGTGCTGTCTGTGCAGCCGGATCTCGGGGACGTGTTGAATCAGCAAAACCGTCCGCTGGTGATTTTCTTCTACGCCCTGATGGCGGTGATTGTATTGTTGCTGCTGTGGCCTTTGTCCAACCAGTTGTTGAAAATCAAAACAGCCACTCGCCAAATTGGCCGTGGGGATTTTTCCACACGCATACACGTCAATGAACGTTCGGCGCTGGCGCCGGTTGAACTCAAGTTCAACGAGATGGCCGGGCGCATTGAACAACTCATGCTGTCGCAACGCGCACTGATCAACTCGGTGTCACACGAATTGCGCACGCCGTTGGCGCGCTTGAAATTTCGTCTGGAAGACATCGCCGCGCAGCTCGGCGCGGGTCAGCTGGCCGAGGCCTTCAAACACATTGAACAGGACGTCACCGAGCTTGAACAACTGACCGATGAAATGCTCAGTTACGCGGAAATCACCCAGTCCGATCGGATGCAAAAACATACGCACCCTGTGGCCGCGCTGATCGATGAAGTGATCCGCGCGCACCCGAACCCGGACGTGCAAATCCACGTGGAGGCCGGGCCGGGCATCGATGATGACACCGCGTTGTTGTGCAACCGATTGCACCTGCAGCGCGCCCTGGGCAATGTGTTGCGCAATGCCCTGCGACACGCGCGCAGTCTTATCCAAGTTCGGTTTCAGCGCAATGGAGACTGGTTGGAGGTTGATATATGCGATGACGGCCCCGGCATCGATGCGTCCATCCGTGACCGCATTTTCCAGGCCTTTGTGAAATCCTCACGCCCCGGCTCAACACAATACGGACTGGGATTGGCCATCGCACGCAACATCGCTGAAAAACACGGCGGCGAGTTGATTCTCGCGGCTGAAGACCCATGCCCGGGCGCCGCGTTCCGCTTCAGGCTGCCACTGACCACACATTGAACACGCGGCCGCCTGCTGGCCGTTCCAGTGGCTGAAACATTCACTTACAAATGCTTACAAAGTCACAACACATGGATGGGGTGGGCTGCCCTATACTGTGCCTGAATCAACCATTGACACCAATCCATAGGAGACTATCATGCAAAAAATAATACACCTTGCCGCGCTGCTTCTGATCCCCATGATCGCTGCCGCGCAATTGACCGAAGACACCCTGACCGTGTCCGGACAGGGTCACATCGACACCCTGCACGATGAGGCCACTGTGCGCGCTTCGGTGATCAGCAAAGAGGCCACGGCTGACGCCGCAATCAACATCAACGCCACGCGCATGAATTCAGTTCTCAATGCCTTGCAACAAGTGGGCATTGGCTCAGATCAATTGAGCACCGGCCAATTTTCGTTTAACCCCAGCTATCGCTACGACGGTGGTCAGCAACTTTTTGATGGCTATGAAGTCCGCAACAGTCTGAAGATCAAACTGACCGATGTCGACAGCATCGGACCAATCATTGACCTGATCATAGAAGCCGGCGCCAGTCGCATTCAAGGCGTTACTTTTGATGTCAGCAACAGCGAAAGCGCCACCCGCACCGCGATCGAACGGGCGCATCAAGACGCCGCAAGCAAAGCCCAGATTCTGGCCAACGCCGCTGGGGTCAATCTGGGGGCAGCCAAGGTAATTCAATTGAGCACCAGTCACAGCGCGCTCAGCCCGGACAACGGCAACCTGCCTCCCACTGTGGACCTTTCCTCAACGCCCATACTGCCCGGCAACGACGGCATCAGCGCATCGGTCACCGTGCAATACAGCATCCATCAATAAATCAAACGGCCCAGGACTTCGGGAACGCGCGTCTGAGCGTGTTCCCGGGATCCGTTCACTGGCTTGACTGTGCGTTTGCTTGCACGGCCTGCTGAAACACCTGCAACACCGACCTCAATTCATCTTCCTGCATGCCGCAGATCACATCGCCGACGGTCCATTCCACCCGACACCGTTGCGGATTGGCCAAAGCGGTGGCGCGGTTGAATAAAATAAGGCCATGCTTTTGCTTCACTGCATCGCGCATGCACAGCGCCGTTTCCACGTCCATCGGCAAATGAAAATGCAACATGTTGACGTGCACTTCGGCGGGGTTGACCCGCAGCGCCGGGAAATCCTTAATCAGTGCATACAAACGGCGGGTGGCGTCAAGGCAATCCGGCAACTTCGCCAGGCGCTCGCGCCATTGCATCGCCGCGGCCAGCACGTAAGGCGTGCGGTGATAGACATTGCCACCACGGCGAATCATGGCCCTGCGCATGCGTGCAATGGTTTCAACGTCGGACAAAAGCAATGCCCCACCCCAGCCGCCCAGGCCTTTGTACAGCGACACATACACGCTGTCGGCACCGGCACACAGCGCCGCCGGTGAGCGCCCCCAGCCACACGCCGCTTCCCACAAACGCGCGCCGTCGATGTGCATGTGGATGCCGTGGGCGCGGCATTGGGCTTTGAGTTCACAGAACGCGTGCCAGGAGGGCAACTGACCACCGATTTCACGCATCGGCACTTCGTACAGAATGGCCGCCGGCCGAGGTGTCAGGGACTGCAGATCCGACCAGTCCCACACCGCATCGTCGGCCCCCACCGTGACCGGTTGATGGGCGTAGAGTTGGTGATTGTCCAGTTCATGCAGCAAAAGGTGTGCGGTGGCGTGCATGGCCACCCGCGGATTTTCAGCGTGCCTGGCCACGCGGTCCAGCAGAATCGACTGCGCCAGGGTGCCGGTGATGACAAAACAGGCCGCCGGCATGTCCAGCAACTCGGCAATGTCTTTTTCCAATGTTTGAATCAGCGCGCCTTCACCGTACACGTCGTGAGCCGCGCCGTATTGATCTGCCCACGCCGCCATGCGGCGCAACTCATCCGCCAGCGCGGGGCTGCGGTGTCCGCTGATGTGCCGAGGGGTCGTGGACACGGCCAATATTCAGCGCGAGATGGCAAGCGACACAGGGTCGGGGTTGTGTCGGCTGCAGTTCATTCTCTGTTGTCGCGCTCAGCCGTTCCAGTCAACGCGGTCTTTGCGGCGGTCGGATTTCTGTCTTCTGGGCGGATTGTCCGGTTCCCAACGGATTTCCTCACGTCGCGGCTCATCGCGCACACGGCGGTCTCTCTTGCGTCGGTCTACAAACGGTTTGTCGCCGCTTTTGTCGTTCATTGCATGTCTCCTCAGTTGTGCTTGATCTGGCTTGTCAAAGTTCATTGTAGACATTCTCCCGGCGTTGTGCAATCGGATCGCCTGGATTACGCCTTCAGCGCCGTCGCGTGATGGCGCAGGTGATCGGCCATGAAGCTGGCGATGAAATAGTAGCTGTGGTCATAACCCGGCTGCATGCGCAGTTGCAGAGGATGCCCGGCCTGCGCGCAAGCCGTCTGAAGTTTTTCCGGCATCAACTGATCGTGCAGAAATTCATCCGCTTCGCCCTGATCCACCAGCAGAGGCAGCCGTTCGCGCGCATCGGCAATCAGCGCGCAGCTGTCGTACGCCCGCCAGGCGGTGCGGTCGGCTCCCAGATAACCGGTAAAGGCTTTCTCACCCCAGGGACATTCACTTGGGGCAACAATCGGTGCAAAGGCGCTGACCGAACGATACACACCTGGATTGCGCAGCGCCAGGCTCAGGGCGCCGTGACCGCCCATGGAATGGCCGAACACGCCGCGCCGGGCAGCGTCCACATTGAAATGCGCCTGAATCAGTTCGGGCAGTTCCTGCACCACGTAATCGTGCATGTGGTAATGCGCCGACCACGGCGCCTCGGTGGCGTTCAGGTAGAACCCGGCGCCGGCACCAAAATCGTAGCTGTCGTCCTCGCCTGCAAGACCGAGGTTGCGCGGCGATGTGTCCATGCACACCAGCATCAGGCCGTGTTCTGCGGCGTGTTGCTGGGCGCCGGCTTTGACCATGAAGTTCTCTTCTGTGCAGGTCAATCCGGACAGCCAGTACAGCACCGGGACCGGTGCTTTGCTGATCTGTGGTGGTTGAAACACCGCAAAGCGCATCGGCGCCTTGTTGACGCGCGATTCGTGTTCATAGAACTCGGTGTAACCACCGAAATGTTTGTGTTGGCTTCTCAGTTGCATGACCCGGCCCAATCAATCGAAGGTGATCACAGAACGGATGCCATCGCCATCGTGCATCAGATCAAACGCGCGGTTGATGTCGTCCAGTGGCATGGTGTGCGAGACAAACTCATCGACCTTCAGTTTACCCGCCAGGTAATCGTCCACATAGCCGGGCAATTGACTGCGGCCTTTGACGCCACCAAACGCGGTGCCACGCCACACGCGACCGGTGACCAGCTGAAATGGCCGGGTGCTGATTTCCTGCCCGGCACCGGCCACACCGATGATCACGGACTCGCCCCAGCCTTTGTGACAGCATTCGAGCGCCGAGCGCATCAAATCCACATTGCCCACGCATTCAAAGGTGTAATCCAGTCCGCCGTCGGTCAGATCCACCAGCACCTCCTGAATGGGTCGGTCGTAGTCGCGCGAATTGATGCAGTCTGTGGCCCCCATTTGTTTGGCGAAGGCAAATTTGTCTGGATTGATGTCAACACCGATGATGCGCTCGGCACCGGCCATCACCGCGCCCTGGATCACACCCAGACCGATGCCACCGAGGCCGAACACGGCCACGCTGGAACCGGGTTCCACTTTGGCGGTGTTGAGCACCGCGCCCACGCCGGTGGTGATGCCACAACCGAGCAGACAGACTTTTTCCAGCGGCGCGTTTTTGTTGATTTTGGCCAGCGCAATTTCAGGCACCACCGCGTATTCGGCGAAGGTCGATGTGCCCATGTAGTGGTGAATCGTGCGGCCGTTTTGCGACAATCTGGAGGTGCCGTCGGGCATCAAGCCCTGACCCTGTGTGACGCGAATGGCCTGACACAGGTTGGTTTTGCCGGAGGTGCAAAAACTGCACACGCCGCATTCCGGGGTGTACAAGGGAATCACGTGATCGTCCTTTTGCACAGACGTGACGCCGGCGCCGGTTTCCACCACCACCGCTCCGCCTTCGTGCCCCAGCACCGCCGGGAACAAGCCCTCCGGGTCGGCACCTGACAAGGTGTAGGCGTCGGTGTGACACACGCCGGTGGCGACCATTTTAATCAACACTTCTCCCTGCTTGGGTCCCTGAATGTCGATGTCCTCTATGCTCAGGGGTTGGCCCGCTTCCCAGGCCACGGCTGCTCGAATTTTCATGCGCGCTCGTCTCTCTTCTCAGTCGGTTAAAAAAGGGTCATATTAGCACGAATAACCCGGCGGTTCGAGTCCACCGTGAGGTGTCAATGACCGCGCGTCGTCCCTGCGTCGAGTCACGGCGGCGGCATCGGCTTGCACGCATCCTGGCTGCGGCCCAGGGCGCATGGGGTGGGTTCGGGCCGACGAATATATAAACTAAATACTTTACATATTAGATGGGTGCAGTGTATGCTGACGGCAAAACTGAAACCGGTGCCGTCATGCAACAAAAACAAGCCCTCTATATTCTATTCGGCACGCTGCTGATTTCCCTGATCGGCACCATCGGCATCGCCTTGCCCTACCCGGTGCTGGCGCCGTATTTTCTCGACTATCCAGCCAACCCATTGAACCATTTCCTTGGCATCCACCCGAAAATTCTGCTCGGATTCACCCTCGCGGTGTACCCGTTCGGCATGTTGATCGGCAGTGTGTTCATCGGCGCCCTGTCGGATCGCTACGGCCGCCGTCGGGTGTTGTTGATCAGTCTGATGGCCACCTTCTTCGGCTACCTGTTGACCGCGCTGGCCTTTGTGCAGGAATCTTTTGTGGCCTTTACCCTGGCGCGCCTGCTGACCGGTGTGGCGCAGGGCAACGTCAGCATCGCGCGGGCGGTGGCGGCCGATCTGCACCCGCACATCAATCGCACCCGTGCCCTGTCGCTGGTGTACGCGGCCAATTACGCCGGCTGGCTGATCGGTCCGCTGCTCGGCGGCCTGCTGATGCCTTACGGGGTGCCGCTGGTGTTCATTGTGGCCGGTGTCGGCGTGCTCTCGGGCTGGTGGGTCGTGTGGTGGATTTTTGAACGCGACGGGCGCGCAGCGGAAGCCCATGAAGGCGGTTTCTGGCACGAGATTCGCCACAACAACTCCATGATTTTATTGAAGAATCCAGCGCTGTGGCCGTTCTGTGCTTTCTACGTGCTGTTTGCCCTGGGGCTGAACGCCTTTTATGAATTCTATCCCGTGTGGATGGTCGACACGCTGGCCTCCGACAGTTTCGAAATCGCCCGCGCCACCCTGTCGCTGACCGTGTCCATGATTCTGGTCAGCACCTTTGTGGTGGACCGCCTGCAGGCCAGTCTGGGGGAACACAAATCCATGCTCTACGGCGCACTGGCATTGACTGCTTTGCTGTTCACCCAGCCGCTGGTGGAAACATGGATTCACCCGATGTTTTTCCTCATCGGCGCATTCAACGCCATGGCCAACAACATGATCCCGGCCTATCTGTCGGCGCGTTTCAGTGCGCTGGGCTTGGGCAAAGTCATGGGTCTGCACACCAGCCTGTTTTTCATTTGCAACATCCTGATCGCGCTGATCGGTGGCTTTCTGTCAGTGCTCGGATCACGTGTGGTGCTGTGGCTGGGGGCGGCGCTGGTGTTGACCTCCGCCGGCGTGTTGATCTGGCAGCGCCAACACTTCTCCGCCGAGCCGGCGCCACTAACGGTGGACGCCACATGAAACAGACCGACAGCACAGAACGCATGCTGTACCTGTTGAAAACCCGCGGTCCGCAAACGGCCCGGCAATTGGCGGATGCGATCAAAATCACGGCCATGGGGGCCCGGCAATTGCTGCTGAAACTGCGCGCCGAAGGCTCGGTCAAGGACCACCGGGAAGTGCACGGGCGTGGACGCCCCAAACAAGTCTGGTCGCTGACCGATCGCGCGCATGAGCGCTTTGGTGACCGGCACGCTGAATTGACCTTGCACCTGATCGATGGCGTGCGTGAAACCCTCGGCGAAGCGGCCCTGGATGCCTTGATTCAAACGCGCGAACAACACACCCTGGCCAGCTACCGTGCGGCCTTGTCCAAGTGTTCAGGACTGGATCAGAAAGTCACGCGACTGGCCGAGCTGCGCAGCGCCGAGGGCTACATGGCGCAGTGCCGGCGCAACGCCGACGGCGACTGGCTGTTGCTGGAAAACCACTGCCCGATCTGCGCCGCGGCGCGGCACTGTCAGGGCTTTTGCCGTTCTGAATTGCGTGTGTTTGAAGAGGTTCTGGGGGCGCGGGTGGAACGCACGGAATACATCCCGGACGGCGCGCGCCGGTGCGCCTATCGCATCCGCGCGAAGAACGCCTCAGACTGAATGCCCGGTTGAGCTGCGACCATCAGTCCACATTCAGTTTGACCCGATGACTGCCGTACAACGGGTGCTGTCGCACCGCCGTGCGCATCAGCCATTTTTCGCCGGCCTGCACCGGATGGCCGGTGTGCAGTGACGCCGGGTCGGCGCGGTGGTCGTCGTCGGCGTTGTGATGGATCACCGCTCGGCCCATGCGACCACTGATTTTGACGCCGCTGTGCAGGTATTCAGTTTCTCCGCCGGCATCGGCCGGCAACAGGTACAGCAGATTGGTGGTCAGGCGCTGACCGCCGTAGTCACCGATCTGCTCATGCGCGCGGATGCGCGCTTCATCGAAAGCGTCCGAATGTGGGCTGTAATCGTGTCCGGGCCGATAGCGCAGCACCGACACGGGCTCGAAATGCGTCAATGGTTTCTGACACAACAAGGCGAAGCGTTGTTGCAGGCTGCGGCTCACCGGCGTGGCGTTGTTTTGCGCAAAAAATGCGGTGGCGCCGGAAAACGCATCGACCTCGGTGCGCAACGCCTGTCGACGCTGGTCTTCGGTGCTTTGCAACGCCGGCAGGGCCTGGTCAATCAAATGCTGACATTCGGCATAGCTGGCGAAATCATCGACGCTGAACACTTTGGGGTGCCAGCCTTGCGCGACGATTTTTAACCCGCCGCGTGGCGCTTCCCGCAGATCATGCCCACGCCGTTGTGCATCGGGGGCAAGCACCGGAATGTTGGCGTCCATCAAGTGCTGCCCCACCGCCTGCAGATACTGCCGGGCAAATTGCGGGTCCGATTGATCCATGCACTGCAGCAAGGCTTCGATGCGCGCATCCAGCGTCTGCACCAGCGCAATCAATCGTTGCACCATCGCTTCAACTCCAGCCAGCGCCGGCGCATCCGCCTCGGCGCGGTGGCGCTGCAGATACCCGGATGCGCCC
>JBNLBT010000060.1:0-20388 GCA_050303435.1 Marinicellaceae bacterium
GAATTGTACTGGCAGTTCAAGATCAAAGCCTACAACGCCGAGTTGAACGCGCTGCAACAGCGCTATGACCTGGAAGGCTTCACTGCGGAGCTCCATCGTCTGCAGGATTTAGAGGATTGACCGGGTGGGCTTCGGCGCCGCGCCGGGGCCCATCAAGTCACTTTTGATACACGTCGAACCGGGTGGTCTTGCCTTGCAGCTGCCACCCCGGTTCACGCCCGGCCAATGGTGGCGCCAGTCGCGGCCTTTTGACCACCACGCGCGCAGCAAAGGGGTTCTGCAAAGCGCATTCCAGCAAGCCATCCGCCGGTTCGGTGTCCTGCGCCAACAGCGTGTGCAACAACTGCATCGGTTTTTTCACCAACGCGCTTTTTTGCCGCGCCGGAAACATCGGATCCAGATACACCACATCGCAGGCCGTCTTTGGCAACAATTCATTGGCATCGGCCCAGACCACGCGAAACCCATCAAGTGCACCGACCGCTTCGTTCAGACGACACAGCCCGTCCTGCAGCAAGGCAAACAAGACCGCATTGCGTTCACATGCCAACACCTCAAAGCCGGCGCGGTGCAACAGATAGGCGTCCTGGGCGGTGCCCGCTGTGGCGTCCAACACGCGCAGCGGTGCGCGGCCCTTGATGCGACAGGCACGCACCAGTTTTTCACCGTGCAGGTGTTGCGCGCTGCGATGCCGCAGGCGCCCACTGAGGAAATCCACGTGGTGACACAGCGGTTCGCCCTCAAGGCGACACAGGCTCAGCCTGCCATCCACTCGGCGCAGCGTCAGCGAGGGCGGCAACTGTGCGCGCAGACGCTGTTCATCCACGCCGATTGCCGCCAAAAAATCCGGCCATGGCTGGTCACCTGGCCCGCGCGGGTTCAAAACCGCACAGGCGGCTCAGCCGCGCTTGTCGAGGGCGACGTAATCGCGCTTGGACGGACCGGTGTAGACCTGGCGCGGGCGGCCGATGCGGGTGTCCGGCGTGTTGTACTGTTCCAGCCACTGTGAAACCCAGCCGACGGTGCGGGCGATGGCAAACATCACGGTGAACATGTTTTTCGGAATGCCCAGGGCTTTGTAAATGATGCCAGAATAGAAATCCACATTGGGGTACAGTTTGCGCTGCACAAAATAGTCGTCTTTCAGCGCGATGTCTTCCAGCTTCATGGCCAGCTCCAGTTGCGGGTCACGGATGCCCAGATCTTCCAGCACTTCGTGACAGGCCTTGCGGATGATGGTGGCGCGCGGATCAAAATTCTTGTACACGCGGTGTCCAAAGCCCATCAGCCGGAACGGGTCGTCTTTGTCCTTGGCTTTGGCGACAAATTTTTCGATGTTTTGCACCGAGCCGATCTGATCGAGCATGTTCAATACCGCTTCGTTGGCCCCGCCGTGTGCCGGCCCCCACAGCGCGCCGATGCCCGCGGCCACACAGGCGAACGGATTGGCGCCGGTGGAACCCACCAGGCGCACCGTTGAGGTGCTGGCGTTTTGTTCATGATCGGCGTGCAAAATAAACAACAAATCCAGCGCCTTGGCGGCCACCGGGTTGAGCCGGTAGGGTTCGGCCGGCACCGCATACATCATGTGCAGCAGACGTTCGGCAAAGCCCAGGTCGTTTTTCGGATACATGAACGGCTGGCCGATGAAGTTTTTGTACACCGCCGCAGCAATGGTGGGCATCTTGGCAATCAATCGCACCGCATTCAGGCGCCGATCGGCCGGATCGTTGAGGTTGGTCCAGTCATGATAAAACGCGGCGAACGATCCCACCACGCTCATCAGCATGGCCATCGGGTGGGCATCGTACTGAAAGCCTTTCATCAGCGAGCGCATTTTCTCATGCACCATGGTGTGGCGGGTGATTTCGTCGTTGAAGGCTTCGAACTGTGTCGCATCGGGCAATTCACCGTTCATCAGCAAGTACGCCACTTCCACAAAATTGCTGTGTTCTGCCAATTGTTCAATCGGATACCCGCGATACATCAGCACGCCTTTGTCACCGTCAATGAAGGTGATGTCGCTTTGACAGGCCGCGGTGGCGGCAAAGCCGGAGTCGTAGGTGAAATAACCGGTTTGCTTGTGCAGTGTTTTCAGATCAAAAGTCGCCGGTCCGATGCGCCCTTCGCGAACAGGCAATTCAGCTGTTTTTCCCTCTGGTGTGGTGACTTTGACAATCTTTTCACTCATGTTTTTATTTCTCCGGTGCTTTGGGGTCTTTGATTAATAAATTGGCTGGCAAGCGGGCCTCGGGACTGCCCCCGGTGCGTCGGGCTTTGTGCGTGTGCCAATGGCGGTTTGGTTCTCACTCAGTGCCACACCTTGCAACCGGCTTATTTTATCGCAAGGACGCGGCGGATGCCAGCCGACCATGGTCGCAATCGCGCCGCTGATTGCCCGGATGGCGGGCAAAAAAAAGCCCGATTGAATCGGGCTTTTGTGCGTTGGGTGCGAATTATTTTCTCTGATAGCGTCGCTTGAAGCGATCCACGCGACCCGCGGTGTCAACGATTTTCTGTTGACCCGTGTAAAACGGGTGCGATTGTGAGGAAATTTCCACTTTGACCAGCGGGTATTCTTCCCCGTCTTCCCATTGGATGGTCTGGTCCGTGGCAATGCACGAGCGGGTCAGGAAGGCGAAATCCGCGCCGACGTCCTGAAAAACCACCGGTCTGTATTCCGGGTGAATGCCTTTTTTCATAATCGTATCCGATGCTGTGATCAAAACAAGACGGCGGATTTTACTGCACTTTTTAGCAAAAGTAAACGCCGCAGCGTGTATTTATTGCCTTGCGGCGCGTTCATTTGTTCAAGCCCAGCGCCTCGACGTCCACATCGAAATGATCCATCAGGCTGCCCAGGTCCTTGAGCATCACTTCGCCCTGGATGTTGATCAGCACAAATTGATCCTCGTCGTCCAGCGCCATCACCACCAGGCCGGCCATTTTATCCTCCAGCATGTTGGCCATGATGTGCACCATGGAATCGTCGTCGCGAATGCTGGCCAGCTGCTGCAATCCATTGCCAGTCAAGGTGGTCACCTCATCCTGAATCCAGCTTTTCAGGCCGCTGATGTCGGCCTGCGCCTCGATGTTGTACACCCGCACTGAAATGCTGTTGAGGCTCTTCAAAATGCCGGAAATGTCGGCTTCGTCTTCGGTGGCCGATGACAGCAGGCGCAACAACCCGGCGCCGAGATTGATTTCAACCTCAGGCTGCATCGACAACACCTGTTGCAGCGTGTCCAGCTTTAACTGTTGAGCCTGGCCGCTGAAGGCCAGTGCCAGCAACAAGCCGATGATACGTATTCTCATGGTCTGATCTCCTATATTTGCGCCATGGTTTTACTGACCGGTTTGATGATCGCCGGTTTGATGCCGTGATTGTTGACCTCCGAGAGGGTTTTAAACCCGATCTGCTGCATGTAGTGCATGGCGATCTGCATTTCCCGTTCGGCCTGTTGCAACTGTTCGTTGCGGGCGTGCTGTTGTTGCATCACCAGGCCGGTCACCAGCACCGCCGCCACGGAAAACGCCATCAGCGACCTGCCCGCCCAGCCGTTGTCCGCAAGCCCGATGCGGGCATACAGCTTTTGTTTGAATCCGCCGCTCACGCGCGCGCTGCGCGCCTTGGCAAAATACGCCTCTATGCGCCGGTCTGTGTCAAGCCTGTGTTTCTGCATACGTCTGTTCCAATCGTTCTTTCAGTTGTGCCCTGGCCCGATGCAAATAGACTTTGGTTTGCGACAAACTCAAGTCCAGCGTCTGTGCCAGTGCTTTGTAATTCAAGCCGCTGATTTCTCGCAACACCAGCAGCGATTTGTACGGTTCGGCCAGTTGATTCAGTGCCTCGGCCACCTCATCCGAGAGGGTCTCGTTGAGCGCCTCCTCGGCCGGTCCAATGCCGATGTCCGAACCCACCGCCTGCGCCATTTCGTACTCCTGCGCGTATTTGCGGCGTCTTAAGATGTCCAGGCACTGGTTGCGTGCAACCTTGTACAGCCAGGACTTTTCCACCGCGCCGCCGGCCTGCTTCTGCTCCCACATCTTCACAAAGGTATCCTGCACAACGTCTTCAGCTTCCAGGCGGTTTTTCAGCATCTGAAAAGCCAGGGCGAACAGTCCGTGTTGGTTTCTGGTGACCTGTACGCGATACCAAATATTCATTCATTCAGTTATAATTGTTTCTGTTAGAACGCTTGTGAGACCTGTTTGTTACACCCGCACAAAAATTTTTCTCTGTGGCGCGACCGGGTCCACACGTTGTCGCATTCGGGCGGCGCGCTGCTGCTGATGCCCAAACCTCCGGGCGCTTCGCAACTGCCTCATTTTATCGCTTTTTTGCGCTCAATTGAAACCCACACGCTGGTCTCCATGCTGCAACCGGTCGAACAGCAGCGTCTGGGTCTGGCCGACTGCGCGGCCTGTTGTCAAAACCACGGCATCGAATACCGGCAACACCCGATCCCCGATCATGGCACACCCGGCGATGCGGCTGCATTCATCCGTCTGGCCGGCGAGCTGGCTGAACAATTGCGCGCTGGTCGACGGGTGGCGATCCACTGCTATGCCGGCATCGGCCGCACCGGCCTGATGGCGGCCAGCGCCTTGATGCACCTGGGCGAGAGTGTTGACACCGCCGTGATCAAATTGTCTCGGGCGCGCACGCTGCGCATGCCCGAAACCCTTGAACAAATCCAATTTCTGCACCGCATTTCCGGAGACATCCCGCATGAATAAAGTCACCCGAACCCTGCTGTTGGCGCCGTTGATCCTGCTGCTGAGTGCCTGCCCGCAAAAAACCGAAGTCAAACCGGGTGGAAACAAAGCCCGCTTGGTGAATGCACTGGTCGACGCACGCAAAGACGCCATCGTGCAGGCCATGACCGCGCACCCGGTGAGCGCCATCAATCGCGACATCATCGCCTTGTACATGTTGATGCTGGACGACAATCTGTACGCCATCAGCAGCGATTCGCTGGGCTTTCTGCCGCGTTACAACGGCCTGACTTCACCCCAGAAAAACATCGTTGGGGACATTTTGAGCTGGGCCTTCATGCAACAGATATATCGCCATGAAACCGCCGGACAGGTGCGCATACTGCAACGCCAGGAGTTGCTGCTGGCCCCCAGCCGCTTGCAATTCAGTGAATGCCGCAGTCACAACCCGAATTGCGCCAACGATTTGCGCAAAAACATTCGACCGGTGCTTTCTTTTGATGCACTGAACACGCAGCTGATGCGCATGGCCGAAGCCGACCCGTGCATCAACATGAGCAAAGAAAACAAGGGCGCTGAAGTGGCCAACCGCTGTCTGGCCAGCCGCAAGGGCAACCTCAAGGTGACGCTGGTGCGCAAACCGAACTTCACCCGCCAATTGTGGCAATCGCTGTTTTAAGGACCGCGCATGCACGTCAAACCTGTGAGCTTTGAAGCGGTTGCGCACGCACACGCGCGCATTCGCGCGCACATCAACCGCACCCCCATCCTGCACTCGCACCGCCTCGATCAACTGCTCGGACACCGCGTGTTTTTTAAAGCCGAGAACCTGCAAAAAACCGGGGCGTTCAAAGCGCGCGGCGGCTGCAATGCGGTGCGCTCTTTGCTGCAACAGGGCGCGCCAGTCAAAACCGTGGTGGCCAATTCTTCGGGCAACCACGCGCAGGCGGTGGCCTGGGCCTGCGCGCAGATGGGGCGGAAGTGTGAAATCTACATGCCGGCCGGCGCCTCCAGCGTCAAGGCGCAGGCCACCGCGGCCTGCGGCGCCACCGTACACACCTTGCCAGACCGGGACGCCGTCGACCGCGCGGTGGCAGAAGCCGCCGACCAAACCGGGGTGCACTGGATCCCGCCGTTTGATCACCCGCAGGTGATCGCCGGTCAAGGCACCGCGGCGCTGGAAGCGCTGCTGCAAATCGACACGCCGGACGTGGTGGTGGCGCCCTGCGGCGGCGGCGGCCTGCTGTCGGGCACCGTGCTGGCAACGCGGACTCTGGCGCCACAGGCGGCGGTGATCGGCGCCGAACCGCTGAACGCCAATGACGCGGCCGAATCTCTGCGGCGTGGCGAAATTGTGCGGCTGGATAAAACACCGGACACCCTGGCCGATGGCGCGCGCACCCCTGCAGTCAGTGCACTCACGCTGCACCACCTGCAGTCGCTCGATGACCTGCTTGAAATCAGTGAACAGGACATGCTGTTCTGGACCCAATGGCTGAGCCATTTGCTGAAACACACCGTGGAACCGACCAGTGCGTTGGCAATGGCTGGACTGGTTCAATGGCTGCGCACACAAAAACATAAAAAAACGGCGCTGGTCATCCTCTCGGGTGGTAACATTGACCGGGACACGCACCGCGCCATCTGGCAGCAGGACTGGCTCAGCCAGACGCCTTCGCTGTGACCGGCTGACGTGTTCGCCACCACCCGACACATCCGCACGAAATCAAACGCGTCTGTGCACACCCTTGCGACGCTTTGGCTGCCACGCGGGTCTGATCTAACACGGGCGGCGCGGTGAATTCATCGGAACTCTGCGGCTTTGACCGGGTCAAAGCACAGCGCTTGATTTGATGCACAGCATTTGACGGGAGATCAATGGACAAACTATTACAACAAAGCATGCAGGCCTTTCAAGACACGCGGGCTTCCATCGGCACACAAATCCTGGGACAGCAAAAGCTGGTGGACCGCTTATTGATGGCCCTGCTGGCGCACGGGCACCTGTTGGTCGAAGGCGCGCCCGGCCTGGCCAAAACCACCGCCATTAAAGTGCTGGCCGAACGCCTTGAAGGCGATTTTCACCGCATTCAGTTCACCCCCGACCTGCTGCCCGCCGACCTCACCGGCACCGAAGTGTACCGGCCGCAAACCGGCGATTTTGAATTCCAGAAAGGACCGCTGTTTCACAACCTGATCCTGGCCGACGAGGTCAACCGCGCGCCGGCCAAAGTGCAATCAGCGCTGCTGGAAGCCATGGGTGAACAGCAAATCACCATCGGCAAAACCACCTACAATCTGCCGCGTCTGTTTTTGGTGATGTCCACCCAGAACCCGATTGAACAGGAAGGCACCTATCCCCTGCCGGAAGCGCAGCTGGACCGCTTTCTGATGCACGTCACCATTGACTACCCGCAAGCCGACACCGAACGCGACATCCTCAAACTGGTGCAACAACGCGACCGCCAGGAAGCACGCGACGAACGCCCGGAACCCGGTCCCATGTTGAGTCAGAGCGAAGTGTTCAGGGCGCAGCAACAGCTGTTGGACCTGTACGTCAGCGATGGCCTGGAGGCCTATCTGATCGAATTGATTCTGGCCACACGCGATCCGAAAAAATACGACCCCCAATTGGCCCAGCACATTGCCTTTGGCGGATCGCCGCGGGCCACCATTGCATTGGACCGCTGCGCCCGGGCCCATGCGTTTCTCGAGCAACGCGATCATTTGTTGCCGGAAGACATCCACGCCGTGATTCACGACGTGCTGCGGCACCGCATCATTTTGTCGTTTGAAGCCGAAGCCGAAGGCGTCAGCACCGACGGCGTCATCGACCGGCTGCTGGAAACCGTGCCGCTGCCCTGATCAAGCGCCGTGGCCAAACGATCGACCCAAATCACCCCACCCGAACACGATCCGGCCGTGCGGGTGACCGCTGCAACGCTGGTGCAACAGCGCCATTTCGCCAACCAGTTCAATCTGACCGGTCTTAAAAAGGCCACGTCGGCGATTTCCGGTTTGCACGATTCGCGTTTTCGCGGTCGCGGCATGGATTATCAGGAATCGCGCGTGTATCAGGCCGGCGATGACATCCGCAACATGGACTGGCGCGTCACCGCGCGCACCGGCACCGCGCACACCAAATTGTTCCAGGAGGAACGCGAACGGCCGACCCACCTGGTCATCGACACCAACCGTTGCATGCGTTTTGGCACCCGCCAACAGTTCAAATCGGTGCTGGCGGCCAAACTGGCGGCATTGCTCGGCTGGTCCTCCATGCAACAAGGCGACCGCGTCGGCGTGATGAGTTTCGGTGCGCACGGCATTCACGTCGGCAAGCCACTGGCCGGCAAACGCGGCATGATGCAAATGATCGCGCATCTGGTGGAGGCCGATCAGCACGACGACGGAGAAGACCACGACCTGGATGAAGCCCTGAAACAGTTGCGCAGCGTCAACCGCCCCGGCAGCCTGATCATTCTGATCTCGGATTTTTATCACCTCGGCGAAGACGCCCGCAGGCATTTGTTGCAATTGCGCAAACACAACGATGTGCTGGCGCTGATGATCAGCGACCCGTTCGAAAACCAGACGCCGGCGCCGGCCCGCTACGGCGTGCGCGCCGCGGGTCACAGTCAGGTGCTGGACACCCGCCGCGGGCAAACCCGCCAACGGCTCAGTGCGTTTCGTCGCGACCACTTGGACGCGGTACAGGCGGCGGTGCTGCGCGCCGGGGTGCCGGTGATTCCGCTGCAGACCGACGACGCCTGGATCACAACCCTTAAATCGTCCCTCAAAAACCCGGGCACGGCCTGGTTACAATGGCAAGAGCGGGTGCGCGCATGAACCCCGATGCGCTGCCATTACGGGACATCCATTTGCCGCCAGCGCCGGGGTTCTGGCCACTGGCGCCGGGCTGGTGGGTGCTGCTGGTTCTCACCGCAGCCGCGGCGCTGTGGCTGTTGTGGCGCTGGCTGCGCTGGCGCCGGGCGCAGCGCCGTTTGCGCGCCTTGCAAGAAGCCACCGGCCGCCTGGCCTTTGAGCACCGCAAAAACGCCGATGACCACTGGCTGGCTGCACAGACTTCGCAGTTGCTGCGCCGCTACGTGCGTCATCACCTGGGCGATCAGGCCGCGGCCGCACTGGCCGGGGACGCCTGGATCGATTTCCTCAATTCACGTCTGCGCAAGGCCTCTTTTGATCCGCATCGTCAGGCCCTGTTGCACGGCGCCTTCCAGCCACACATTGAACTGGATGCCCCCGCCCTGCTGCACACCGTGAATCTGTTCATGCAACAAAACAACCGGAGCGGCACGCATGTATGAACTGCATTGGCCCTGGAGTCTGCTGCTGCTGCCATTGCCGCTGCTGTTGGCGCGCCTGCCGGCGGTAAAAAGCGCGCGGTCCGGGCTGGTGAGGGTGCCGTTTTATGCCGATTTGCTGGGCGGAATGAATGCCGGCACGGACGGCGGTCGATGGTGGCGCAACGCGCTGCTTTGGGTGTTTTTTGTGTTGGCGCTGTCTCGCCCGCAGTGGATTGGTGAGCCGGTGCCACTGCCGGTGCAGGGTCGCGATTTGATGCTGGCCATTGACATCTCCGGCAGCATGGAACAACCCGACATGATTCTGGCCGGTCGTCGAGTGGATCGTCTGACCGCGGTCAAATCGGTGGCCGGCGATTTCATCGACCGGCGCGCCGGCGACCGCATCGGACTGATTTTGTTCGGTGAAAACGCCTATCTGCAGGCGCCGCTGACCTTCGACCGCGCCACCGTTAAAACCCTCCTTCTGGAAGCGGCCATCGGCCTGGCCGGCAAAGCCACAGCCATCGGCGACTCCATCGGCCTGGCAGTGAAAAAAGCGCGCGAAACCGAAAACCCCCAGCGCCTGTTGATACTGCTCACCGACGGGCGCAACACCGCCGGCGCAATCGACCCGCTGAAGGCCACCGAGCTGGCGGCGGCCGAAGACATGAAAATTTACACCATTGGGGTTGGCGCTGAGCGCATGGTGGTGAACCGGATGTCCACATTTCAGCAAACCATCAACCCGTCTGCGGACCTGGACGAACCCACGCTGAAGAAAATCGCCGCGATGACCGGCGGGCGCTATTTCCGTGCCCGCGACCTGAGCGAACTGGAACAGATATACCGCCTGCTGGATGAAATGGAACCGCTGGCCGAAGAAGCCCAGTTTCACCGGCCGGTTGAAGAATTGTTTTATTGGCCCTTGCTGCTGGGGCTGCTGGCGCTGATGGCTTCGCTGTTCCTGCGTGGAGGCACCGATGTGGTCTGAGTTGCATTTTCTGCGCCCTGAATTTTTGCTGTTACTGCTGCCGGTGGTGTATTTGCTGTTGCGTTACATCAACCGCCGCGCGCAGCAAGACGGCTGGCAGCACAGCTGCGACGCCAACCTGCTGCAAGCCATGCAGGTGCACAGCGCGCGTCAGGCCAGCGCCTTGCGCTGGTTGTACTGGCCGGTGGCGGTGTTGACGGTTCTGGCCTTGGCCGGCCCCGCGTTCCGGCAAGTGCCGATGCCGGTGTTCACCAACCAGGCGGCCCTGGTTGTGGCGCTGGACTTGTCCAACAGCATGCGCTCTGAAGACTTGAAGCCCAGCCGGCTGCAGCGCGCCAAATTCAAGATCAAGGACCTGTTGCTGCAACGTCAGGACGGGCAAAGCGCTTTGCTGGTGTATTCGGGCGACGCGTTTGTGGTGACGCCTTTGACCGATGACGTGGAGACCATCGTGTCCTTGCTCGACGCCATTGACCCGGACATCATGCCGGTGGGCGGCTCCAGTACCCGCAGTGCGTTGAGCCAGGCCGGTGCATTGCTCGAACAGGCCGGCGCGCATCAGGGACTGGTGGTGCTGATCACCGATGAAGTTCGCGACGTGCAGGACGCGTTGGAGGCCGTCGATGAATTGCGCGCGCGCTCCCATCGGGTTTCGGTGCTGGGCGTCGGCACCGCAGAAGGCGCACCGATTCCCACCCGTCAAGGCTTCCTCAAAGACCGCAATGGACAAATCGTGGTGCCGCGACTGGAGATCGGACCGATGCAACAGCTGGCACAGGCCGGCGGCGGGCGCTTCAGCACCCTGACCCATGGCAACGGCGACCTTGAGCGGGTGTTGTCGCTGTCGGCGCAGGCCGAGGACGACCGCAGTCAGCAGAATGACCTGCGCGCGGCCCGGTATCTGGACGAAGGGCCCTGGCTGTTGTTGTTGATTGCGCCATTGCTGGCGCTGATGTACCGGCGCGGACTTTTGCTGTGCGCGCTGTTCACTGTCACAGCCTTGCCACAACGCGCCGACGCCTTTGAATGGGACGCCTTGTGGTACAACGCCGATCAACGGGCCCACCAGGCCTTGCAGGACGCCCGGCCTCAGGACGCCGCCGAGCTGGCGCACAGCGACGCCTTGAAAGGCGCGGCCGCCTATCGCGGCGAATCGTACGCCGACGCCGCGCAACTGTTCAACGGAGAATCCGTCACCGATCTGTACAACCGCGGCAACGCGCTGGCCAAAAACGGCGATCTTCAGGGCGCATTGAACAGCTACGAGCGCGCCCTGGCCAAGGATCCGCAACACGCCGATGCGCTGTACAACAAATCGCTGGTGGAACAGGCCTTGCAACAACAACAGCAACAACAGCAACAATCACAGGGCGATGGCGAACAGCAACAGGACGGCAGCCCGAGCGATGAGAATTCCGCCGAATCCAGCCCCGCCGGTGAAAACCAGAACGCAGAGGATTCCCAGCAATCCCAGAAGCCAGGCGAAAACGGCGAGGAGTCGATGGACGAAGCGGCGCGCCAACAAGAAGCCGATGCGCAGCAACAACAGGCTGAAAAAGATCGCCATAAACAAGCCGAACAGGCACAGGACGGCGAAGAGTCGGACGAACAGTCGAGCGCGTCCGAAGAAACGGGGTCGCCCGGTGAAGAGGGCGAAGACGCTGAGCAAATGGCGGAAATGAGCGCCGAGGAAAAAGCCCTGGATGCTGAGGAAAAACAGGCCATGGAGCAATGGCTGCGGCGCATCAAGGACGACCCCGGCGGCCTGCTGCGGCGCAAGTTTCTGTATCAATACCACCGCCGCGGCAGCGCCAGCGAGCGCCGCGGCACACAAGACGAGGACTGGTGAGTTATGCGACGCGTGTGTATTTTTTTGTTGTGCTTTCCGGCCGTGCTGCAGGCGGCGGTGACGGCCCAGGTGGACCGGCAACAATTGCTGTTGGGTGAGTCGCTGACGCTGGAAGTTGTCAGCGATGGCGCCAACACCACACAACCGGATTTTTCTCTGCTCAGCGACGTGTTCGACGTCGGCCACGTGAGCACGTCCTCGTCGACACAAATGTACAATGGCCAGGTGGTGCAACAGGTGATGTGGCAGGTGATGCTGATCCCCAAAACCGCCGGTGAACACACCATACCGCCGCTGGATGTGAACGGTGAAATGACCCGACCCATCGCCATTCAGGTGAAACAACCCGACCCCAACGCCAAGGCCAAGGGCGATTTGTTCATCGAGCTGGCGCTGGACAAAACGACGGCCTTTGTGCAGGAGCAGGTGGTGCTGACGGTGCGTTTGCTGTACGCCGTGAACGTGCGCAGCGGTTCTTTGAGTGAACCGGATGCCGACGGGCTGATCGTGCACCAGCTGGGCAAAGGCAGCAACTACACCACGCAGCGCGACGGCCGCAGCTATCAAGTGCTGGAACGCCGCTACGCGCTGTTTGCCGAACAGTCCGGGCCGATGCAGATCAAGCCGCTGGTGTTCACCGGTGAGGTGGTCACCTCCGAGCGCCGCGCCTACAGCCTGTTTCAGCCCAGTCGGCGCATGCAAACGGTGTCCGAACCGCTGCAACTTGAGATCAAACAGATCCCTCAGGACCAGTTGGACGTGGACTGGTTGCCGGCCAAACAGTTGTTGCTGGAACAAACCTGGGACCACGAAGGGCCCTACAAAGCCGGTGAACCGATCGGCCTGACCCTGAGCATCACGGCGCGTGGACTGGAAGAAAATCAGCTGCCCGACCTGCAGGTGACAGCACCCGAAGGTTTCAAAGTCTATTCTGACACCACCGACACCATCACACAAAACGACGGCCAAGACCTGTTGTCCCGAAAAATCATGAAGTTCGCGTTGATCCCTTCACGTGCAGGGCGGCTTGAATACCCCGGCATGTCTCTGCCCTGGTACAACAGCGTCAGCAACCATCGGGCCGAAGCGCGGGTGGATGGTCGTGTATTTGAGGTGTTGCCCGGTGACGGGCTGGCCGTGACCCCAGCCAAGACCGCGGGTCAGACGGCGGCCCAGAGTGCCCCGGAATTGTCCCCCGCCGTCGATGCCAATGGCGCGCTGCCTGCACCAGATCAACCGGCTTCGATCGGTTCCGCGGCGCTGTGGAAACCCGCCTTTTTTGCCTCGCTGCTGTTGTGGGTGCTGAGCGCGCTGTGGTTGTGGCGCCGTGGGGCGAAGGCCGGGCAACCCACAGCGCCCGACGAATCCGCCCAGCGCGCGCAGGCCAGACCGTTGCGGGCCGCGCTCAAGCAAAGCGATCCGCACGCGCTGCAACAGGCGCTGATCAACTGGTGGAATCACCACAGCGACGCAGCGGTCACCAATCTGGGGCAAATCCGCAACGCCATTGCGGACGAAGAAATCATCGCCGCGCTGGATGCGTTGCAGGCGCAGCTGTACGGGCGCAGCGATGCGGCCGAGGCCGGTGATCGGCCGTGGGCCATGTGGGCCCGTTCGGGCCGCTTGCAGCCGGCCGCACCGCCACAGGCAAAAACCTCCACCGTGTTGCCGCCGCTGTATCGCTGATCATCGAAGCATTGACGCATGACCCGCTCTGGGTGATATGATGGTGGCTTTAAATCCACCGGAACACAACGCATGCGCACCGTGCTTTTGCTCTCTCTGATCCTGTTTTCCACCCACAGTCGCGGCGTCGCCAGCGCGGAGCAACTGGCCCACATCAAACTGCCCCCAGGGTTCACCATAGAGGTGTACGTCAACGACATCATCAATGCCCGGCAAATGGTGCTCGGCGATCAAGGCACTTTGTTTGTTGGCAGCCGCAGCGCCGGCCGTGTTTACGCGGTGCTTGACAGCGACGGCGATGGCCGCCACGATCGCCAGCTGCTGGTGGCCAAAGGCCTCAACATGCCTTCCGGCCTGGCCTTTCGCAACGGCCATCTGTACGTGGCCGCCGTCAATCGCATTCTGGCCTTTGAAAACATTGAACAGTCCCTGCCGGTGATGCCCGAACCGCGCACCGTGTATGACCGCCTGCCGGACAAAACCCACCACGGCTGGAAATTCATTCGCTTTGATGCGCGCGGCCGCTTGATTGTGCCGGTCGGTGCGCCGTGCAACGTGTGCGACGACGGCGGCGTGTTCTCCAGCATTCTGGAAGTCGACCTGGACGCGCAAAGCCACCGCATTCTCGCCGCCGGTGTGCGCAACAGCGTGGGGTTTGATTTTCATCCGGACAGCGGGAATCTGTGGTTCACTGACAACGGCCGCGACCACCTGGGTGATGATGTGCCCGACGACGAATTGAATCACCTGAGTCAGCCCGGCCAGCATTTTGGCTTCCCGCACTTTCACGCCGGCGACGTCGCCGATCCGACGTTTGCCGCCGGTCACACCGCCGCTGAGTTTAAAGCGCCTGCGGCCCGACTGGGCGCCCATGTGGCGCCACTGGGCATGGAGTTTTATCGCGGTGCTCGCTTCCCCGAAGAATACCGCGGCGACATCTTCATCGCCGAGCATGGCTCCTGGAATCGCAGCAGCAAAGTCGGCTACCGGGTGCGGCGGGTGCACATGGATGGCGATGAAGTCACCGGTTTATCGGTGTTTGCTGAAGGCTGGCTGCAGGGTGAGAAAGCCTGGGGTCGTCCGGCCGCCGTGTTGACGCTGCCGGATGGGTCCTTGCTGGTTTCAGACGACGCCGCCAGCGCCATTTATCGGATTGATTACACGGGCACGCCGCGCTGAGAGAACGTCAGGACGCCTGTTGCGTCGGCGCCTGGCTGTTTTGCATCAAGGTGAGGATGCTGTGGCGGATGCGTTTGGACAAGATCAGATGCGCGCCCTCAAACAAGGTGTCCAGGGTGCCGCTGTGCACGATTTTGGCCTCGTCGTTCAATTGAATCAAGCCCTCTTCACGCATGCTGCGGATGAATTGCTTGAACAGCGATTTATCAAAGAAATCGGGTGAAACATAATCGTACAGCAACGACAGCTGGCTGGCCGTCTGGTGACAGATGGATTCCAAATCTGCCGCCGTCAGCGATGCCGAAGGGTGGTGTTTCAACACCGCAATGACAATAAAGTAGCGCTCATAGGTCTGCAACAGGGCGTTGCCCAGAACCCGCATTTTTCCGGCGCTCAAGGTGCCGCCCGGGTGACGTTCCAACATGCGGCCGCTGGACTGCAATAGACCCAGCTGCTTCATCAGTTTGAGCGTTTCTCGGCCGCGCTCGACAAACTCTTCCCGGCTCCACTTGAGAAACAGCTCGTTTTTCACGAACGGGTGCAGGATCGCCATCAGTCGCAACAACGCCTTGCGCGGGTGTTTGGCCTGATTGACAAAACACATGGCGATGAATGAGGCGGCGGCGAACAGGTGCAAAATGTTGTTGCGATAATACGCCAGCATCACCGCCATGTTCGCGCGCACCCGAACCACATCCCCCAGCGGGTGTGCCACGCGTTCGACAAATCCCAACTCGATGGCGCGTTCAATGATGGCCTGGGCGGACAGCTCACTCACCGTGGTGCGCTCGGAATACGGCAATTCGGTCAGCAGTGTCTTGTACAATTCGATCTGTTCGCACAGGTTGGATTCAACCGCTGACTGGTTGGGCGTGGACAACAGGGTGATGGCGATCAGGTTGATCGGGTTCACGTGCGCAGAGGCGTTGATGCGCGTCATGATGGTGTGCCCGGCTTCCGTCACCGCGTCTTTGAACCACGCCGGCTTTTCTTTCACCCCCAGATGCACGTTGCGCCAATCCGGCCGGTGACGGTCGAGAATCTCATCCAAAGGCACCGCTTCGGAAAAATTCACCGTGAGGCGGCCAAAGCGTTGCTTCAGCAGTTTCAGGGTTTTAAATAAACCACCGATGGATTCTTTTTGTTTGCCCTGCCCGCCCAGTTCACTCTGGTAGGATGCGCCCTCCATCAGTTTTTCATAATTTAATGACGCCGGCTGAAATATCAGCGGCTGGCTGCGTTCGTTGATGTAACTGCGAATGGTCATTGCCAGGATGCCGGCTTTGGGGTGCAGCAATCGGCCGGTGCGGCTGCGCGTGCCTTCGACAAAATACTCGATCGACACGCCGTGAGAAATCAACGAACTTAAATACTCTGAAAATATCGTTGAATACAACACCGAATTGAAAGAGCGGCGCAGAAAAAAAGCCCCCGAACCGCGCAGCAGCCGGCCCACTATTGGCAAATTCAAATTGATCCCGGCCGCGATGTGCGGCGGCACCAGGCCGCGCTCGTACAGCGCAAACGACATGATCAGATAGTCGATGTGGCTGCGGTGACATGGCGTATAAATGATTTCATGGCCGGTGCTCATGGAGCGAAACTGCTCAAAAAAATTGAGCTGGATGCCGTCGTAGACCTTGTTCCAGAACCAGCCGAAGATCCGATACATCAGCTTGATGGACGAATAGGAATAGTCGGCGGCGATTTCGCGGATGATTTTGTTGGCTTCCTTGTGGGCTTTTTCCGGTGAAATCTTCTTGCGCCGGGCGTAGGCCTCAATTTCCTCGGCCACCGCAGGTCGTTTCAATATATTGCGCGCAATGGTGCGTCGATGCGACAGGTCCGGCCCCACCACCGATGTTTTCACCCGCCGGGCATGCACGCGCAGCACGCGCGAAAACTTGCGCGCCAGCTTGCGGGCGTCTTCGCCGGCAACCAGATCGGCGTCCAGCACCATCGGTTTGCCGAGCCGCAACAGCGAATGCTTGCCATTGATCAGTATTGAGAAGAAACGGCGGATGCGACCGGTGATGCGCCATTTTTCAGCGAACAACAGTTTCAGCAGTCCCGGTTCTTTTTTCGGCGCGCGGCCCAGAAACACCGAGGTCGGCACCAGTTGAATCACCGCATCCGGCTGCTCTTGCACCTGCCGGATCAACTCCGCCAGGCGGTCGATGAACGCATCGTATTCATGGCGCCGGTTCCAAAAGCCCACCAGCCGCCGAGTCGCCAGCACCGCTGTGGCGCCCTCGTTTGAGCCGCTGGGGGCGGGCGGCAGGCGGCCGTGGCTGATTTCGTGCTGCACAATGGCGCGGGCGGTCATGGAGTCTGTGGACAGCACGTACACCAACGGGCGCTGGCGATCCAGACCCAGAGACTCGATGTCTTTTGGGCTGTATTCCAGTCGCACCCTCAGGTACAACAATCGACTCAACAATGACATGCTCTGTGCTCCTCTGTGCCACCCGTGACCGGCATCAATCCGGTCGCAAATGACGCTGTGTTTCGCCCGCTCATTGCGATGCCCTCAGACACAAAGAGCCGATGTTCAATCGGCTCTTTGTGTTGATTTTATTGACGCCGGCGGTTCCGCCCGCGTCCGTCAAATGCGCGGTTTATTCGTTGACCCAGCGGTCGTTTTTCTTGACCAGTTTGACGTCCTGCTCGATGCGTTCGCCAAAAATTTCCCAGGCCATTTTCAGCTTGGCAACATCGCCCGCGGTGTCCACGTCCATGATTTCAACTGAATCCAGCATGTCGTCCACGGAAATGTCGTACACCGCCAGCACGTCTTTAAGACCGCCCACGGCAACGCCGGCTTTGTTCATCGCCTGATCAAAACTCATGCCTTTCAGTTCTTCCAGTGAATTCATGTCCAGGTCGCGTGCAGTCTGCACCACCACGCCCACGGCTTTGCGGGTCATGTCTTCGCTCAAAATGTCGTTTTCAGTGGCCCAGTCAACCATCGCGCTGACCACTTTGGCGGCGGCATCGCGCTGGCCTTCGGGAATCTGCGGGTTGGATTTGATGCCTTCGATCATTTGCGGCTTCATCATCACCATCATCGGCATCATGGCTTTGGCCTGTTCCAGTTGCGGACCAATCATGGCCATGATCTGATCTTCTGCGCCATCGCTGGTGAGCAGGGCCATGGTTTGTTCAAACTGCATTTTTTCCTGTTCGGAAAACTCTTTGCCTTTGTTGCTCTCAAACTCGTTGACCAGTTCATTGTACTGATCCTGACTCAGCGAGTTTTTCAGCAATGACTTGATGTCGTTGTTGCGCAAAGACACCAGGTTGGCTTTAAACGCGCCGTCCGGAGTGTCGGTGTCCATTTGGGCAATCTGTTTTGCCGCCGAACCGGCCGACTTGTCGTCTCCACCGCAGGCCACCAGGGCCAGGGCCATCAGGCCGATCAGGCAAAACTTCATTGTTTGTGACTTCATACTATCCTCTACAAATGTTGTGATTATCAATAAACACGTTATTATCCCCAGATTGCGGCCAACTTACAAGCCATGCTTACAGGATGTAACGACTCAAATCCTCGTCCTGCACCAATTCATTCAGGTTGCGGTCCACTTCGGCGCGATCAATGACGTGGCGCTGGCCCGATTTGTCCGGCGCCTCGAAAGAGATTCCATCCAGGATGCGTTCCAGCACCGTGTGCAGGCGGCGGGCGCCGATGTTTTCGGTTTTTTCATTCACTTGCCAGGAGATTTCGGCAATCCGCTCCACCGCGTCCTCGGTGAATTCCAGCTGCACCTGCTCGGTGCCCATCAGCGCCATGTATTGTTCGGTCAATGAAGCGTGCGGCTCGGTCAGAATGCGTTTGAAGTCTTCCGCTGTGAGCGCGCGCAACTCCACGCGGATGGGCAAACGCCCCTGCAATTCGGGAATCAGATCCGACGGTTTGGACAGGTGAAAGGCGCCGGAAGCAATGAACAGGATGTGGTCGGTTTTCACCGGCCCGTATTTGGTGTTTACCACGGAACCTTCGATCATGGGCAACAGATCCCGTTGCACCCCTTCACGCGACACATCGGCGCCGCCGCGACTGGCCGATTTGGCCACTTTGTCGATTTCATCGAGAAACACGATGCCATTCTGTTCCGCCTGTTGCAAGGCGTTTTGACGGATTTCGTCCTCGTTGATGAGTTTTTGTGCCGCTTCTTCAACCAGGATTGGGCGCGCCTGGGAAATTTTCATTTTCTTGGTTTGCTGTTTTTTGCGGCCCAGCGATTCAAACATGTTCTGCAGTTGATCGGTCATTTCTTCCATGCCCGGCGGCGCCATGATGTCCACACCGAGGTTCATGTGCACAGACACTTCGATTTCTTTGTCTTCCAGTTCTCCAGCGCGCAGTTTGTGCAGGAATTTTTTGCGCGTGACCTCCCCTTCACTCACCGTTTCACCGGGAATCGGCGATTCCCTGCGCGGCAACAGGTGATCCAGGATGCGCTGTTCGGCCATGTCTTCTGCCTGCTTGCGGATTTTTTCCATGGCGTCTTCGCGGGTTTTTTTCATCGCGCTTTCCACCAGGTCACGAATGATCGACTCCACGTCCTTGCCGACATAACCCACTTCGGTGAACTTGGTGGCTTCCACCTTGATGAACGGCGCGTTGGCCAGCAGCGCCAGTCGGCGAGCGATTTCGGTTTTGCCGACCCCGGTGGGGCCGATCATGAGGATGTTCTTGGGCGTGATTTCACGCGCCATGGCTTCCGGCAGTTGCATGCGACGCCAGCGGTTGCGCAAGGCAATGGCCACCGCCCGCTTGGTTTCTTTCTGGCCTATGATGTGTTTGTCGAGTTCTTCAACAATTTCTCTCGGGGTCATGTGAGACATGCGGTTATCCTTTCAGTTGCAACGCTTCTATGGTGTGATTGTCGTTGGTGTAAATGCAGATTTTTGCGGCAATGCTCAAGGCTTCCTCGACCACCGCTTGAGGCGGTTTGTCGGTGTTGCGGATCAATGCGAGGGCCGCGGCCTGGGCAAACGGTCCGCCGGATCCGATGGCGATCAAGCCGTGTTCCGGCTCAATCACATCGCCGTTGCCGGAAATGATTAAAGAGGTGTCTTTGTCGGCCACCGCCAGCAAGGCTTCCAACCGCCCGAGGCGCCTGTCGGTGCGCCATTCCTTGGCCATTTCCACCGCCGATCGCACCAGGTGGCCGGAGTGTTTTTCCAGTTTGCCTTCGAACACCTCAAACAGAGTGAACGCGTCCGCGGTGGCGCCAGCAAAGCCGGCCAACACTTCGTTGCGGTACAGCCGTCGGACCTTCCGCGCGTTGCTTTTCATCACCGTGTTGCCCAAGGTCACCTGACCGTCGCCGCCGATCACCACCGCCGAGGCGTCGCGATAGGAAACGATGGTGGTGCCGCGGTAATTGTGCATGCCGTCTTTCATGGTGTGTTCCAATCCTCCGATCAAAAAGCGTTCATCAGGCCCTAGTTATTGGGTTCAATGCAGGAAAAATCAACGCCCCCTTAAGCGCGCCGGCTGTGCGCTGGGCTGTGACTCAATCGTCGCGCTTGCGCGCGCGCGGGTGGGCGCGATCGTACACGTCCGCCAGGTGCTGAAAATTCAGGTGTGTGTAAATCTGCGTGGTGGTCAAATCGGCGTGGCCGAGCATTTCCTGCACCGCGCGCAGGTC
>JBNLBT010000061.1:0-20076 GCA_050303435.1 Marinicellaceae bacterium
AGGCAGATTCCCACGCGTTACTCACCCGTCCGCCACTCGTCAGCAAGAAAGCAAGCTTTCCTCTGTTACCGTTCGACTTGCATGTGTTAGGCATGCCGCCAGCGTTCAATCTGAGCCAGGATCAAACTCTTCAATTAACTTCGATCAGTCAGCAAGCTGACCAACCTATTTTCTTGAATCGGCATCAACTATAAAGCCAATGCCCTGTTTGACCTCACTGCAAAAATTACGTGAATTTCTTTAGTTTGGTCACTTGTCGTTTCAAGCTTTCGCAATCAACAAGTGCCCACACAAGTTATCTTTTATTCTGTTAATGTGCTTCGTTTTACACCCACCAGCCTTTCGCCAGCGAGCTGTCCATTATCTCATATCCAAACGCAAATGACAAAATATTTTTGACCCCGCGTCCCTGCAATTCCTGTTGCAAAGGCTGCGCATTATAGCCGCAATTTCTCCCTTGTAAACACCTTTTTGCATCTTTTTTTATTTTCTCTCCAACGCCCTCTTCACTCACCCCGCACACGCCCGTGGCGCAAAGCCCGGCAGCACTGGGTTTACACAGAGAAACCCATTCTTCATGAGCGCTCATTCAATGAAAACCCCCACACCGATCCAGTTTAAATGGGCAGGCGTCATAACGCATTGGGATGGCAGGTCAAGGGGCGGTGGCGATGGTCAGACTGCGGCGCGGTCGGGGATGACCCTCAACGGTCAGTCCACTGTCCGCGTCAATGAAATTGCGCAATGAATGGAACCGCATCCATTCCGTGCTGCGTTGTTCATTAAAATCGGTCTGACTTTCATCCACGCAGCGCACGTCCAGAAACCCCAGTCGTTGCAACAGACGCTCAAGCTGCGGCTGGCTGGGCAGATACCAGACATTGCCCATGCGCGCGTAACGCCCTGGCGGCAGCAATGCGGTGTCCACGTCGCCCTCAACAATCAAAGTCTCCAGCAGCAACTGTCCACCCGGCCGCAGAAAGGATTTGATTCGTTCCAGATGCTCAATCGGCGACTTGCGGTGATACAACACCCCCATGGAAAATACCACATCAAAATGCGCACCCAGATCCGGCAGCTGCTCAAAGCGCAGGGGCAATACCCCAGCGGCAGTACCGGCGTAGCGGTTGATGGCATGAAACTGGATGTTCTGCAACAACCCAGGCTCAACACCCATGATCACGCGCGGACCCAAGCCGGCCATGCGCAACAAGTAATACCCATTGCCGCAGCCGATGTCCATGACGATTTTATTGTGCAAATCCAGACCGCTGGACAACACCCGTTGCCATTTGAGCTGAGAACGCCATTCGGCGTCGATGTGCACCCCCAGGACGTCAAACGGCCCCTTGCGCCATGGGTGCAACTGCATCAACACATCGCGGAGGCGTTCACATGCGTCGGTCTGCAATTCCCCCTGAATACTGATGGCTTGCTGGAGGTCAACCTGCAATGATTGCACTTTTGGCAATTGATCAAATGCGGTCATCCAACGCCGGAAGTCGCCTTGATTTGGATCGGTCAGTGTTTCACGGGTCAACGTTTGCAATGCCTCGACGTGTTGCGCCAAGGGTGATTGTCGCACACTGGCCCAGAACGCCGGTTGTTGCTCATGCAGCATGCTTGATGCACACCAGGGACACAAAGTTAAAACACTGGAACCACAGATGCACATGCTCAAAACCGGCATGCTGCAAGCGCTGCTGCCAGTCGCTTATTTCATCCGGCACCAGCATGTTTTCTAGTGCCTGGCGTTTTTGCCGAATTTCGCGATCGCTGTAGCCGTTGATTTTTTTGTAGCCGTGATAATGGTCGCGAATAAACGTGCTGCTGAGCACTTTCTCAGACAACACGAAAACACCGCCAGGATTAAGCCCCTGGTATATTTTTTGCACCACCGGCAATCGCGCTTCACGGGGCATGAACTGCAAAGTGAAATTGCTCACCACCATGGACGCATCGGACAGGGATAAATCATGGATGTTCTGCTGATGAACAGCAATGCGCTGCGACAGCCCGGCCGCAGCGATGCGTTCCCGTGCGCCCTGCACCATCGGCTCGGAACTGTCCACCGCGATGATTTCCAGCGCTCTGTCCGGCACCGCAGAATGCACGGTCAATGACACGGCGCCGAGTGAACAGCCCAGGTCGTAGACGCGGGTGTCAGGTTGCGCGTATTTCATGGCATACAGGGCGATGCCCTTGAGAATCAGTTCATATCCCGGAATTGAGCGTTTGACCATGTCGCTGAACACATCGGCCACATGCTGGTCAAAGGCAAAAGCCTTAACCTGTTCAAATTCCTCACTGAAGACCCGGTCAATTTTGTCCATCTGTTCAGCCGGGCGGCCACTGCAAAGTGCGGCCGGCAAGCAAGTGCATGTGAATGTGGAACACGGTCTGTTGGGCGTTTTTATTGCAATTGATCACCAGCCGATAGCCGTTTTCATGCTCATTGATCTGGCGCGCGTACTGCGCAGCGGCCAGATGCATCTTGGCGAGCAATTGCACGTTGTCCGGGTCCACGTCGTTGTGCGTCGGTATGCGTTGCTTGGGAATAAACAGCACATGCACCGGGGCCTGCGGATTGATGTCACGAAACCCCAGCACGTCGTCGTCCTCATAAACGATGTCGGCGGGAATGCTGCGATCGATGATCTGGTCGAATATGGTGGTTTCCTGGTTCACGATGACTCCATGCGAGTGCGGCTGCCAAAGGCGTGTGCCAATGTGCCTGAATCAATGAATTCAATGTCGCCCCCCAACGGCACCCCATGCGCCAGCCGGGTTGCGGGAATGCCGGCTTTTGACGCCAGCTGTGACAGATATTGCGCGGTGGTTTCTCCCTCGACGGTGGACCCCGTCGCAATGATCATCTCTTTCACGGCATCTTCGCTCAGACGCTGCACCAGTTTGCTGAATTGCAGCTGCGTTGGCCCCACCCCGTCGATGGGGGACAGTTTGCCGTGCAGAACAAAGTAATGCCCGTTGAAAGCGGTGGCCTGTTCAATCAGAAGGATGTCGGCCGGTGATTCAACCACGCAGAGATTGGCGCTGTTGCGTTTGGGGTTGGCACAAATGTCACACAAAGACGATTCGGTCAATGCGCGGCAACGCTCACACTCACGGACTTTCTCCAGTGCGGCGACCAATGACTCGGCCAGGTTTTGTGCACCCTGACGGTTTTTCTGCAACAAATAAAATGCCATCCGCTGGGACGATTTGGGCCCCACACCGGGCAATATTTGTAACGATTTGATCAGGCGATCCAGCAGCGACATGTCAAAACGGCATTTTAAAACCCGGCGGCAAATTCAGCCCCGAAGTCAGCGAACTCATGTTGTCCTGTTGCAAGGCCGACACTTTGTTTTGCGCGTCATTGAACGCCGCCACCAGCAAATCTTCCAGCATTTCAAAATCGTTGCCCAGCGCCGCCTGGTCAATGTGGACTTTTTTCACCGTTTGCTGGCCGTTCATGACCACTCGGACGATGTCACCACCGGCAGAACCGGTGACTTCTTTTTGCGCCAGTTCCTGCTGTGCTTTTTGCATTTCTTCCTGCATTTTCTGCACTTGCTGCATCATGTTGCCCAAGGTGCCTTTCATTGTGTTTCCTCAGTTTGGTTGAATGATTTCCGCATCAAATGTGTTGATCAGCTGATCCACCACGGGATGTTGCTTGACCGCCTGACTGGATTCATTTTGTGCCTGCCTGCGTTGCCGGTCTTCCTGACTGGCCACCGATTGCACCGAATCGTCTACGACGAAATCAATGCGCACTTCTTGTGTGTCTTGAACGAGGGCCTTTTTCAGCGCCTGTGTGGCGCGCGGCGTCATGAACACTTGCGATTCAGTCGGCAATCCAAATATGAGTTTTTTGCCGTCGTTTTCAAGCACATTGATGTTGCGGGCCAATTCCCGCGCAGTGCCCTTGAGCGGCAATTGGGCAAACACTTCCGGCCAGTTTTCATCCGACAAGGACGCAAGATCCAACCCCTTGGTGATCGGCGAGGCTGCTTTTTGCGGCACTTGTTGCTGCCCCACCGGCGCCACAGGTTTCTCCTCTACACTGAGATGCGCATTCGACTGGCTGCGGACATGGCCGCGAGCCTGTGCTTGCGACGGCTGCGACGATGAAACGGTTCTGGCGCCACTGGCGTTGCCAGAAGCCTGTTGCGCAGACGCATCAGGCAATTCAAAATTCAATAATCGCATGACCACCATTTCAAAACAGTTTTTACGGCTCACACTGCGTTTGATCTGATTCAGACCCAACTCCACAATCTGATAGTGCAACTGCAGGGTTTCAGGGTCAATGTCTTGCGCCAGTTGCTGCAACACCGCGGGTTCAAACCCCCAACTGCCAATGCCTTTGCCAAAACTCTGCAACATCGCCACTTCATGTAATGCCTGGTGCATTTCCTTTAAAAAATGCAGATAATCCGGCGCCAACTGGTGCAACTGCTCAAGCTCTGCAAACACGGCGTCCACGTCCGCATTCGCCACGGCCTGCACAATGTTCAGCACAAAGCGCTGCTCTATGATGCCCAGCATGGACCGCACCTCGGACAATTTCAGTGCGCCGTCTCCAAACGCCAGCGCCTGATCAAGCAAACTCAGGGCATCGCGCATGCTGCCATCGGCCACACGCGCCAACAACTGCACCGCCGGCAATTCAAATTCGAGCTGTTCATTTTCCAGTAGCTGCGCAATGTGCGCAGATATTTCTTTTTGACTCAGTCGTTTGAGGTTGAATTGCAAACACCGCGACAGCACCGTGATCGGCAATTTGGCTGCTTCGGTGGTGGCCAGCAAAAACTTGACGTGTGGCGGCGGCTCTTCCAGGGTTTTCAGCAGCGCATTGAAACTGCTTTTGGAAAACATGTGCACCTCATCAATGAGGTAGATTTTATAGCGCCCCTTGCTGGGGGCGTATTGCACATTCTCAAGCAATTCACGGGTGTCGTCGACACCGGTGCGGGATGCCGCATCGACTTCGATCAGATCCATGAACTCACCCTGTGCAATTTCTTTGCAACTGGTGCATTCACAGCACGGCGAGCCACTGACACCGCGTTCACAATTGAGCGCCTTGGCCATGATGCGCGCGATGGTGGTCTTGCCGACACCGCGGGTGCCGGTGAACAGATAGGCGTGATGGACTCGGTCGTTGTTCAGGCCGTTCACCAGCGCTTGGACCACATGTTCCTGGCCGACCAGTTGAGAAAAATTCTGCGGTCTGAATTTGCGCGCGAATACCTGATAGCTCATGAATCTAAGGACAGATTGGATTGAAGAAAACGGGGCCTCGTCAGCCAGATTCCGCACATGAACTCACAACTACGGCTGCTCCCTTCCGGGCCTGACCGGGTTCGCTGCTGTTCATTGCAGAGTGACCGACGAGAGCCACCAGTGACTTATTATCCAACATGGCCATCGGATTGTCTAGGGCCTGACAGCACTTATTCCACAGTTCTGTTGTGACACTCGAATGTGCGAAGTTTGCCAAAACCCCTGCAGTCAAGTTGTGCGGCCATGCAGGGCTTCATTGTGTGCTTTTGTTCTGCGCGTCACTGCGCTATAAGCGCACCCAAACCGGCAGAATTCAGATGGACTCTTCCCCGTCGTTGGACGCACCGGTTAAATTGACATCAATTTGCAGGGCCTGTTTGACCAAAGGCACGCTGACCCGTCGACGTTGTGACAGGGAGAGTCGATCCAGACGCGCCAACAGGGTCAGTAAACTGGGCAAATCACCGGCGCTGTGCACACGGATGTATTCCAACACCTGGTCAGTGAAAGCCAAGCCCAGGTCTGCGGCACGTCGGTTCATAACCTGCAACGCCGGGCGCCCCATCAAGCGTTGCAATTGAAAGGCTTGACCTGCGTTTAAACGTGATTTCAAATCGGGCAACACCCACGTCGAGTCCCGGGGTGAGCATTCGGACGCAAGCACCAAGGCGGCGCCAGAATCCCTGCACTGGTTGTACAGATTGAACAGACACGTTTCTTCGCCACGCTCACCGGCCAGCTGATGCACATCGTCCACACAAATCAACGATCGGCCCTGCAACATGTCCAGCAAAGCTGGCTCAGGCAAGGTGGCGGCAGAGAGATACACTGCCCCGTCCCCGAGGTCATTGATCAAGGCATTCAGCAGGTGTGATTTGCCGCTGCCGGCTTCGCCCCAAAGGTAGATAAAGCCAGCGGGGTCCAACTGACGCAGTGCTGACTCAAGTGGCGTGTCGTTGAATTCGAAGCGATCAAATGTCATCATGCGCCGTTGAGACATTTGCAGCGGCATCTGCTTTGGGCTCATCTCATGGCCCGTCGGCGTCACCGTCTTTGGCGCCTTTAACCGATTCGACATGCGCGGATTTTTTGTCAGACGAACTGAGCGCAATGTCATCCGGCTGACCGTACATCTTGCTTTGCACGTATTGACGATGGGCGTGTCGCAACAACACCATGATCACGGCCGCCAAGGGCAAACCCAGCAACACCCCGACGAAGCCAAACAATTGGCCACCGGCCAACACTGAAAAAATGACGGCCACCGGGTGCAGGCCGATGCGATCGCCCACCAGCCAGGGCGTCAATACCATGCCTTCCAGCAATTGCCCGACGCCAAAAACAATCAACACATAGACGACGTGTGTGAATTCCCCATACTGCACCAGGGCAGCGATCACGCCACCAAGTACTCCGGCGATGGCGCCCAGGTATGGAACAAACGAAACAATGCCCGCCCCCATGCCGATCAACAGCGCCAAATCAATGCCGGCAATCCACAGTCCAATGGTATAGATCAGCCCCAACGCCAGCATCACACTCAGCTGCCCACGCAAAAACAGCCCCAAAATCTGATTCGATTCCACCACCAGCTTGTTGACCGTTGGATAGACAGGGCGAGGAATCAGCTCTCCCACACGCGCGGTCAAAATGTCCCAATCGCGCAACAGGTAAAACGTTACAACAGGTATCAGGAACGCGTTCATCAGCCAGTTCAGCACCGCTGCACCGCCCGCGGACAGCGAGGCCATGATTGATTTTGCGATGCCACCGGCCTGTTCCCAATGCGACTTGAGCAAACCACTCAAAGCGGTGTAATCAAGCGCGTCACTCTGCAGATCAAAAGTTTCTTTAAGCCAGGGTTGCACGCGGCTGGACAGCCATTCCAGATACACCGGCAGTTTGGCGATGAATTGACTGATCTGGCGCTCCAAAGCCGGGATCAAAATCAACAGAATGGCGACAAATATCAGCGCAATGACCAGAAACACCAGCAGCACCGAGAATGTACGGTTGATTTTCCAGGATTCCAGTTTGTCGGCCATGGGGTCGAACAGATACGCCAGCAATGCACTGACCGCGAAGGGCGTCAACACCGGGGACAATAAATACACCATCCAGCCCAACAACAGCAGAATGACCAGGAAAAACCATTGTTTATTCTGCGTCATGTGTTTTATCTCCTTGCACCACCAAATAGGTTTTTCTTCCCCACACGGCCACATAGTGTACACCGCTGGCAAAGGTGAACAGCGCCACCGCCACAATGAGTCCTTCGGTCAACCAGTCGGGCAAGGCCCACACCGAAAGACTGAACAGCAGCAACAGAATCAGCAATATCTGCAAAGCAGTGTTGATCTTACTCAACCAGGTGGGTTGCGCCTTGTCCACCTGCCCAACAAGAAAATGGAATATGGCGGCCCCGGATATGATCACCAGATCGCGTGACAGTATCAATATGAACAACCAGTTTGGCACGTGGGTTTGCACCGCCAGCACCAGATAGCAACACAACATCATGAATTTATCGGCCAAAGGATCGCGCACGCCACCGAGCCAGCCCTGCCATCCGAAACGCTTGGCCAGGAAACCGTCGAGCGCATCGGAAACCCCGGCGGCGATGGCGATGTACAAGGCAAACAGGTAATTGCGCTCAAGCATCAACCACACCAGCGGAATGATGGCCAGCATGCGGCCAATGGTGATGGCATTGGGCAGATACGGCAACCAGTTACTCATGAATCATCTTGAACAGGTAACGGCCCCGGCCCAGTAACGGCTGATAATCCAGCACATGTTCATTTGACATGAAGCGCAAAAACGCATCGGGAATGACATCAATGGTCAGCGTCAGATCCACTGAATGATCGGAATACGACTGTATTTCCTGGGTTTCGATCAATGAATGACGCGACAAATAGTTCAACAGTCGGCTCAAATCATCGTAGCCGTTGATCTCGCTGACACGCACCGGGATGGTGTGCTCTTCGATTTCGTTGGCAAAAATCTGATTGTTGCTTGCCAGAGCAGACTGCACCTGCTGGGCCAGAAATTGCAGGCCATCGGACAATTGAATGAATTGGCGGTGGTTGATCTGCATGGCCTGATCGTGGCTGGACAAACCCATGCGATAGGAATAACCGGACCCCTGATTCTGTACATACACCATCAACACATGACTGGACAAGTCGTTCTCGCGCACATAATCCACTGCATCCAATGCCAGATTCTTGATTTTATCCGGGGCATATTCAAGGTGTTCACGGATGTCGGAATGCAACAGAAACCGGTGAGGCACGCCCAAAGCCTGTAACCATTTTTCCAGCCAGTACATGGCCATGGAATCGGCTTCAGAAAACACCAGGCCTTCGCCGCTGTTGACCGATTCTTCGACCATAATGATCATCACTGGCTCGCGCTCCAACGGCCACAAGGGCAAGAAATAACGTTCCGCAAGACTTTCCACGTAGGCCGGATCAACGGTGATGTGATGCCACACTCTGGACTGATCACTGCCGGGCACGGCTTCCTGATAAAAACGGAACACATGGCGGTTCAGTGCGGCGTCATCCAGCACCTGTTTTTGCGACAGGTCGGCGGCGCTCATGCCCGTGTATTTGCTGAGCAGGTTGATGAAGGCCATGCGAATCAATTGCTGGCGGTTTTTCAGTTGATTCTCCGCCAAAGCCGTGCCGCTGGTCATGTCCACCTGATCGGCATGAACAGACACACAAATACAGGCCAAAACGGCCATCAACAGGGTCATTTTCATGCCCGCATTATAAGTAATCTTAGTGGCCAAATTAAGTAATATTTTTCCCAATTGAATCAAGCAATCGAATAAAATCGGGGCACTTTTCAGCAGCGGCCAAACAATGAGCGACTCCAAGCCACTGACATACAAAGACGCCGGCGTCGACATCGATGGCGGCAATGCATTGGTTGAACGGATCAAACCTGCAGTCAAGTCCACACAACGCACAGGCGTGATGGGCAGCGTCGGCGGTTTCGGCGGTGCTTTTGACTTGTCAGCGCTCAATTACAAAGCCCCAGTGCTGGTTTCAGGCACCGATGGCGTGGGCACCAAACTGATGCTGGCCCAGCGCCTCAACGACCACAGCGGCATCGGCATAGACCTGGTGGCCATGTGCGTCAATGACATCCTGGCCATGGGCGCTGAACCGCTGTTTTTTCTGGATTACTACGCCTGCGGCCGATTGCAGGTTGAACAAGCCGCGCAAGTGATTCAGGGCATTGCCGAGGGCTGCCGCCTGGCCGGTTGCGCCCTGATCGGCGGAGAAACCGCGGAAATGCCCGGCATGTATGACGTCGAAGACTACGATTTGGCCGGTTTTGTGGTCGGTGCAGTGGAAAAAGACCGATTGATTGATGGCGCCGGTGTGCGCGCCGGTCAAGTGCTGGTGGGCGTTGATTCCACCGGCCCACACGCCAACGGATACTCATTGATTCGCAAAATTCTCGAACTCAGCAACGCCGACCTGGATCAAAGGGTGGGCGACACAACCTTGGCGCAGGCACTGTTGCATCCGACCCGAATCTATGTGCGGCCGGTGCTGTCCCTGCTGCACGATGAAACACCCATTCGGGCCATTGCGCACATCACCGGCGGCGGTTTGCTGGAAAACATTGTGCGTGTCATTCCTGCAGACCTGAGCATTGAAATCGATGCGTCCAGCTGGCAGATGCCCGCGGTATTTGAATGGCTGCAGCACACCGGACAAATAGAAACCCACGAAATGCGCCGAACCTTTAATTGCGGCATCGGATTGGTGCTGGTGTGCGAAGCCGATGCCGCGGCTCACTGCATCAATGCCTTGCAGTCACAACAATTCGACGCGCGGGTGATTGGCGCGGTGACCGAAGGCACCGGCCAGCGGGTGCGTTTCCGGGATTGAAGCGTGCGTGTCGTGGTGCTGATTTCCGGTCGCGGCAGCAACCTTGAAGCCCTGATCCAGGCGCAGTCGAAAGCTTCGCATCGCGTGGTGCATGTCATCAGCGATCAGGCCGACGCGGCGGGCCTGGACATTGCCCGGTCCGCGCACATCAATTTCACCGTGATCGACTGGCAACAACGCGCAAACGCCGAAGCGCGCTTGCATCGGTTGCTGCGCACCGTGCCGCACGATTTGATCGTGCTGGCCGGTTTCATGCGCATACTCAGCGCAGCATTCCTGCGTCAACAACCACAACACATCATCAACATACACCCGTCCCTGTTGCCGCTGTACCCCGGTCTCAACACCCACGCCCGGGTGCTTGAGGATGGCCGCAGTGAACACGGCGCCAGTGTGCATCTGGTCAACGACGTGCTGGACGGTGGGCAGGTGATTGCACAAACCCGCATCGCGGTGCAATCGAATGACACGCCCATCAGCCTGGCGGCGCGTCTTTTGCCCAAAGAACATGAACTTTTGACCGCCGTGGTGACTCTTATGGCCAACAATCGTCTGCGCTGGGTTGACAAAGCCCTGTATTATGATGACAATTTACTTACAGAACCAATCACAATCGATTGATGTTTAATATGTTTTATTTGATTTTAATTTTACTGTCTTTGGGTCAGCCTGCAGACAATGCACTGACACCCTACTCGCTAAAATACGAAGTGCTGACCGACGGCAAAGTGTCCGGTGAATTGATCAGCACGCTGAGTGTATCCACCCCGGATCAATTCGTGTTGTCAGAAACCACCACCGGCACCAAAGGCATGGCATCGTTTCTCGGCTTTAAACGCGAAGAAATCACGCGTTTCAGCACGCAGCCGTCCATGACCGCGCAATCCTACCGCATGCAACAAAAAGTGGCCTTCAAGAAACGCCAATCCAATTACCGCATCGACGATCAAAGTCAAGCGATCATCGGTGAACACAAAGGCCAGCAGTGGCGCGTGGACAACAATCAGCCGGTGATTTCCACCAGTCTTTTGATGCTGGCACTGGCCGTCGATGCCTGCGCCGGCAAACAGACCATGAGTTATCAGGTGGTGGTGCCAAATGCGGTGAAAACCTATCGTTTTGAAGTGCAGGAAAGCACACCCGACACCATCAAAGTGGCCCGCATCCATGACAAAAAAACCGCCATTTCCTGGCTGGACCGGCACAACCAGTGCCTGCCACTGAAAAGTGTGTACGCCAACGGCAAGGGCAAGGTCATTGAAACGCGCTTGTTGACCGACAACTGAACACTGCGCGCTGGCGCTCATGCAAGGCTGTGCATCGGCGCAATCAGCGCCGCACAAATCACCGTCTTCTCTGAATCATCGACACAACCTGCTCAGTGGCCACTCATAAATCGCGTGTTCAGGCGGTCGTGCAAATGCGCCGCTGCGGCATCGCGCGTGCCAATCGAAGGGACGGGGTCTATCGTGTCGCCGTCACGGGTCAGCAAATCCATGTCTTTGGCCCAGCCATCAAAGCGCAGCAGGTAATGCCGCTGCATGCCAGGCGATGGTTCAGGCACATCACTTAAATCAAACGCCACGTTGACCGATTCACCGGCCGCCATGATCACCAGCGCGTTGTCGCGCTGCGCCAGCAAGGCGTGCACATCGCCCAGTCGCGTGTACGCTCCGCGCATGTAGCGCGTGTCCCAATACGGACTGCGTTGAGAAAAATCATACACCGGGTAGCGGTGCGCCAGATCGTTGCGTTGTGGAAAACCCAGCTGAATTAAACGGGCTGTGGCGGGCTGTTGGACGCGATGCCTGACCAGTTTAACCGCGTCCGGCCGGACCCATTTGACCTGATCAAAATAGACCTCCTGATTGGTGCGCAAACGAAACTTGTACACCTCAAGTTGCCCCAGGCGAAGTGGCACAGAAGCCTCTCTTGGCATGCCAGCAGGGTAACCAAATTCATTCAGCCACGGTTGCCAGCGGCCGTCGACCCAAACATCCAGGCTCGGGGGCTGCAATGTGGCCCCGGCTTGCCAGGCGGCAAAACCGGTTTGTGAATAGCCGTATTCAACCCAGCCATTGAACACCAGCACCCAGTCGCCACTCAGAGGCTGGGCAAATTCAAACACATGAAGCTGCTCACCGTCGGCGTGCCCGAGATACTGAGGATGCAGTCCACTCAAAGGCAGCGGTTGGGCATCGATTGCGCGGTTGGCCGCAGTCACATCGTGTCCTTGGCCGTTCACCACACGATCCGGCAAACGCGATTCGCGGTAGGCAATCACTGCACCTGTGACCGCCGGATCGCCCGTGGCCATGCGTTCATCCAGGGTTAAACTCACTCCGCTCGGCGCGTCTATGACCTGCACACTGAGCGCATCCAGATACGCCGATTCTTCCATCGGCTCGGTCAGGTGCAACCACAAGTGCCCGTCCTTGAGCGTGACCTGTTCCGTACTCAGCAACAGGTGCTCCTGAGGCCTGGGTTCTGCGAACTCGTCGCGTCCCAGAGCAAAGCCCATGCCGCCGACGCCAAGCACATCGGTGACAAAACGGTAGGCCCCGTCGTGCCAGACGAACAGCACAGGACAGGAAGACAATTGCCGCTGGGTTTCGCTCACCGCATGGTGCACCCCGGCCGCCAGAGACAATTCAGTCTGAAACACCCCGTCCGACCATTCCATGGCCAGGTAGTCAATCGGGTCGGCGCCCGCGGCAATGGCCACCGGCTGAAAATTTTGTTGCGCCGTGGAACGATTGTAAAAGCTGTTGCCTTTACTGACAAAATCTCCGCTGTGCACATGGAATTCGGTGCCAATCCCTGCGCGGTTGGAACGCATGGAATCGGCCTTGGATGACTTGCCATCAAAACTCAGCAACACAAACGGCGCACGGTCCGCGGATGCTGGATAAACAGCCACGCCGCGGTCCGTGGACACCACCAGCTCCGGCCCGTTGACTGTGTTCAGCAGCTGAAAATCCCGACCGCCTGAAACCGGCAGTGACTGCAACAATTCGCCGTCAGGCCACGAATAGATGTGCAGCGCTTCGCTTGTGAGCGTGAGTAAATTGGGTTGCCCCAATCCCTGCACATCAACCAGCTCGACCCGTTGGCCCAGCGGTGGGGACTGGATGGCCTCTCCCGGCACCAATTGTTTGCGCCTGAAATCAAAGCGGTGTGGCACCCACCGTCCCGGCCCTTGATCTTCCGCGGCCTGACGCAGCGTCCAAATCACCGGCACTCCATCGGCATCGTAGCTGAACAAGGCCTGCTGCAAAGGCGCTTGCGCGGCCAGCGTTGATGTTTGATAATTCCACATGCGGTCGTTGCGCAACACGGTCAAGCCCTGGTCCGAAGCCAGCACCAGATCGACGTCGCGATCGCCGTCCAGATCCACGCTGAGCAACGCGCGGTGGCTGGCCGATGCCTCCAGCCAGTCTGCAGAAATCAATTGATGCGTGCCGTTGCCGTTGTTGTTCCACAATTGAAACTGACCGGCGCGGTCAAGTATCAGCAAATCCAGATCGCCGTCGTGGTCAGCATCCAGCCAGCGGACCTGTTCAGATTGCACACCGGACAGGCCGCGCTCCTGCATGTCATCCTCGATAAAAGCCGCTGATTCAGTCTGCAAGCGGATGGCATCCGGTGCCCCGCTGATGTAGGCGTCGATTAAACCGTCGTTATTGAAATCGGCCCAGGACACATGCCGGACCTGATCATCCAGTGGCAAGGCCACCGCGTCGCTCTGTTGCCAGCCGCCCGGCTGGCGCTGCCAGAAACGCAACCCATCATCCTGTATCACAGCAATCTGCGGCGATCCGTCGCGCTGCAGATCCACCAGACTCAACTGCTTCACCGGCGCATCAAACAGCCATTGCGGTTCACTGCTGAATGGCGCTCCAAGAACGCGCTGGGCTGGACGCCCTTCTCTCTGCCCTGCGGACACATGATTTTGCGCCATGGCTTTTGCACCCATGCGCGTGTATTTGATTTCAGCCAGCCGAGCCAACGGGTTCATCTCCAGCTTCTGATACTGCGCCAGCAACTCTTCTGCCGCCCCCATGTCACCGGCGCGTTGCGCCACCAGAAACGCCCCGTAATACGCGCTGCGCAAATACGGATCCAATTGCATCGCTTGAGAAAAGAGCGCTCCGGCGCGATCCAATTCACCCGACTGGATCAGGCATTGGCCTGCAAAATAATGCGCGTAGGCATCGGCGGGATCGGCTTGCATCACCGCTTCAAACAACGGCAGCGCCAGATCGCATTGTCCTTGATTGTACAAAAGGATGCCGCGGATGTACTGGATTTTGCTTTGCTCGGGGAAACGCTGCAACAATTCAGCGGTCGTGGCCAGGGCCTGTTCTTCGTCGCCGGGCTCCTGTCGATTGAGTGTGGCGATCAACAGGTTTTCATGCGCCAGTTGCCACTCGGGTTGCAATTCAAGCAGCCGACTGAAAACGTCGTGGGCAGCGGCGTAGTCAAATGCCCCCATCAGGGCCACGCCTTCGTTGTTGAGTTTCACCGCCTCGACGCCGGGATGGAAGTCGCTGCTGCGCTGTTCTGAACAGGCACCCAACATCAGCAACAATGCCATGAATAAAAAGGCTTTTATTTGAGTCATGATTGGTTTTAACGGTTGAGTTGTTTTTTGGACCGGGCGATGCGTGCATTGAGGCGTTCAATGCTTTGCTTGCCCGGATCGACGGGCAACACCGGTGCAGAGGCATAGGTGTACGCCTGGCTGCGGTGATGCGCCAGGGTGTCGTGGCCCATGCGTTCGGCGCGCGCAGCACGCAAGGCGGCCAGGTCAATGGGCGCCACCACCACCTTCTCCCCGGCACCGGGTTCACACTGAGCCAGAATTCGTCCGTCGTGGTCGATCACCATGGATGAACCGGGCCAGCTGAATGGCGGATAATGACGCATCTCAGCCGCCTGATTGGCGGCCACCACATACACCATGTTTTCCAGCGCCCGCGTGCGGTTGATCAGAGTCCACCAGTCCATGGGTGGCGTGGCGCCCCAGGGGTCCATATAGGCCGACACCCGGTTGATCACTTCCGCGCCATTGAATGCGATCTGACGGATACACTCCGGAAACAGCCAGTCATAGCAGGTGGCCACACCGAGGCGACCGATTTCTGTGTCCACCACCGGAAACAGCGGTTCATCGTAGTCGGGCAAGTCGGCGGGCGAAGTGTGCACCTCCCAAGGCAACCAGGTGTTGACCTTGCGGTATTTTGACAGTATGCCTTGTGGGCCAATCAACAGCGTGGTGTTGAACACGTGCCCTGGATACGCCGGATCTTTTTCCAGAAAGCTGCCGGTTTGAATGTACACGTCCAACTTGCGAGCAAGCTTGATGTACTGATCGGTGTGCGCATTGGGAATTGAGACCGCCAGTTTGTCGTGCAGCGCTTTGAGTTCAGGGTACACAGGCACCTGATGGGCAAACTCAGGAAAAACGAAAAGACGCACGGCAAAAAAAGGCGCGTAGCCGGCCACGGTCTGCTCCACCAGGCGGCACATGTGGCGTGTGTATTGCCCAATTTGGGTGCGGTCATTGCTGGCAGGGAAATTGGTTTGAATCGCCGCGCTGTAATATCTCTCGGACATGGCACACATTATCCAACAAAGCCGGGGGCGTGTAAACAACTGCGCCGGCCACGGATCACCGCGCCGGCGCAGGTTATTTGACTGTGATCTGACGGCTCAGAACTGAAATTCGATGCGATACACCTTGCTCATGTTCTCAGAAATGCCGTAGTCGCTGGGGGCTTCGAATTGCCAGGATTTCACCGCTTTAACCGCGGAACTGACAAACACCATGCCACCGCGTGATTTGTCCATCACATCGGTTTCAACCACCAGGCCCTGAGCGTTGATGGTGACGTTGATGTCAACCCAGCCGGTTTGCGATTGCCGCAAGGCCTTGACCGGATATTCCAATTCGTTTTGCCGCAGCAATTGCCAGTTGAAAGCACCGTTTTTGCGTGGTTTGCTTGACGGCGCGGGATTGGTCACCGAAGCCTGTAAGTTGGATTCACTGAAAACGTCATCGTCTGCGTTGGCAACATCAACGGGCGTGGAGTCGGTCAGCAAAGCCGGTTCCTGCGCGGGGGGTGTATCTATGGGTGTCGACTGTTCAACAGGAGCCGTTTCTTGCAATGCCAGATTGGCCGTGTCGTCGGCGTCAATTTCTGTTGCATCGCCTCCAGACTGCGTTTGCACCGGTTCATCGTCCGGCTGTTGTTCTGCCAATGCTGGGCTGTCCTCAGGCGACGCCTCTAAAGCGACGTCTGCCACCGGTTCAGTCGCAGCAGCGGGCTCATCAACAGTCACAGGCGGCGGCGTAGATTCCACCACTGCGCTGTCCTGTTCAGCTTGAATGGGGGCCGCGGTTTCGTCTTCGGCCGGGTCGGCGGTTTCTGTGGCAAAGCCCTCAAGACCGATGTTGGGGCGTTCAATGCCGAAACCGCTCATGTCGATTTCGGGCTCGTCTTTGATGTCAGTGCGCAACGTCGCCGTTGGTTTTTTTGGCACCGCCTGACGCTCAGGCAGACCGGTTGACCAACTGGGTTTGGCTTTGTTTTCAGATTCCTGCGACTCCGTCTCATCCTGAGCCAACACACCGCACGAACCCAACAACAGACCCAACAACAAGCACGTCGGTTTACACACCGCACTCTGGCTTCTTAATCTGTGTTTTTTCACTTTTTTGCACCGGGGATAACACACTCATTGGTAGTATTCTACCAACCAGTTCACACTTTACAATGCTTAATTTGAATTATAGTTGAAAAATCACAGGAATTGGTGTAAAGAATTGTTAAAAACTACGAAAAACGCTTTTTAAACGTCTAAACGGCTGAAAAGCCTTTCCATTCAGCGCGGTTTATTTCCCTCAATGAGAAAAAAATTGCAATGCACTCTTGGCAGCTAATCGCAAACAGCCACACTCACCAATGGGGTTTTTTCTTCTGCAAGAACGCGTTCAAGCCTTTCTGACCTTCTTCTGATACACGCACTGCGGCAATCACCTGTGTGGTGTACTGGTCCAGTTTTTTCTGCTGCGCGGCGGTGCGACCCACCACCGACTGCACCAGTTTTTTGCAAATTTCCTTGGCGTTCGGACCAGTGGACATCAAGCGCCCAATGATGGCCTCAACCACTGCATCCAACTCCGACGCCGCGCACACCTCCGAGACCACCCCCAAGGCATGGGCCCGCTGCGCATCGAACACTTCCGCGGTTTGAAAATAACGCCGCGCCTGCCGTGTGCCCATGGCGTCCACCACATACGGTGAAATCACCGCCGGCACCAGGCCCAAACGCGCTTCGGTCAAACCAAACTTTGGCCTCCTCCGCGGCCACCACCACATCGCAACAACACACCAGGCCAACGCCGCCACCCAGGGCCAGACCCTGCACCCGAGCCACGGTGGGCTTGTTGCTGAAATTGATCACCCGCATCAATTCGGCCAGGCGTTCGGAGTCTTTCTTGTTTTCCAATTCACTGGCCTTGACCATGCTTTTCATCCAGTGGATGTCTGCGCCGGCCGAAAAAGACGGCCCCCTGGACTGCAGCACAATCGCGCGCACGGCCCCGTCGCTGCCCAGCTGCCGGAAACAGGCCGTCAATTCAGCGATCATTTCGTCGTTGAAAGCGTTGTGCACTTCGGGGCGATTCATGGTCACACGGGCCACGCCCTGTGCATCCACACTCAATTCCAGGGATTGGTATTTCATCGATAATCTCCTTACATTCGGAACACGCCGTAGCGGGTGTCTCTGGACGGCGCAGTGGCGCTGACTTCGATTGCCAGACCCAACACACGCCGCGTGTCGCGCGGATCAATCACGCCGTCGTCCCATAAACGCGCGGTCGAGTAATACGGGTTGCCCTGACGCTCATAGTCGTCTTTTATGCCGGTATAAAATGCGTCTTTGTCCGCCGCGTCCCAGTTTTGCCCGCTGCGCGCCATGGCGTCTTCGCGGATGGTGCTCAACACCGAAGCGGCCTGATCTCCACCCATCACAGAGATGCGTGCATTGGGCCACATCCACAGAAAACGTGGCTGATAGGCCCGGCCGTTCATGGCGTAGTTTCCGGCACCAAACGACCCGCCGATGACCACAGTGAATTTGGGCACTTCGGCGCAGGCCACGGCGGTGACCATTTTCGCGCCGTCTTTGGCAATGCCGGCGTTTTCATACTGCTTGCCCACCATGAACCCGGTGATGTTCTGCAAAAACACCAGTGGGATTTTGCGCTGGTTGCACAGCTCAACAAAATGCGCGCCTTTCAGTGCCGATTCGCTGAACAGGATGCCGTTGTTGGCGACAATGCCCACGGGGTAACCGTGAATGCGGGCAAATCCACACACCAGGGTGGTGCCGTAGAGGCTTTTGAATTCCTGAAAATCCGAGCGGTCCACAATGCGGGCAATGATTTCCCGCACGTCGTAGGGTGTGCGTGTGCTTGACGGGATGACGCCGAACAATTCATCGGCGTCGTAGGCCGGCGCAGCGGCCATTTTTCTTTCCAGCCATGCGGCAGGCCGGCGATTCAGAAACGACGCAATGTTGCGCGTGATGCGCAAGGCGTGGGCGTCGTCTTCCGCCATGTGATCGGTGACACCGGACTGGCTGGAGTGCACCTGCGCACCGCCCAGCGACTCGGCATCCACCTCTTCACCGGTGGCGGCTTTCACCAGCGGCGGGCCGCCCAGAAAAATGGTGCCCTGCTGTTTGACAATCACCGCCTCATCGCACATCGCCGGCACGTAGGCGCCACCGGCCGTGCAGGAACCCATCACCACCGCAATCTGCGGAATGTTCAAGGCCGAAAGGCGGGCCTGATTATAAAAAATACGGCCAAAATGGTCGCGATCAGGAAACACTTCATCCTGCAACGGCAAGAACGCACCGCCCGAATCCACCAGGTATATGCACGGCAGGTGGTTTTCCAGGGCGATTTCCTGCGCGCGCAGATGTTTTTTAACGGTCATGGGGAAATACGTGCCGCCTTTGACGGTGGCGTCGTTGGCCACAATCATGACCAACTGTTCACTGACCCGGCCGATGCCGCACACCAGACCCGCGGCCGGCGCCGCGTCTTCGTACATGCCGTCGGCTGCCAGGGCTGACAGTTCCAGAAACGGACTGCCCGCATCCAGCAGGCGATTGATGCGCTCACGCACCAGCAATTTGCCCCGACCGGTGTGCTTGTTGCGCGATTGTTCTGAACCGCCAAGACGCACCTGCGCGGTTTTTTCATGCAACTGCTGAACCAGTTGAGCCATGAAATCGCGGTTTTGTGCAAATTCGGCGGATTGGCTGTTGATGGTGCTTTTGATCTGTTTCATCGCATCCTCATGTGGCCTGACCAGTGGGCCCTCAGGGCAATTCTATCGCCACCGCAGTGGCTTCTCCGCCGCCGATGCACAACGACGCCACGCCGCGTTTCAGGCCCCGCTGCTTGAGCGCGTGCACCAGGGTCACCAGGATGCGGTTACCGGAAGCGCCGATGGGGTGTCCAAGGGCGGTGGCACCGCCGTGCACATTGACTTTCCCATGGTCGATTTTTAAATCCTGCATGGCCGCCATGGTGACCACTGCAAACGCTTCAGTGATTTCGAACAGATCCACCTGTTCCACGCCCCACCCCACCTGCTTGAGCAGGTGTTCAATCGCGCCCACAGGCGCGGTGGTGAACCACTCAGGTGCACGGGCGTGCTGCGCGTGGCCGACGATGCGCGCCAGCGGTTGCCAGCCTTGCTGCGCACAGGCCTCAGCGGTTGCCAGCAAGGTCATCGACGCGCCATCGGATATTTTTGACGAGTTGGCCGCCGTCACGGTGCCG
>JBNLBT010000062.1:0-20012 GCA_050303435.1 Marinicellaceae bacterium
GGCTGGCCCAACGCGTCGTAGTGATACACCACGGCGACGCGGGCATCGCCCTGGGTGTCCAGTGACAGGCCCCAGCCGGGTTCGTCGACGTCGTACCACAGCCCGGTCATTGGCATGTGCACCGCCTGTTCGCTGAACATGAGCTTCTCGATTCGGCGCTGGCCGCTGTGTCCATCCAGTTGCCAGAATAAATCCGCCGTGCGCGGATCAGAGAAGTCGATGCGCACTTCGCCGACTTCACTGGCGCTGGCCGTGTTGTTTTGCGCGTCCCATTGCATGCGCAGCAACGGCGCCTGCCAGTGCTGCTGCATGGGTCCGCTGGCCAGATACCAGCGCGGCGTGCCGTCGGCGGCGTGGGTGTACCACACGGCGGACAGATTCGCCCCGCTGATTTCAATGTCCCAGCCGCTGCCGTTGCGGTCCGGGTCGTACCACAGGCCGGTGGCCGGCCTGAATTGACTGGAGCTTGCATCGGCCGGGTCCGAACCCTGCGCCAATTCCAGCCCATTGAACACGCCATCGCCGTCGCGGTCCAGCGCCACGCGCGGCCCGCTGCCCCAGGGCACACAGGTCAGCACGGCCGGTTCAGCCGCGTCTTCGATCAGTGCATCCAGGGCGTCCAGCGGCGCATCGGCTGAACCGTCGTCGGCACGCCAGCGGCCGGACTCGCGGTGCAGCAGCCACTGCCGTTCAATGTCGTCAATTTGCGCGGTCAGCACCAGATCGCATTCCGGCACCGGCTCGGTCACCCGCGCGCGTTCGATCAGCAATTGCAGGCGCGCTTCGGCGGCGGCTGAGCGCTCGGCGGTGATGTCCAGCTGTTGCCCCAGAATCGGCGCAGACTCGCTGGGAAAAACGAAGAGAAACTCTTTCAACTGCGCGGTTAAATGGTTGGACACGCCGAATTCAGCGAACAGCGCGTTGACGCTGGTGGCGCCGTTGTGATTGAAGGCGAAGCCGCGGATCTGGTCGCGTGGAAAGGCCGAACCGGTGGTGAACAGACCGATCTTGCGGTATTGGTCGCGAAAATGCGGAATCTTGAAATCTTTTTCGCCGGGCTGGTCGTTGAATGCCATTTGCCCGGTGGTGCCGAACACGCCGGCGGCCGGATCAATGGGGTGACAGGTGGCGCAAATTTCTCGCACGCCGTTGCTGCGCAGCACGCCGCGGTGATACAACTCCGCGCCGGCCTGCTGCTGTTCGGTCAGACCGTTGTCGAGCCGACGCAAGGGGTTGGGCGGGTGCGTCAGTTGCAGGGCGAAATCGGTGAATTTCTGCATATCGGCCGCGCTCAAGGGTTCAGTGCGCGCCAGCAGCGAGGTGAACGCTTCATTGAACTCCTTGAAGGCGGCCGCTTCCAGTGTCTCATCGCCGCTGCGCATCGCACCGCTGCGGTCTCCGCGCCAGTGCATCGGACCGTGGCGCGGCAAACCGCGCAAGGTCTGCGTGGTCATCGGGCCTTTCATCGGATGAAAGCGGTGCGACAACCCCGGGTGACCGGCGCTTTGCGGGTGGTAGTCGTTGACCACCGGCTGCACCGCGCCGTCCGGATCGCCCAGGTCCCAGGCCAAGGCGTCGTTGTCGCCAAAGATGTGACAGCTGGCGCAGGCGTCGTTGCCGAAGCCTGAAGTCAATGTGGCGTTGTACAGGAACGGCCGGCCTGCGGTGACGCTGGGCGGCTCGGGGTTGTGCATGCGCAGGTGGCTGTGTTCATTAAAAGCGTCGATGTCGACCACCGAAACACCGTTGTCAAAGCGGGTGTGCACATACACACGTCGGCGCTGCGCGTCGATGACCAGACCGCTGGGGCCACCGCCGGTGAGCAGCAGGTGGTCGGCGGGGTCGGGCTGAATTTCACCGCTGCGCAATGCCGCCACCGACAGGCGCACCAGTTTATCCGAGCCGAAGGCCACCAGATACAGCGTCTGGCCGTCTTCACTGAATTGCATTTGCAAGGGCATGAACAGACTTTTGTCCAGGGTTTCAGGCCGGTCGGGCTGCCGTTCATCGGCCAGGTGGCTGTTGAGATCGGTGTGCTGCACGCCGTCCTCAGCGACCACGCTGATGCGCGAGGCGGTCAGGCGGCCCTTGAGGCTGCCGGTGCCGCGGCGGTTTTCGCCGGCGAAGCGGATCGGGTTGTTGGCCTCCAGATTGCTGACAAACACTTCGCCCGTGTGCGGGTGCACGGCCATGGAAAACAGCACCGTGCCCACGCCAGCCACGGCGCGCTTCTGAGTGGCCGGGCTGGCCATGGCGTCGATTTCGAAGACGTCCTGATCCGGCAGCCTGAGGCCGACCAGGGCATCGTATGAGCGGTTCAGTTCATCCACCCAGTGCTGGCCGTTGTGTTGCACGATCAGACCGGTGTTGGGTTCGGCGACGCCGTCGTCGCTGGCGTTGGGCGGGGCCTTGGGCACACCGGCGATGGCGGCCGGCGGCAACACCGTGGTGCGGTTGCCGGATTTGAAAATGCCGGCGTACACGCGCGCGCCATCGGCGCTGCGCGCCAGCGCACGCGGTGCATCGCCGAACAGTGTGATGATTTGCAGCGGACTGCCGCCCGGCTGCGCCCCGGGTGCATCGGCATCAAACACCCAGATTTTGGCGCGGCCAATGCCGGGGGTGAGGTTTTGCGGGTCTTCGGGGCTGTTCTGTCCGCGGTGGGCGGTGCTCACGTACACGTGCCTCAGGTCCGGGCCGGCAAACACCAGGTCGGCCGGTTCATCGCCCACCCAGAGGGTGTTGACAACGCGCGCCGGCTGGCTGGAGACGTCGATCACACTGAGACTGTCGGACAGGTGGTTGACCACCCACAGTTGCGTCTCATCCGGATTCAATGCCAGCGCCACCGGTTCCAATCCCACCGGCACCGATTGTACGTGGTGCAAACCGGCGTGCGAGGCCGCAAAAATTTCAACCCGTGCATCGGGGGTGTTGGTGACGTACAAAAATTGACCGTCGCTGCGCAGCGCCAGCGGTCGGGTCTGACCGCTTTCAAACAGCACGTAATCGCGCCCAGCCGGGGGCGCATTGTCCTCTGCCCTGGACAGAGAGATTGCGCACACCAGCCACCCCAGCAGCGTCAGAAACAGCGCCGCTGAGCGGGGTTTTGGGGCGTGCTGTGCCTGTGATCCCATGCGGTCATACGAAATAATTCATAGATATCATATCAGCCGGTGGCGCGTTGCACAAGCGATGGCGCCCGGTGGCGTTGGCTGGACTCTTCAGTCCGACGGCAAGGCACTGAGTATTTGTCTGAAACCGTCCACATTGGCGGCCAGGTCCTCATCGGCGCACTGCACAATCAGGAACAGGGATTGCTGGTCCGAATCGATGCGGTAGTAATGCCGCTGATGCGGCAATTCGATGCCCAACACGTGCAATGTGAACTGCTCGCGCACGCCGGCACGGCCGGGAAACACGGCCGCATCCTGCACCGCCTCAAAGCGCACGTTGCTGACGTGACCCAGGGCCAGTGAAGCGGCAAATTGCTGCGCGAAGGCCTGCGCCTGGGACAGCACGCTTGGCGAGTCAGGCGGGGTGCTGAAGCGCTGGGCAATCAACAGCCCGTCGTGCGGTGATTCAACGATCACGGTGTGAATGCCGTCGGCCGTTGAATCCTCGGTGATCTGCCAGTCGGCAGGCGGGGCGATGCCCAGCGAGTTTTTTTGTTGTATGGCTGCGGCGCTGGCCGCGGGTGCTGGGGCTTGTTGCGGTGCACCCGACGCGGACCCCATCAACAGCGTCAGCCACAAGGCGGTGGTCAGCATCCGTGTGTGCATGTCCTGTCTCCGAACGGTGAATTGCGATCCAGAATAGCACCCCGGATCACCCCGGTCAATGGCCCGGTCAAGCGGCGGTGCATGCAGCAATATCTCGCCGCTGCAAAGCGTTCATTGAATTGCGCATCGAATAAACCATTCGGTCAATGTTTGCGTGGTACTCTGAGAAAAATTGAATATAAACAATGGGATGCAATGCACGCCACTGAGTTCAATTTTGTGACCCATGTATAAATTTCCGCATGAATCCTGAGGCTATAATCGCACTGGAAGTTGATCCGGTTGAGGGTTGACTGGGTGCAGCCAATTGACACCATCAAACCAATAATGGTGACTGATTGCACGGCGAAATGAATTTTGTTTCAAGTCGTGTTCATTGCAGAGGAGAGGGCGGCAAATACCGACACTCGATTTTGGAACGGGGTTATGCAAACGAAATTTCTATTATTATTTGGGCTGCTTTTCAGTGGTCCCACGCATTCTTTTTCCTTCATAGTCTTCGGTGACTTTAACGGTGGGGGTTGTGACCGCAATGACCGGGTGGCCCGCATCATTGAAAAAATGAGTCAGGAAGAAGGCATCGATTTTTACCTTTCAACGGGTGATCTGATCGATGGCTTTGCCAATGGCGATGGTCAAATCACCAGTTGTTTTGCCACCGATCCGGCCACCGTGAACGGTCTGGGCTGCGAACCCGGTGTGGACAACGGCAACATGCGTGCATTGTTGGCCCCATTGATGTCCAAACCGCCGGCGGCCGGTTTGCAGTTTTCTTTTTATCCGGTCATCGGCAACCACGACGACAATTGGGGCAGTGGCTGGTATCCCAGTCCCTGCAACGATGGCATCTGTGATCTGTTGCACATCGCGGGCGAAGACGATGCCGACATGATTGCTCGATTCATCAACGATCATGAACCGGGGGATGTGTGTTCTTTGGATGCCAATCAGTCTTCGCATTCAAACAGCTTTTACTATGCCTTTGCACATCAGAACGCCTACTTCATTGTACTCAGGCAAAACAACGACAGTTTTGGCATGCTCTCGTGCAATAACCTGCCTTCGTCCCACTCCAGCTGCGCAGATTACTGCACCGATCCGGCCTTGTTCGATGATTTTCTGCGCAACGACCGTTGCTACTCGGTGGAACAATATGACTGGCTGCGCGGGCAATTGACACACGCCAATGACAACAACTATGAACACATTTTTGTGTTTGGTCACGCCCCCTTGCTGGGCAGCGGAGAGAATCATGGCGCCACTCACGGGGCGGATCAAATCCGGGCTTTGCTGGAAAGTCAGCATGTGGACATTTATTTCAATGGTCACAATCACGCCTATGAGCGCACCGCCCAGGTGCGCAACAACGCACTGGATGACAGCGGCACCGCTTACATCACTGTCGGAGTCGCCGGTGCCCTGACCGACACCAATCTGACCGACTGGTTTACTGCGGCCACCTATCGCCTGTGGACCAGCAATTATGCTGATACTGAGAAAATGGCCACCTATTTGATTGTCACCGTCGAAGACGGGAACGTGTCGGGTCAGGTCAAGTCCCTGGGCGTCAACCAACCGACCGATGTGGTTGATGCGTTCGATTATTCAGCCACGGCGGGCGAAGATCTGATTTATCTCAACGGTTTCGAGACCAGCTTGGTTCCGGTGATTGCCGGTTGCGAAATCTTGCCACAGGACAACCTGTGGAACACCCCCATTGACAGTCATCCGGTGCACCCCAACAACAGCAATTACCTGAACAGTCTGGGTCTGAGTACGCCGCTGCACGCAGATTTTGGCACCACCTGGCAAGGCGTTGACATCGGCATTCCATACAACATCATCGAAACGGATCAATCGCTCACGCCGATCGAGTTGCTGTACTGGGATGAAAGTGATCTGGGTGATCCCTCTTGCAACACCAGTGGACAAAATAACATCGGTTGTTATCCGATACCTGTGAACCCGAACATCGAGGGTGGCAGCGATGATCACATCTTAATGTTGCAAAAGCAGACCTGCCTGCTGTATGAATTATTTAACGCCGAACAGGATGGCAGCGGTCAATGGACCGGAGGATCTGGTGCAATTTGGGACCTGTCCCTGAATCAGCAGCGCCCGTTGGACTGGACTTCAGCCGATGCCTCCGGTCTGGCCATTCTGCCGGGTTTGATTCGCTATGATGAAGTGCACACAGAAGGTGAAATCAAGCACGCCATACGCTTCACGCACAATGACATACAGGCTGGATACATTCTGCCCGCCACACACTCTGACGGCGGGGGAGGCCAGGATCCAAACAAACCGCCGATGGGCTTGCGCCTGAGGCTCAAATCTTCAGTGGACATCGACGGGTTTGATCCAACGGTTCAGGTGATCCTCAGGGCAATGAAGAAATATGGCATTGTGCTGACCGACACCGGCGGTTCCATGTTCATTTCCGGAGAACACCATGATCTGTGGAACGACGGGATATTGGCTCAACTGGGCCAGTTGAGTGCGGGAGATTTTGAGGCGGTCTACACCGGCGATGTCATACCTTATCCATCCACACGGGGTGCAGAACAGTGAAAAATTGTTGTTGAAAATGATTGCATGGAGGCGCGTTTGGCTGCGTGCCCTGTGTGACCCCGAAGGCACGCATCAAGCGCACTGTGGTGGTCAAATTGACCTCATCCAGTCGGCGAATCTGCGGTCCTGCTCATTGCCGTGACTGACCACGGTGAGCGGCCCGGTTTTGCGTTGCTCACAGCAATCTTTACACCCGAAGACGGCCCTGCCCACGTTACAATGTGGCGATGGACCCGGTCGCGTGTGCACACGCTGGGACCGGAATGCAGCTGATGTGGAGCAAAAGGGTTGGAACAACAAGACGAACAACAGCACAAACCGGCGGTGTACCGCAGCAAGGATTTGCGCCTGCACGCGGTGACTTTGCAGGTCACCTGCGGCGGGCGCGATGTGGGTTTGCCGAATTTGTCGCGGCGCCTGTTGCTGGCTTTGCTGGAAGCCGCGCCCGCGGCGATTTCGGTGGATCGGCTGATGCAGCAGGTGTGGGGCGATGTGCAGGTCAGTCCGGAGACCCTCACTCAACGCATTGCCTTGTTGCGCAAGGCCCTCAGCGGTCACTGCAAAGACGCGGCGCACTGCATCGAAAGCGTGCGCAATTATGGCTACCGCTGGTTGTGGCCGGTGCAGCAGGTGCCCGAGTCCTCTGCGGTGCAGGCGCCCCGCCGTGCCCTGTGGTTGAGCCTGAGCGCTGCGGCCTTGCTGTTGTTGCTTCTGGGGTCTGCGCTGATTTGGCGACACAGCCGCGGCGATGAAACGGCGCAAAGTCCACCCGGTGCCGCGTTTCAGGCCGAAGACCTCAGTGCACAGGCCTGGCGTTATCTGGACAAACACGACGCGCCCAGCAATCGCCTGGCCATTGACTTGTTTCGGCAATCGTTGGCGATGCGCGAAGGTCAGGTCAATGCGTTGACCGGTCTGTCGATCGCCCTGTCGCACGCGGTGACCAAGTTCAACGGCTCAGATGAATGGCTAGAAGAGGCCGGTCAGTTGGCGCGCGCGGCGATTGACCTGTCACCGGATCACGCCCAGGCCTGGGCCGCGTTGGCCTTCAAGTACGACGCCGACGGCGACATCGACGGGGCCATTCCCTTGTATGAAAAAGCCGCGCAGCTGGCCCCCGGCAACAGCTCAACCATCAGTTCTCTGGCCTATCTTTACGCGGTCAAGGGGCGCCTCGTGGAGGCTTTGCGATTGAGTGTTGAGGTGTTGGGCACGCAGCAGCGGTACGGCGATTTGCAGATCGCCCAGATACTCGAGCTGCTGGGGTTTCAGGCGCTGGCTGAGCAGTGGTATCGCAAAGCCGATGCGCTGTTCCCGGACAGCGTGTTCGCCACGCACTTGCGCGCCCGATACCATCTGTCTCACAATCAGCCGGGGCAGGCTCAGGCGGTCATCGATGCCGCACTGGCGCGTGGCATCGTGCGACCGGAGCTGATGGTTTTGAATGGCATCCTGGCGCTGCACGCCGGGCAGGCCTCGGCGGCTTTGCCGTGGTTTCAACGCGCCGTTGAAATCAATCCGCAAGACGCCGAGGCCGCGGTCTGGCTGTGGACCCAGCGTCCGTGCAGTGAACGCAGCGCGGCCGAGCGCGAAGCCTTTCGTGTCCACTGGTTCAGCGGCGCCATGCGCTGGCCTGAACAATGGGTTCTTTTGGCCCTGGTTGAACAGCACTGCGGACACACAGCAGCGGCCATCGAGGCCTTGCAGGAAGCCCATTCGCGTGGTCATCTGAACCACCGCTGGCTGGAAAAACTGCCCACCTTTGCCGGCCTGATGCAAACGCCCGCGTTCTTGGCGGTGTTGGAACGCATGCAAAACACGGCCCGCACACAACGTCAGCAAATCATCGAAGCCGACTGGTTGCCGGCTTCGTTTCTTGACCCTCAGTCGGGCGACTGATCGCGCAGACGGCGCAGGGCCGGGATGGCGTGCTCGGTCAGAATGGCTTGCGACTGGGTGTGCATGTATTGGGTGTTGTAGGCGGTGGCGGCGATGAGCACCGCGGCGTCCAATTCCGGCAATATGAACAAATAATTGCCGCCGTTGCCGGCCGCTGCGTAGGCCCGCTGCGTCTGCCCGTCCACATTGAAATCGTAGATCCACCACAAATACCCGTATTCCATGTGACGTTCGGCGTCGATCACCGCGCGCGGCTGCCAGGACGCGCGTATCCAGTCGGCGTCGATCACCGCGCGCTTGTTGTGCCTGCCGTTTTGCAGCAGCAGGTTGCCAATCGCGATCCAGTCGCGTGCGCGCATGCGCATGCCGCCGCCGCCGTTGGTGACGCCCAGCGGCGTTTGGGTGAATTCAGGCGCCGCAATGCCAAGCGGATCAAACAGGTGTTTCTGCAGGTAGGCGGACAACCGCATGCCTGTGCGGCGTTCCATCAAATCGGTCAGCACCTGAACGCCGCCAGTGCAGTAGGAAAAAGCCCGGCCATAGGGACGCTCGGCGGGTTTTTTCTGCCACGGCGGGATGCCGCGCACCGGCAGATTGAGAATGAAGGCGCTCCAATCCTCGATCAGATACATGCGTTCTTCATTGCCGCGCGACGCTGAATTCCAGTCGTCGCATTCCAGCACCGAACTCATGGTCAGCAGATCTTCAATGGTGATGGCGTTTTTGCGCGGATCGGCGTTGGCCACAGGCTGTTTGTCGGCAAAGTGTGGCAACACCGGCGCCTGGACGTCTTCGATCAGACCCTGTTGCAGGGCCAGCCCCATGGCCAGTGAAACCATCGATTTACTGGCCGAGCGCATGTCGTTGCGCACCTCAGGGCCGCCCGCGTTGAAATACCCCTCGTACAGCAACTGCTGCTTGTGCGAGATCAGCACCGCGCTGATGTGTTTGTATGTGCCGTCGTTGACCTGTTGTGTCAGTGTTGGCAGGCTCAGTGTGGCTCCAGTGGCCACGCCGGCAGCGATCAGGCCGCCGGCGCACAGAATTGAACGCATGGTCATGTTGACTCCGAATGGTTGGACTGTGGGCCATTGTCCGCATGTGTTGATGTCTTGCATGAAGGGGGGGTGAATAATTCTAAAGATTTCTAAAGCCGGCGGTTGGCCTGGCTTGTGTGCACCCCATCGATGTGACACAATGCCCCTGACTTCCAGCAACCAGGCCGCACACGCATGAGCACCGAAACACATCACCGCAAACTGGAACGCATGTACTTGAGCGCACCGATCAACAAAGCGTTCAAGCCGCGCATTGAAGTGTCTGAAGGGGCCGCACACATTGAAATTGATTTGCAACCATCCATGCACCACGCCGCCGGCGCCGTGCACGGTTCGGTGTACTTCAAGATGCTGGACGACGCGGCGTTCTTTGCCGCCAACTCATTGGAGCCTGACGTGTTTGTGCTGACCACAGCCTTCACCACCTACCTGACCCGGCCGGTCAGCAGCGGTGGCATGCGCGCCAGCGGCCGGGTGGTGAATGCCAACCGCAGTCAGTTCATCGCCGAGGCCGTGGTGTGCAACGACGCCGGAGAGGAAATCGGCCGCGGATCGGGCCTGTTTGTGCGCAGCCGCATCCGTTTGGACGACACCCCCGGCTACGCCTGAATCCGCAATAAAAAAAACCCGCCGAAGCGGCGGGGTTTCAAGTGCTATCTTGTGACTGAACCTCAGCGACTTCTGCGCCAGGGGGCCGCGTACAGCAAGGCCAACAGCAGCACCAGCATCAGCTGCGTCCAGCGGTTGCCGGACGACACCACCACCGGCTCGGGTGGCGGGCCCTGAAAGGCCAGCGTGATGAAGCGCGCACTGACGCCGGTGATTTGGCTTTCAATCAGGTTGCCTGCGCCGTCAAATTCCGCGATGGTGTCGACGTTGCCGCCGCCACCGACCGACACCAGCAAATGGCCTGCGGCGGTGAATTCCATGCCGCGCACATTGTCCAGAATGGCTGTGTTCACGCCGCGGACCGGGGCGAACAGATCCATGAATGAGCCGCTCAGGTCGCACTGCAGCACCGCGTCTTTAAATTGATCAGAGACCTGTATGGACTGCCTGTTCGGCGTCAGCAAGGCTTCAATCGGGGTGGACAGAGTGGCTGGGTCGGCGGGTATGAAGCTGGCGCCTATCGAATCACCGGTGATTGCGTCAATTGCATGCGCAATCACGTCGCCTTCAAACACATTACAGAGAATTTGCATATAAGAACCCGATCCATTGGGTCGAACCGAATGATTTCACCGGGCCTCGGGGTGAGGCCATGCCTTGCATGCAAAAAGGGCGCGCTCCGACCGGCAGCAGTCATGGTTTTGATCACTCGAAACCTGAGTTGAATACACTCTCTGCATCCAGGTCATCGGCGCCTTTGGTGCTGGCGTGCGGCAGGCGCGTTTCGCCGTCGACGTCAAAAATGACTCCAAAAGCGGCTGGCACGATCAGATCTGCATCCAGCAGCTGGGTGGCGGTGAGGTGAAAGTCGGCGTTGCCTGGATCGACGAAATCAATGATCTTTGCCAGCGACGTCGCGTCCAGTCCGGTGCCGTTCTGGTGATCGGTCAATGAGCCGTGGTTGACACCGTCCACCTGCATCGGGTGCTGCATCTGGCCGTCATACACATTGTCGCTGGCCGAGGCAATGCTGCTGCTGTGATCGATCTGCAGCAGATGCGCCATGCCGTGCGTGTGGTCACTGTAAAGAATGTTGCTGCGGTACAGGTTGTTGGCTTGCGCGGAGGAGGTGCTGAATTTGAGCGCGGCGCTTTCTGTATCGCCGATGAGTGCGCCGGTGGCCGCGAGGGTGTTGTGCTGCACGTGCACATTCTGGCTGGAGGTGCCGATGTGCAGTGTTCGCAAAGAGGCCAGCATGATGTTGTTCTGGATGTCGGTTTGGCCGGGCAAGGCATCGTTGGCGGCGTTCATTACAAAGGCCTGACCGCCGTTGCCGCCGCCCAGCATGAAAAGGCGATTGGCATTGATCAGGGCATTGGACGTCTGATCAATGCGCACGCCTTTGGCGTTGTTCAGGCTGTTGTATATTTCATTGTCCTCAATGGAGAGCCCGTTGGCATGTGTCACAGACAGGGTGTAAAAATCCATCGCCGCCGACTGATCGTCGAAGCGGTTGCCGCGGATGTGAATCTGTTGCATGGGGTTGTCGACGCTGCCGATGAGTCGAATGGCGGCGTTGCCGGCATTGAACAGATTATTGACAATGCGTGTGTTGTCAAGTGCGGTGGGTTGGCTGCAGTTGATCGAAGCGGCGCTGGTTTCAGCGGTGGCGTCATCCACGTGGCGATTGTAGAACGCGTTGTGATGAATGAACACATCGCTGTTGCTGATGCCTCCGAAAACCAGCAGATTGCTGAACACATCGTTGCCGGTGCTCTGCAGCAACAGATGGTCGATCTGAATCGATTCAATCTGGCTCAATTTAATCACCCAGTTGTCCGTGGAGGCCACCGCGGCGTGTTGCAAGGTGGCGGGGTTTTGCAGATCCAGCGATGTGATCGTGAGCAGATCGTCGACCTGCCCATGCCGGTCAAAGGCGGTCAGGCTGGCGTGCACTTCGTGAATACCGGGCTTGAATTTCAATTGCACCGGCGCGGCAATGCCATCGGTCATGATGGCATCAAAAGCGTTTTGTAAGTTGAGGTAATCCGACGGCGCCGGGCCAATGATGTACACGCCCGACAGCGCGGTGCCTCTGATCGATGCCTTGGCCATTGAAAGGTGGCACGACAACAGCGCGAGGCACAGAGTGAGCCACAGCAGCGGCCAGGATAACGCGCCACAGCGACGGTGTGTGAGGGTTTGGTCAGAGTGTGTATTCGCATTCAATTGCGCATGAGACGGATTCATGTCTGTTCTCCTTGATATGGATTGTGAGGATATGAACCATTGCCCACCCCATGTGGAGAGGGCAATGGTTCGCGCGGATCTGCGCGCTCAGGTTTTCATTGCGGCGAGCAATGCGGTGTTCAATGACCGCTCATTTCACGCAATGCCAATGCCGGCGGTGCTTGCGACACACCCGGTTGTTGCCGGGTTTGACGTGCACGATGGTGTAATCGTTTCTGCGGTGATCGTCGTCGATCAGGATGACTTTGCTGTCGCTGTGGTTGTGGTTTTTGACCACCACCACTTTTTTGCCGTGGTGTGGATGCGCGTGGCATGCGCTGACCAGAACGGTCAAGGCCAGCAGAGTGAATGTTTGTACCCATTTCATTTTACTTTCTCCATCAATGATTTGTAGTCCCAAACGCAGCGGCGCCCGATCGGTTGACATCAAGTGCCCTCGCAGGGGTATTTTTCAGTGATTTGTGTGTAAAATTGTGACGTGGTGCACTTTACAGCGTGATTTTTTGCCAGTATACTGCGCCCAAGCTATACTAGATCGTCGCATACTTTCATTTCTACATTTCGTTGTATCCTTTGTTTTACTCGGCCTGCAGTTGTATAAGTTCGGAATCCGTATTAAGCTAGACCCGCCTGATTAAGGCGTTTACATTTTTAAATTTTTACAGGTATTAATCATGTCAGAAAAAGTGACAGGAACCGTTAAATGGTTCAACGAATCCAAAGGTTTTGGTTTCATTCAGCAAGAGTCCGGTCCGGACGTGTTTGCCCACTTCAGCGCCATTGAAGGTTCGGGTTTCAAAACCCTGGCTGAAGGTCAGCGCGTTGAATTTGTCTTGACAGAAGGCAAAAAAGGCCCGCAAGCCGAACACATTGTGGCGATCTGATTACTCAGAGCCAACGAAAGCAAAAGGTCAGCCAGTCGGCTGGCCTTTTTCTTTGTCTGCAGGAAATCCGCGGGCAAACGCCGCGTGGTCCGCGGGTCTGTCCGAAACACTCGTGCAATGCGCGCAGGTGTGGAATAATGAGGTGAGATCTTTTGCTTGAGGTGAGCGCATGCACAACCCTGTACACTGGTTTGAAATCTACGTCAACAACATCGACCGCGCGCGGCGTTTTTACCAAGCGCTGCTGGAGGTGGAACTGACCCGTCTACCGGCCGATGCCCTGCCGATGTGGGCCTTTCCGCAAAATCCCCGCCAGGGCGGCAGTTCAGGCGCGCTGGTGCAAACCGACGCGATGCCCGCCGGTGGCAACAGCACGGTGGTGTATTTCAGTTGTACCGATTGCGCGAAACCGGCCGGTCGCGTCGCGCAACTTGGCGGCGAACTGGTCAAAGCGAAATTCTCTATCGGCGCTTTTGGCCACATCGCCCTGGTCAAAGACCCCGACGGCAATCTGATCGGTCTGCATTCATCGCAGTGAACAGGCACGGACCCGTGCCGCTGTTAAAAAATCAGCCCATGTCATAAAGTTGACGTCGTTTTTTACTGGCCGTTGTCACACAATATAGAGACAACTTAGAGTCACAGCGGAGTCGCCATGAAACAGACAATCAACGCACAACGAATAAAACAGGAACGCCTGCAGCGCGCCTGGAGTCAATCCCATCTGGCCACCCTGGCCGACGTGTCGCTGCGCACCATTCAGCGCATTGAAGCCAGCGGCTCGGCCTCCTATGAATCCCTGCAGGCTCTGGCCGCGGTGTTTGAGCTGCCCACGGCCGCGCTGTTGCCGGAGCAGCACAATGCGCGATCCAGGCGCTCACGCTTCATCCCCGGCTTCATGACCGGTGCGCTGGTGCTGGGCATGCTGTTCACCTTTGTGCCGGCCATGGCCGAACAGATCATGATGCACATCAAAGTGGATTCACCGTCCTTGAGCGAAGCGGTCGATGCCCACCTGCTGGGCGCCAGCGGTGACGCCAGTGAAGTGCGCATCGACGACGTGCTGCGTCTTGAAGTCACGCCAACGCTGGAAGCGCAAGGTCAGGTGCGCCTGCGTCTGCGCGTGCACCTGTTTGACGCCGCCAAGCAGGCGTTTGTCCTCAGTGCTACGCCGGAACTGGTGACGGCCAATGCCACCGAAGCGGTGGTGCAACTGACACTGGCCGAAGGCGATGTGCACATCACCCTGCGACCGGAAACCACCACATCCTCAGCCCGCGAAGCGATCGGCGCAGCCGATTGAACGGCCCCGGGGCCGCTGCATGGGGCGCGCCCTGAATTGAACTGGCTGCACAAACGCGGCACGTTTGCCCGGCCGAATGCGCATGCATGCTCAGGTGAGATGACGCTCATCTCACCGCACACACAACGGAGAGGATGACCATGCACACATCAATCAATTCAACCCGGGTGGCGCTGATCGCGCCGCTTTCGCTGGCGGCCTGCAGTCAGCCGGCGCCGCGCGAACAATCGTTTGACACCGGACAGGATCGCGCGGTCAACCGCAGCGAGTGCGCCGACACGCAGGTCGGCCTTGTGGGCCTGAAAATCGACGGCCGTCCCGGCGATGCCTTTCGCATCACATTGCTGTGCGACAACCAGCGTGTGGCTCAATGCCAGGCTCAGGTTGCCGCCGGAGGCAATGCGGCCGTGTGCACTGACGGCCCGAATCCGGCACGCAACGGCACGTCCAGTTGCGTCGTCCAGCCGGCCAACGGCAACAGCGCACGCGCGCGTGTGCGCAACACGGCCTGCACCTTGCGCTGAGTCGATGTGATTCGCTCCCGGCGCGAATCCTGCGGTGGTGTGCGGGCGTTTCGACGCGTGCATTGCCGCTGAAAACAGTGTAGTATTCATGGCGGTGCCGCGGCCTTCCCGTGGCGCCGCGGTCCCGTCACAACAGGCGATTTCATGAACGGCTACACCCTGCTTAATGTGTTGTACATACTGGTGCTCAGCGCCACCTGCCTGCACATCGTGTATCAGGATAAAAGCAGCGCGCGCACTTCGGCCTGGCTGTTCACGGTGATCGTGGTGCCAGTCTTTGGCATCGTCTGGTATCTGGCGTTTGGACGCAACCGCCGAAAAAAAGCCATTTATTCGCGCAAAATGTTGCGCGATGCGGCGAATTTTTCCGCCCTGGAAAAAAAACTCAAGTGCCGGCGCATCGAATCGCTGGCGGAGCGCCAGCCGACGCTGTCGCGCTTTGAACAGATCGCCAAAATGCTTTTACTGGACGGATTCAGTCCGTTGACCACGCACAACCGCGTGGATCTGCTGGTCAACGGCGAGGCCAAGTTTCCCGCGTTGATGCGCGACATTGAAGCGGCCAAACATCACGTGCACATCGAATATTACATCTTCAGAGACGACGAAACCGGCCGGGCGCTGGTGCAACTACTGCAACGCAAGGCGCGCGAAGGGTTGAAGGTGCGTCTGATTTACGACGATCTGGGCAGCCACTGGATTTCTCGCAAACGGGTATCGGAGATGCGCCGACACGGTGTGGATGTGCAGCCGTTTTATGCGATCTCGCTGTTTGATTTTTTCCAGCGCCTGAGTTACCGAAATCACCGCAAAATCGTGGTCATTGACGGCCACATCGGTTACCTCGGCGGCATCAACGTCGGCAATGAGTATGACAACCGCGCGCAGCAGAGCCTGTATTGGCGCGACACCCACGTGCGGCTCCAGGGTGAGTGCGTGGCGCAGTTGCAAAAGGTGTTTTTTAATGACTGGAACTTTTGCGCCGAAGATGACCTGGCCGCGGACGCCACGTATTTCCCGGAATCCAGAGAACGTGCGCACGGTCAGCTGGTGCAGGTGGCGGTCAGCGGCCCGGATTCAAAACACCCCACGTTGTTGCACGCGTATTTGCAGGCGGTGCATGCGGCGCGGCTGGAGATCCTCATCACCACGCCCTATTTTTTGCCGCCGAAGAGCCTCAAACGGGCCTTGACTGTTGCCGCACTGAGCGGCGTGCGGGTGATATTGCTGGTGCCGGAAAAATCCGATTCCAGGCTGGTCAACACCTCGGCCAAATCACACTACGGTGAATTCCTTGAGGCCGGCGTGGAAATTTACCGCTACCGCAAAGGCTTCATTCATGCCAAAACAATGGTTGTGGATGGGGCCTTGTCGATCGTCGGATCGGCGAATCTGGACGAACGCAGTTTTGATTTGAATTTTGAGGTCAATGCGCTGATTTATGCACGCGACACCGCCAAAACCTTGCGGCAACAGTTCGCCGCCGACCTGGCCGATGCGCAACGCATCGATCCTGAGGCCTGGAAACAGCGGCCTTTTGCGGTGCAGCTGATTGAGCGATTGGCGCGACTGGTTTCCCCCATTCTGTGATGGCCGCCGGGCGTGACCGCGCGCCAGAGGGGTGCGTGCGGTCACGGCGGCCCCTGGCCGCGGCGGGCCGGGGATTTCAGGCGGCTTTTTTGAAATCGATGCCTTCGCTGGCGTAGGCCGCCTTGAATTCCGGCAATGCCGTCACCCGATCGATCAAGGCGCGCACCTTGGGGCCGATGTGAATCTCTGCGTTCGGAAAGAAGTTGTTCCAGGAGGAATAAATCGCCAGCAGGTAATCAATCAGACTGACCTTTTCTCCGTGCATCCAGGTGCGCCCCTCCAGGTGATTGTCCAGGATGGCCCAGTGGTCCGACACGCCGTCGGCGAGTTGCTGCATCAGCTGTTGTTTTGCCGGGCCGTCGTCCATCACGTATTTCACCGTGAACAATTTTGAGTACGCCGGATGCACCGTGGCGTAGTTGAACATCAGCCAGCGCAAAAATGTGGCCTGCTCGGCTTCGCTGGCGCGCAGCACCGGATCCCCGTGCTTGCGCAACAGATGCAGCGCGATCGCCGCGCCTTCAGTGATCACCAGGCCGTCATCGATCAACGCGGGCACCTGACGGGTGGGCGAAATCTCGGCGTAGTTGTCCACCGATTTCGGGTTGATGATTTCGGCTTCAAGCCCCAGCTGGTGCAGCAGCACATTGATGCCGGTGGAACAGGTGCCGGGATAGGAATACAGTGTATACATTGGTTTTCTCCAAGTTAAAAAATTGACTTTGTGGATTGCCGCGGGGGGAAATGATTGCCGCGATTCACCTCTTGGTGGTAGTATATGGTGATCAGGTTACTTTTTGAAAGTATCATTCGGTGCATCGCTCGATTCTGCAGTCACCGGATGGAAACCAACGGACTGAATGGAGAGTGGATGCAATGATCAAACGCAGAAAAAACCGGGTGGGCCCGCCGCCGCATGAATGCCCGCTGATGGAATGCCTGAACATCATTGGCGGCGCCTGGACACCGAACATCATCTGGTATCTGAGCGGTGAGCCGCGGCGCTTCAGTGAACTGAAGGACGATCTCGACGGAATTTCAGCCAAAGTTCTGACCCAGCGATTGAAAATGCTGGTCGAAAAAGGCATGCTTTCGCGCACCGTGATGCCCACGTCGCCACCGACGGTGGAATACGAACTGACGGTGAACGGCCGCGATCTGTTGCCGGCCATCGAGGCCCTGGTGCAGGCCGGCCAACGCATCAAAGCCCGAGCGCGCTGTGAATGATGCAAATTTCGCCGCGCCTCCAAACGTCTGAACTTTTGTTGGCCGCCCAGGTCAGTTTACTCACTTTGAATTCTGGAGATTGAAGCTTTGCTGGAAGTCCTGGCTTTGTCAATCGCCTTGAGCATGGACGCCTTTGCGGTGTCTCTGTCCCTGGGTACACGCACCGCGGCGCGCACCGCCCCGTTCACCTTGAGCTGGCAGGCGGCCGTGTATTTTGGCCTGTTTCAGGCCTTGATGCCGCTGATCGGTTATTGGGGCGGGCGTGAACTGCTGGGTTTTCTGGGCCACTGGACGGATTGGGTGGCCTGCGCTTTGTTGCTGGGCATCGGCGGCAAAATGATTCTCGACGCCCTGGGCTCCGGGGGCCCGGACATCGGTGCCGGGCGGGTCAGTCAACGCCTGTTGCTGGGATTGGCGCTGGCCACCAGCATCGATGCGCTGGCGGCCGGATTTGCCTTGAATCTGTTGCCGGTCGGGGTGTGGCTGGCCTGCGCTTTGATCGGTCTGACCACCGCGGTTATGAGCGTTGCGGGCGTGTGGCTGGGCCGGCGCGGCGGTGAGAAACTGCAGCGACACGCCGAATGGCTGGGCGGCGTGATCCTGATGGTGATCGGTGTGCGAATGGTGATTTTTTGAACCGTTTGAGGCGTTGGGTTCAATCCACCGGATACGGGCCGTCTGTAAATGTTTCGCTGTGATAGCCTTTGCGGCCGATGCGCTGCGCCAGTTCACCCAGGGGATTCTGGCCGGCCTGTGCGCGCGCCAGCACGGCGTTGAAATCAAAGCGCGGTCGCCAGCCCAGTCTTTGCCGCGCGCGCCGGTTCACGTACACCCGATCGATTGACGGCGGCAGGCGCCAGCCCAGGCGTTCATACGCGGCCGCCTGCTCCGGCATGCGCTGGTGAAACCAGCCGCGCGCGTCGCCTCGCAGATCGGCCAAATCGGTTTTTCTGCACGGCGTGGTGGCGGACACGATGAATCGGTCAAAGCCGATTTCGCCGGCGCGTTGCACGGCGCACAGATGCGCAGAAACCGCGTCGTCAATGGCCACGCGCCGGTACAGAAATTCAGTGGTTTTAATGTTGTCGTCGCTGTAGGATTCGCGCACGGCGCGCGCGTCGTCGGCTTCAGGAAAAAACCGCGAGGTGCGCAGCACCACGCAGGGCAGGCCGTGCAGGCGATGAAACAACTGACAGAGGTTTTCCGCGGCCAGCTTGGTGACGCCGTAAATGTTTTTCGGCTGCGGCACGGTCTGTTCGGTGATCCAAGCCGCCGGGCGTTCGGGCGGTGGCGTGTTGGCGTCGCCGAACACGCTGGTGGTGCTGGTAAAAACAAAGGCGCGCGCGCTGTTGGCTTGGGCCTGTTCCAGCAGATTCAGGGTGGCGGTGATGTTGGCATCGACGAAGTCCTGACGGCTGTGGGTGACCACATGAGGTTTGTGCAGGGTGGCGGTGTGAATCACCGCGTCCACCCCCTGCATGCAGGCGCGCACGTGCTCAGGGTCGCTTAAATCACCAACGCGGTCGGTGTGCGGTGAATCCAGCAGGTCGGTGCCAAGAACGCGGTGCGCCCCATTTTTGAGTGCGCGCACCAAGGCTTCGCCCAGGTGGCCGGCGCTGCCGGTGATCAGAATATTCATGCCAAGGGCCAATGATCGGGGGCGACCAGTATAGGCCAGATGCGCGCCGCCGGGCAAGCGCCCTGAAGCTGAACGCCTGACGCTTTGTCATGGCTTGTGTGTTCTCAATCCGGTGCGTTCAACACCTCTATGCGGCGTTGCGTCTTGAAACCGAATTGCCCTGCGTAGCGCGCCAGCAGGCCGGGCTGGGCGTTGTTGTTCACGTATTCATAGGCAGCAAAACCGGCGATTGGTAAACCCGTGTAGCGGTGTTCAACGCCGTCATCGCCCGGTTGCACTGTCTGCGTGGTCTGCTCAAAACTGAATTTTAAGTGGCCCGGTTCTATCATCTGATAGATGCCAATGAACTCGATGAGGAGATTGGAGAATAGAATCTGACCGGAAGCAGTATGCCAATTGTAATTGGCTGTATAGACGTTCACCGAATAGCACAGTTCCTGGGGTATGATGATGGGGGGCAGGCCTATGGGAATGCCCATGTTTACAAAGGGCACTTCATGGGGTTCCCGATACCAGCCTTTGATTTCGAATCGTTCGCAGGATTGCGCGTTGCCGTCGTCGGCATGCGTGAAGGGTGCGCTGAACGCATTGCCTTGCACATGGAATCGTTTGGTGGGCAGTGTGAACACCATCTCGGTTTTGGCACGGATGCCCAGTTCAATTGCGTATTCATTCA